>WHTC01000077.1 GCA_009379795.1 Nitriliruptorales bacterium | reverse complement strand
GGGCCATGCTGTCAGCCGGGATCGGATCCCAGCACATCCCGGGCGTGCGCGGTCAGCGCCTTCTCCAGGCGCGCCTGGACCAACGCCAGGGTGAGGTCACCACGGGTGCGCTCGATGATCGCTCGGGCGACATCGGTGGAGCGGCGCAGGCCTGCGGTCACGCCCTCGGGGTAGTCGATGGTCACCAGCATGGCGTAGATGTCGTCCATGGCCGCCAGCAACGACTCGCTGCGCTCCAGGTCCCCGGACCGCAGTACGTCCAGCAGGTGGCGGCGCAACTCCCCGACGGTCTCGGCGAGGCCGTTCAGCCAGGCCGCCTCCCCGACCCCCAGGTCCCGCGGCCCGGGCAGCGGCTTCCCGGTGATCAGCGCGAAGGTGGTCCCGGCCTCGGCGTACTCCTTCTGAGCGTCGGCCAGGAACCCGGCGTGCTCGACCTCGGGTTGACCGGCGCACGCCGCCTTGGCGCCGCGCAGGGCTTCAGCGGACTCCCCCAGTAGGCTTTCCGCCCGCTCCCGATCCCCGCGATGGGTGGCGCGGATGGCATTTGCGGCCGCGCGGGTGGCCTTCCGCGAAGTCGCAAGCGCCGCCTCGCGGGCGCGATGCTTGGCCTCCAGTCGGGCCAGCGCCTCGGCCTGCACGTCGCTCAGGTCGAGCATGCTCATCCCTCGACCGCGGGCCGGCTCTGCCGCTCGCGCACCTGGCGCACCTGGTCGCCGTACTCCTCGTCACGCTCGGGAAGGCGGCGCACCCGGTCCTGCAACTCGGACCGGCGCCGCATGCGGATCAGCAGGAGGGTATAGAGGACCAGCAGGGTCGCCCCGGTACCAGCCAACCACCAGGCCCACTCGCCGAAGACCGACGCCACCGCAAAGGTCGTCACCACGGCGCCGATGAGGCCGCGAAACACCCTGCGCCGGCGCCGGAGGACGGCAAAGCGACCGCTGCGGCGCCGGAAGGCGGCGAACTCCGGGCCTTCCAGATCTACGGTGTTGGCCTGGGGGTCGGTGAGCGGGCCCAAGGTGTCCATGAAACGCTCGAAGGCATCGACGGAGGCGATCGGAGAACGGGGACGCCGATCTCGCAGGACGCCCGGCAGGAGCAACCAGAACCAGAGTCCTGCGAGCATCACGACGAGCAGGAAGTTCATTCTGGGCGACCGTAACATCGGCCACACGCGATATGGCGCAACTGGAACACTCCGAGTACCCATCGGACCGCGGATGGACCCTTGGACGCCATCTCGCTCGTCCGGATGGGCGGCTCGGTGGCCGGGTCAGCGGGGGTGGTCCCCGCCGCGCAGTTGCTCGACGGCGTGGCCCAGCACGGACAGCACCGCCTCCAGGTTCTCCACCGCCCCTTTCGGCGAGCCGGGCAGGTTCAGGATGAGCGTCCGGCCGCGAACTCCCGCGACGCCTCGGGAGAGCATCCCCATCGGGGTGATGTCCAGGGACGAGGCGCGCATCGCTTCGGCGAAGCCCGGCGCCTCACGTTCGATCACGTCGCGGGTCGCCTCGGGAGTGAGATCGCGCGGGTGCAGGCCGGTGCCGCCGCTGGTCACGACAACGTCGCAATCGTCCGCCACGGCGACGATCGCCGCAGCCACCTCCTGGCGCCCGTCGGGCACGACCACGGGATCACTCACCGTGAATCCCTCCCCGCGCAGCACCTCGGCGATCTTGGGCCCGGCGGCATCCTCGTAGACCCCGGCCGCGGCACGGGTCGAGACGGTGATGACCGTCGCGCGCCTCACGCCTGCCGTCGCCAGTCTCCCCGCACTCCGCCCTTTTTCTCCAGCAGCTCCACGCGCTCGATGACCACGCCGCGCTCGACCGCCTTCACCATGTCGTAGAGGGTAAGCGCTGCGGCGCTGGCCGCAACCAGGGCCTCCATCTCCACACCGGTCTGGCCGGCCGCCCGCACGACCGTCCGGACTTCGGCAACCCCCGCGTCAAGGTCAACCTGAACGTCAACCTCAACCGAGGACAGCCGCACCATGTGGCACAAGGGGATCAGGTCGGGTGTGCGCTTAGCGGCCATGATCCCGGCGACCCGTGCAATCGCGAGCGCATCACCTTTCGGCAGGGACCCCTCCGCGAGCGCGGCTGCCGTGGAGGCCGCCATGCGAACGAGCGCGCGGGCAGACGCCTCACGCTGTGTAACCTGCTTCGCGCCGACATCCACCATGCGCGCACGACCGGAATCGTCCAGGTGCGTCAGTTCCGGGTCGCTCACGGCTGGCCACCTCAGATCGCGTCGACGAGGAGATGGACGACCACCCGTTCGCCGGGGAACAGGCTGGTCCGGTCCACCGGGATCTCCGCGAGCCCGTCGGCCTCGACGACCGAACGCAGGATGCCGCTGCCCTGCAGGCCCGCTGAGCGGGCATGCCAGATCCCGTCCTCTCGATGCAGTTTCACCCGCAGGAACGACACCTTGTCCATCGGGCTGTTCATCTCGTCATCGAGAATAGCGGTGACCCGGGGACGGTTGAGGTCGGTGCGGCCCTGCATGCGACGCAGCGCAGGGCGCACGAACACCTCGAAGCTGACGTAGGCGCTGACCGGATTGCCGGGCAGCCCGAAGCACGGGACGGTGCCCAGAAAGCCGAAGGCCTGAGGCATGCCCGGCTGCATCCCCACTTTGGAGAAACGCACGTCCCCGAGTTGCGCGAGCACGTCCTTGACGTAGTCGTAGCGGCCCGCGCTCACACCGCCGGTGGTGACCAGCAGATCGGCCTGGGTCAGCGCCCCCTCGAAGGCCTCCTGCAGTTGACGGTGGTCGTCGGGCACGATCGGCATGCGGAAGGCCGTGGCGCCGCTCTCGCGCGCGAGCGCGGTCAGGGCGTAGGAGTTGGCGTCCCGCACCGCGCCGGGACGGTTGGGCTCGCCCGGCTCGAGCAACTCGTCGCCGGTGGCCAGCACGACGACACGGGGACGAGGGTGCACCCGCACCTCCGTATGTCCGACCGCAGCGAGCATCCCGACATCGGCCGCTCCGATCCTGCGCCCAGAGATCAGCATGGTCTCTCCGGCGGTGATGTCCTCGCCGGTTGGCCGGATGTGCTTGCCGTGCTGGGCCGCCACGCGCAGGCGCACCAGGTTGCCGTACTCGTCGGCGTCCTCCACGGGCACGATCGCGTCGGCCCCGGGCGGTATCGGCGCGCCGGTCATGATGCGCACGGCCTCACCCGCGCCGATCGGGAAGCCGGGCTCCGAGCCTGCTGCCGCCTCAGCGACGATCTCGAGCTCGGCACTCGCGTAGGTGTCCTGCACCCGCACCGCGTACCCGTCCATAGCCGAGTTGGTGAACGGGGGAACGTCGGTGTCCGCGGTGACGTCCTCGGCGAGGACACACCCGTGCGCCTCGAGCAGCCCGAGCGGAATGGGCTCCAGTGGGCCGATCCGGGACAGGATCGACTGGCGGTAGCCGTTGAGCTCGATGAGCTCGGACGGCTGATCGAGATGTCGGTGCACGTCCTCCATGGCGTTCCTACAGCCCTTTCACGAAGGTGGTGAGAAACTCGCGGAAGGCATCCCCGAGGTCGGGGCTCTGCGCGGCGAGCTCCACCGTTGCGCGCAGGTAGTCCTGCTTGCTGCCCACGTCGTAGCGGACCCCTGAGAAGCGTACGGCGAGGATCGGCTCCTCGCGGGCCTGTGCCTTCATCGCATCGGTGAGCTGGATCTCGCCGCCGCGCCCCGGCTTCGTGGCCTGGATGTAGTCAAAGATGTCCGGGGTGAGAACATAACGCCCGATGACGCACAGATTTGATGGCGCGTTGACCCTGCCTGGCTTCTCGACCATATCAGTCACGCGGAACACGTCAGGGTGATCCGGATGCGGCTCCGCGTCGATGACGCCGTAGGTGCTCAACTCCTCGTCGCCGAGTTCCATCACAGCGACCACGCTGCGGCCCGTATCGGCGCACAGATCCACCATCCGGCCGAGCAGGCGCTCGTGCTCGCCGATCAGGTCGTCGCCCAGCAGCACAGCGAAAGGCTCGGTGCTGATGTGGTACCGCGCGCAGCCCACCGCATGACCGAGCCCGAGGGGCTGGCCCTGGCGCACGTAGTGGACCGCGGCAAGCCGGGACACGGCCTGCACGGCGGCGAGCAGATCCTCCTTGCCCGCCGCGGCCAACTGTCGTTCCAACTCGACGGCCTGATCGAAGTGATCCTCGAGGGCACGCTTGCCCTGTCCGGTCACCAACAGGATGTCATAGAGCCCGGCCATGACGGCCTCCTCCACGACATACTGGATAGCCGGCTTATCGACAACCGGCAGCATCTCCTTGGGCTGCGCCTTCGTCGCCGGCAGGAAACGCGTCCCCAGACCCGCGGCGGGGATGACGGCCTTTGTGGCGCGCAAACCAGGGTCCTTTCCGCTCGCTTCGAACGACCAGCGATCCTAGGAGCGTGGGTCGGTATTGGCTACGAGGGGTCTCGGAGGGGTACCAAACACTTTGCGAAATCGCGAGCCGGCGCTTACAGAGCATCTCACGCGACACCTCAGCATTTCTGACCCACGCTCCTAGGGGAGAGTGGGAGGCGGTCGGGCCACCCGCCGCGACTTCCCTTCGCGTCCAGACAGCGAGGGATCTGGCCGCGAGTCAGTGTGGCACCCCCGACTGCGCGTGTACAACCAGCAAGGAGCAGCAGGCAATGGCGACGGCCACCCAGGCGGAGAAGGCCCGGCTGCGGCTGCGGCTGCGCGCCGCCCGATCCGCCCTGCCCGCCACCACCCGGGCCGCATGGTCCGCCGGGATCATCCGGCGGCTGGCGGCGCTGCCGGAGCTCGCCGGCGGGCAGGCCGTCCTGGCCTACGCCGCGGCCCCGTCGGAGGTCGACCTCGACGGCTGGATGCGCGCTCATCTGGGACAGGGCGGGCGGCTCTACCTGCCCCGGGTACGGGGCGATGACCTGGAGGTTCTCGAAGTCCGCGATCTGGACCACGGCCTCCGACCCGGCTGGCGCGGGGTTCGTGAGCCGCGTGCCGGCGGGGGCGTCCCTCCTTTGGACCCGGGGGTGGTGGAAGCGGCGATCGTGCCCGGCGTAGCCTTTGACCGCTTCGGGGGACGCCTCGGGCAAGGGGGCGGGCACATGGACCGGCTCCTGGCGCGGCTGCCGCACGAGGCCACCGTGATCGGCGTGGCCTTCTCAGTCCAGTTTCTCGGAACGGGCGCGGGGGTGGTACCAATGGAGGAACATGATGTCCGCGTGGACGTGGTCGTGACGGAACAGCAGGTCCTCCGGCCGTGTTGAAATTCATGCGCCCCTGAGGGGGCCTTCATACTTGCGCCCCACCGCGCCGTCCGGCGCCCTTGCGGAGGAGCCCATGCCCACGTACGAGTACGCCTGTCGCGACTGTGGCCAGCACCTGGAAGTGGTGCAGTCCTTCCGTGACGCCTCGCTCACGACCTGTCCCGCCTGTCAGGGCAGCCTGCGCAAGGTCTACGGCGCAGCCGGCATCATCTTCAAGGGCTCGGGCTACTACGTGAACGACTCCCGCAAGACGGCGGCGGAGTCCACGTCAGCCTCCTCCAACGGCGACTCGGCAAGCAAGCCGGCCAAGGAGGAGAGCAGCAGCGATACCGCTGCGTCCTCAGAGGCCAAGTCGGCCTAGCGGAGCGGACGCGGCAGGAGACCGGGCAGCGCGCGGATCCCTGCGGCGCAACAGCGACAGGAAGGCACGCACACGTGGCGGACCAGGTCATCCAGGTCGGAGTCTTCGGCGGCTCCGGCTTCTACTCGCTCATCGACGACGCTCGCGAGGTGCCGGTCGGGACCCCCTACGGCGAGCCCTCCGCTCCGGTGGTGGTTGGCGAGATCGAGGGGCGCACCGTCGGCTTCCTCCCCCGGCACGGGGTGAAGCATCAGTTCCCGCCACACTCCATCAACTACCGCGCCAACGTCTGGGCGATGAAGCACCTCGGCGCGACCGACCTCATTCTCCCCTGCGCGGCGGGCAGCCTGCAGAACCATGTCAAGCCCGGCGAGTTCGTGCTCTGCGACCAGGTCGTGGACCGCACCTCCGGGCGTGCGGACACGTTCTATGACGGGCCCGAGACCACCCATGTCTCCTTCGCCGATCCCTACGACGAGGAGATGCGCGAGGTCGCGGTCGCCTCGGCGAAGGAACTCGGCATCGCGGTGCACGACCGCGGGACGATGGTGGTCATTCAGGGTCCACGGTTCTCCTCGAAGGCCGAGTCGCGCTGGTTCTCCTCCTTGGGCTGGGAGGTCATCAACATGACGCAGTATCCCGAGGTGATCCTGGCCCGCGAGCTGGAGATGGCCGCGCTCAACATCTCGCTGATCACCGATTACGACGTAGGGCTGGAGGACGAACCAGGCCACGAGCCCGTGTCGCATCACGCGGTGCTGGAGGTCTTCCAGGCCAACAACGCCAAGCTGCGCGATCTTCTGTTCCATCTCGTGCCCCGGCTGCCCCTGTCACCCGATCGCCCCGCGCTGTCAGCGCTGGAGGGCGCTCGCTTCTAGCGGCCTCCATGCCGCCCGCCGGTCGCCTTCACGTGAATCCCGTCGGTCACCTCACGTCCGCTCACCATCACGTGAAGCCGAGCGGCACCGCATCGTGCAGTGGACCGGTCACGAGGCGACCGGCGACCATCACGTGAAGGCGAGCGGCACGAGCCCCGGCGCGACGCTACTGCCGCCCCGGGTTCCCTGCGCCCGCGGAGGGATCTTTTCCACAGGGAATGACGGTTGCGATGGGCGCTGAGGGCCGGCGGGCGGCAGGCTTCACCTATGCGTACCGACCGCCCCTCCCGCCCGCCGCTTGTCCGTCTCGGCCCCTGGGCCGACACCCGGCTGGACCGGCCCTATCCACGGTTGCCCCGGCCGCTCGATGCGCTCAGCGAGCGCTGGGCCCGACTGCGTCCCCGGGCCCGCCTGCTGGTCACCGTGGTTGCCGTGCTGGCGCTCGCCGCCGCCGTCCAGGCACGGGTGCAGCGGGCGGAGCAGCGCTGGGGAGGACCTGCTGTGCCCGTGCTGGTCGCCCAGGGGGATCTGCCGGTCGGGGCGCGCGACCTGGACCTCAGGCAGGTCGCCCTGCCAGCCGCGGCGGTGCCGCCCGGCGCCGTGGAACGGTTGCCGCCCGCGGCGGCGCTGTCCCACGCGCTGCCCGAGGGCTCGGTGCTGACGTCCGCGCATCTGGACCCCGGTGGGCCGGCGGTGGGCCTGGCCGAGGGACTCAGGGCGGTACCGATTCCAGTGGAGGAGGGTTGGCGCATCGACGGGGGCGGACTGGTCGACGTATGGGTACTCGGCGGGGGAACCGAAGCAGCAGCCCAGGTGGCCGGCAGACGGCCGGTGCTGGAGGTAAGCGACCACGACAGCGGAGCCACGGCGCTGGTGGGACTGGACGAAGGAGAGGTCGGCCCTACCAGTGAGGGGTTGGCCCTCGGCCGGGTGCTGCTGACCCACGTGCCACCCTGATCGGACGGTCGACCGGCCGCAACTCGCCACCGGCGGGCAGGAGACAGCATGGGCCCCTGCACGGATACGCTCCCGGCTGCTGGGAACCGAGGCGGCTTGAGAAGGCGAAAGATGGCTGCGTGATCGAGGTTGTGCGCGCGATCGTGCTGGGCCTTGTCCAGGGGCTGACCGAGTTCGTCCCGATCTCGTCATCCGGACATCTGGTGCTCCTGCCGTTCCTGCTGCGGTGGCCCGAGCCCAGCCTGGCGTTCAACGTGGCGATGCACTTCGGCACGTTCGGCGCGGTGATCCTTTACTTCCGCGCCGAACTGCTCGCCACCGCCAAGGGCGTGCTGGGCCTGGACCGGAGTCCCGACGGGCTGCTCTACCGCCGGCTCGGGCTCTACCTGGTCCTGGGCTCCATCCCTGTGGCCGTCGTGGGCCTGGCCCTCGAGGACTCGATCGAGCAGGTCTTTGCCAGCCCGCTGGCGGCCGCCCTGCTGCTGCTGGGCACCGCCACACTGCTCGTGGTCGGCGAGCGCATCCGGGACCAGCGCGTCGCCGAGGGGGAACGTATCGAGGCGAGCGGCGGCCGGCCCGCCAGCCATGACGAACCTGGCGCCGAGCGTCAGGCCGCGGCGGGCGGCAGCGCCGCGGAGGGGACCGGGAACCGGCCGAGGCTGCCCTCCGGCGCCGATCCGTCCGACCCTGTCGGCATCACGCTCCAGGGACTCACCTGGAAGCAGGCCCTGCAGATCGGCATCTTCCAGTGCCTGGCGCTGCTGCCCGGCATGAGCCGGTCAGGCGCGACCATCACGGCCGGGGTGCTGACCGGGCTGACCCGCGAGGCCGCCACCCGCTTCTCGTTCCTGCTGTCGCTGCCCGCCCTGATCGGTGCGGGGGCGCTAAGCGCCGGCGACCTTGCTGAGCTCGGCGCCTACTCCGGGCCAGCCATCGCCGCAGGCGTGGTCGCCTCCTTCATCTCCGGCTACCTCGCCATCCGCTTCCTCGTCGCGCTTGTCGCGCGCGACCGGCTGACGGTCTTCGCCCGCTACTGCGTGGCGGCCTCGGCGGTCGGGGTGATCGGCGTCTACCTGATCGACTGACCCTCTTTTTCTCAGCCGACTCTGTGGCTGGTTGGTCGGTGAGGTCAAGAGCCGCCGAGGGTCATGCCCTCGAGCAGCAGTGTGGAGGCGCCGACGCCGCCCTCGAACGGCAGCCACCGCAGGTCGCTGCCGACCGCGACCAATCCGGTCAGCATCGTTGGGATGGTGCCCGCGATCGTGGCCTCGCGCACCGGCTCGGCCAGAGCGCCGTCGCGGATCATCAACCCGTTCGCGCCGACGCTGAAATCCCCAGAGATCGGGTTGGCGCCCGAGTGCACCCCGAGCACGTTCTGGCAATAGAAGGCGGTCCCCGCCTGGGCGAACAGCCCTGCCGGAGTAATGCTGCCGGGAGCCAGGTAGAGGTTGGAGGGGCTCAGGCCGGGCGGGCTCTTGTAGCCGGATCGGCTGGCGTTGCCGGTGCTCACCGTGCCGTCCTTGGCCGCGGTGTAGGTGTTGTGCAGGTACCCCCGCAGCACTCCGCGCTCGATCAGCGTCGTCGGCCCGGTCGGGACACCCTCGCCGTCCCAGGGCGCGGCGGCGGGACCGTCGATCAGGCTGCCGTCGTCCACCAGGCTCAGGTGCGCGCCACCCAACTCCTCGCCGACGCGCCCGGCGAACAGGCTCCGGCCCTTCTGCACCGCCTCGGCGGTCAGCGCTCCGGCCAGCACGCCAAGGAACGACACGGCAGCGAACGGGTCCATGATCACCGGGATCGCGCCCGACGGCGGCTTGCGTCCGCCCAGCAGCCGGGTCACCCGCCCCACGGCCTCCGCCGCGGCGGCCTCCACGTCGACCTCATGCGGCAACCTGCCCAGCGACAGGCCGTAGGCGCTGGCGGTGGCCCCGTCCGCCTCCGCCAGCGCCTCGACGAGACAGAATGCGTCGCAGCGCCGCGAGGCGCCGCGCACGCCAGTGGTGGACGCGATGGCGGCGGTGCGCTCTCCGTCGCCGTACTGGGCGGTGTCCACACCGCGGATCGCGCCTCCGGCGCTCCGGACCGCGGCCTCCAACCGCAACGCGAGCTCAACCTTGGTCTCGGGCCGGACCTCGGCGAACGCGTCGTCGTAGAGCGCGGGGATGTCGGGCAGCACCCCGCCGACGGGCGGTTCCGGCAACCGGTTGGCGTCCTCGGACGTGGCCACGGTGGCGTTGGTCCGGGCCGCTTCCAGCGTCTCGGCCAGCGCGCCTTCTGTGAGATCCGCGGTGTAGGCGTAGCCCATCCGACCCTCGGTGATCACCCGGATGCCCATACCCCGGGTGCGCGCCGACGACAGGGTCTCGACCTGCCCGCCGTAAGCCCTCACCGTGGTCTCGGTCTCGTCGACGCCGAACGCCTCGACGGCCTCGTCCGGGTGCGCCTGCGCGACGACCCGGTCGAGCAGCTCCAGTAGATCCTCGGTCATCCGGTGCCCCCCACGGTGATGCTGGAGATGCGCAGGGTCGGGTTGCCGAGCCCCACTGGCACGCCCTGCCCGTCCTTGCCGCAGATCCCCTGCCTGGTGTCGAAGTCGGTGCCCAGCGCATCGATCCGGCTGATGGCGGTCGGACCGTCCCCCACCAGGTTGGCCCCCCGGATGGCCTTGCCGATCTCGCCGCCCTCGATCAGGTACGCCTCCGTGATGCCGAACACGAAGTCGCCGGACGCCGGGTCTACCTGCCCGCCGCCCAATTGCCGGCAGTAGATCCCGCGTTTGACCGAGCGGATGATCTCCTCGGGATCGTCCTGTCCCGGCAGGATGAACGAGTTGCTCATGCGCGGGATCGGCACGTGCGCGTAGCCCTGTCGCCGGCCGTTGCCGGTACGCGCCAGGCCCAATTCCTGCGCCCGGATCCGGTCGCTCATGTAGTCGGTGCACACGCCCTTGTCGAACAGCACGGTGCGCTGGGACTCGGTGCCCTCGTCGTCGAAGCCGAAGCTGCCCCAGGCACCGGGGACGGTGCCGTCGTCGACGCCGGTCAAGATCGGGGTGCCCAGGCGCTCGCCGCGGCGGCCGCGGTAGACGCTGGCCTGTTTGGCGACGATGTCCGCCTCCATCCCGTGCCCGCACGCCTCGTGGAAGAGCACGCCTCCGCCACCGGGCCCGAGCACCACGGTGAGCTCGCCGGCCGGTGCGGGCACGGAGTCAAGCATCGCCACTGCCTGCCGCGCGGCTCGGCGACCGATCTGCGCGGGTGGGTGCTGCTCGAACAACTCGTGGCCGACCGCCGCCCCCGGCCCCTCGAAGCCGGTCTGGATGATCCCCTCCCGCGCGGCCACCACCTGCGCCACCAGGCGGGTCCGCACCGGGCGCTCGATCGAGCGGTGCCCCTCGGAGTTGGTCAGGAAGACCTCCCGGGCACTGTCCGCATACAGGATCGTGACCTGACGGACGCTCCCGTCGACCTCGCGCGCGGCCTCCTCGGCGGCAGTCACGAGTTCGACGAGTTTCGGCCCGTCGGCGGCCATCGGATCGATGCGTGCCGGATGCGCCACGGGTGCGACCCGGGTGACCAGGTCGGCGATCTGGGTCCGGTCGCTGCCGCGGATCGCCGCCGCGGCGACGCCGGCCGCCTCGACCAGAGCGGAGCGGGACAGGACGTTGGTGTAGGCGTAGGCGGTCTGGCGGCCCCGCAGGACCCGCACGCCCGCGCCGACGTCCCGGCCGCTCACCAACTCCTCGACCCTGCCGTCGTCCAGGCGCAGACTGCGGCCGCGCCGCTCCTCGGCATAGATCTCGGCGAACTCCCCGCCGGTGGCCAGTGCGGCGGACAGGACCGCCTGGACATCGCTGTCGTCGAGCACGCTGCTGCTCCTCTCCTGGTGCGCCGCCCGGCCTGGGCGACGGTCGCGTGGTGGCGTGGCTTCAGCCCTGGGCGGCGGGGTGGCCAGACTCCCTGGCCCGTCGCACCAGCGCCACCATGGCGGGCCGAATCTGGTCCGGGCCGGGGAGCGGCTCGTCGAAGCCGACGCGTACGGCCCGCCGTCCTTCCGGGGTGGCCACGACCAGGTCGAACCCGTACCGGTCCAGCTCGGACATCGACGCGCTCGTCGCCGACGGCACGCCACCGAGGACCCGGGCGCAGACCAGAAGCGCCTCCGCGTGGTCGTCGTTCATGTGGACGATGGCGCCCGACGCGCTGCCGGCCACGGGGTCGGGTGTTGCGGTGCGGTAGGCGGAGACCTCCACCCAGCTCATCCTTCCGAAGCCGCCGACGTAGCGCAACGCCAGCGGCTCGAGGCGGTAGCAGTCGAAGTCGCCGTAGTCGACGTAGAAGGCCTGCGGGTTGCAGGCCAGGAAGCGCGCTCGAGCCTCGGCGCGGTCCGCGGAGGAGGGCTCGAGCGGCACCATCTCGCCGATCAGGGTCACCCGCCCCGAGGCGAGCGGGTCGGCGCCCGGCGGTGGCTCCTCGGCGACCAGGACGCTGGCCCGCGGGTTGGCGGCCAGGTTGCGGGTGTGCTCCGCCAGAGTGGAGACGAAGGTGAGGGGCCGGCCGGAGTCGTCGGCCGCGAGGTTGGCCACCGATCCGAAGGGATAGCCTGCCGGCTCGACGGACAGCGTGGACAGCGTGCCCCGCCGCGCCTGGGCGACGATCGTGCGTGCCCGCTCGGCGTGCGAGGGCTCGGGCGCGGGCCGCGGGGTCCACTCCCCCGCGGCCCCTTCAGTCGGCAGCAGCTCCACGGGAATCCGGTGCCCGCTCCTGGTGTCCTCGCTCACTCGGCTGCCCTGTCGCTCGCGTCCGCGTCCTCCAGAGCTTAGTGATCGCCGGTCCCGCCGGCCGCGAGCGACCTTGGCTGGCGGGGCGCACCGCGGAGCCCATCCCGCAGAGCCGCGGCGCCAGATGACTTAGTCGGCTGACTTAGTCTATGATGGCTCCATGACCAGCGTCGGCGTACATGAGGCCAAGACGCATCTCTCGCAACTCCTTCGGCGCGTCGCCGAGGGTGAGGAGATCGTCATCACCCGGGGCGGGCGGCCCATCGTCCGGCTCGTACCAGCAGATCCGGGAACCGCACGGCAGTTGGGTCGGGACCGCGGCCTCTTCGTGGTCCCGGACGACTTCGACGCGCCTTTGCCGGATGAGTTGCTTGACGCGTACGGGGCATGAGACTCCTCGTTGACACGCAGTCCTGGCTGTGGATGCAGGCGCAACCAGAACGCCTGCGCACGGAGACCCTCGACCTTGTCCTCGACCCCGGGAACCAGTTGCTGCTTTCAGCAGCGAGTGCCTGGGAGATCGCGATCAAGTACGCGCTCGGCAAGCTGCCGCTCCCCGAACCACCCCACACCTACGTTCCCGATCGTCTGCGCAGCAGCGGTGTGCTTCCACTGGCGGTGACGCATCATCACAGCCTCGCCGTGGCTGACTTGCCGCAGCACCACCGGGACCCATTCGACCGATTGCTCATCGCCCAGGCGCGACTGGAGAACCTCATCATCCTCACCTCGGACCGGGCGTTCTCGGCCTATCCGGTTCAGGTGCACTGGTCGGCGTAGAACGGGGCTCAGTCGAGGTGGTCGTAGGCGGGCAGGGTCAGGAACTCGGCGAAGTCGTCGGCCAGGGCAACCTGCTCGAACAGGGTGCGGGCCTCATCGGGCCGGCTCTTTGCAAAGATCTCGTCGCCGACCTGCTCACGGATGGTGTCGAGCTCCTCGCGGATCGTCTGCTGCACCAGGTCGCGCGTGACGGTGCGGCCGTCGTCGAGCGCGACGCCGTTGTGCACCCACTGCCACACCTGGGAACGGGAGATCTCAGCGGTGGCAGCGTCCTCCATGAGGTTGAAGATCGCCGCCGCCCCGGTACCCCGCAGCCACGAGGAGATGTACTGGATGCCGACGTTGACGTTGTTGCGCAGCCCCTGCTCGGTTACCTCACCCAGCGTCCCGGCGACGGCCAGCAGGTCGCCTGCGGCCACCTCGACGTCCCCGCGCTGCCGGCCGACCTGATTGGGCCGGTCACCCAGCACGTCGTCGAACACCTCCTTGGCGACCGGCACCAGATCGGGATGGGCGACCCAGGTGCCGTCGAACCCGTCGGAGGACTCCCGCTGCTTGTCAGCGCGCACCTTGGCCAGCGCCTG
>WHTC01000352.1 GCA_009379795.1 Nitriliruptorales bacterium | reverse complement strand
CCCGCATCCAAGCCATCCGCGTCTCCGCCCGCGGCTACCGCAACCGCGAGCACTTCAAGACCGCGATCTACTTCCACCTCGGCGGATTACAGCTCTACCCGGCCAGCCCATGACCCACGAACTTCCCGGAAGAGCCTCATTGTGAGAGGAAAGTCCACACGGAAGGCGGCGGCCGGCGGCCGGCGATCCCGGGTCTACCGTGCGCTCGCGAAGTGGGTCTGGGCGAGGGTGATGAAGTGGTCGAGCGCGTCCGGATTGCTCATGGAGTCCCGGTTGATGGCGTCTTCCGGCCGCATCCCCAGCAGGATCTTGCGGATCGGGACCTCGAGCTTCTTGTGGTTGAGCGTCTTCGGAACGTCGGGAACCGCGATGATCTCGTCCGGGACGTGACGCGGGGAGGTCCCGGTCCGGACGTAAGCCCGGATGCGGCCCTTCAAGCCTTCGTCGAGCACGACCCCGTCGCGCAGAACGACGAACAGCAGCAGCAGCAGCGACGACTCCCGATCACGGTAGGTCAAATCAATGACGAGGCTGTCGAGGACCTCCGGGAGATCCTCCACGGCCCGGTAGATCTCCGCACTTCCCATGCGCACACCCATCCGGTTGATGGTCGCGTCGGACCTGCCGTAGATGACCGCGCTGCCCTGCGAGCTGAGCTTGATCCAGTCGCCGTGGCGCCAGACACCCGGATAGGTGTCGAAGTAGCTCTCGCGATAGCGGCTGCCGCCGGCGTCGCCCCAGAGGAACAGCGGCATGGAGGGCAGCGGATCGGTGCAGACGAGTTCGCCGACCTCGTCGATGACCGGCCTGCCCTCGGCGTCAAAGGCCTGGACGTTCACGCCGAGGCATCGGCACTGGATCTCTCCGGCCCGCACCGGCAGCATCGGGTTGCCACCGACGAACGGACCGCAGATATCGGTGCCGCCGCTGACCGATGAGAACCAGATCTCGGGATCGACATGGTCGTAGATCCACCGGTAGAGCTGCGGCGCGAGAGGCGACCCGGTGAACGACGCCGCCTTGAGGTGGCTGAGGTCACAGGTCTTCGCCGGTTCCACCCCATCCTTCGCGCAGGCGGCGATATAGCTGGCGCTCATGCCGAACAGCGTCGCCTGGGACTCCGCGGCGACCTGCCAGAGCCGGCCCGTGCCGGGGTACCCGGGCGATCCGTCGTAGAGCACGGCCGTGCTGCCGAGCATCATCCCCGACACGAGGATGTTCCACATCACCCAACCGGTCGTGGTGAACCACAGGAACGTGTCGTCCGGCCCGAGATCGAAGTGCAGCGCGAGCGAGCCGAGCAGATCCACGACGATGCCGCCGTGCCCGTGAACGATGCCCTTGGGGATGCCGGTGGTGCCCGAGCTGTAGAGCACCCAGAGCGGATGGTCGAAGGGCAGCTGCTCGAACGTCAGCGCCTCGGAGCGGTCGATGCAGCGCTCCCACGTGAGCACGCCGTCACGGGCCCGGCTGGGCTGCAGGTAGGAGACGGCGATCGTGTGAGCCAGGGACGGCAGAGCGGCCCGCAGCTCCGCGACCACATCCGTGCGGTCGAAGGCCGTACCGCCGTAGCGGTAGCCGTCGACAGCGATGAGGATCTTCGGTCCGATCTGCCGGAACCGGTCAACCACGCTGCGGGTGCCGAAGTCCGGCGAGCAGCTCGACCAGACCGCTCCGATGGATGCACACGCAAGGAAGGCGACGACCGCCTGGGGGATATTGGGGATGTACGCCACGACCCGGTCGCCGCGGCCGACGCCGAGATCCCGCAGGGTCGCGGCGAACGCGGCCACGTCCGCGCGGAGATCCTGCCAGGAGAGCTCGGTGCGCTGCCCGTCCTCGCTCACGAAGATCAGCGCCGGCTTGTCCCCGTCGTGCCGCAGGACGTGCTCCGCATAGTTCAGCTCCGCGCCGGGGAACCACCTCGCCCCGGGCATGCTCCTGTCGGCGAGCACTTGTGTGGGGCGCTTCGAGGCGATGACGCCGCAGTAGTCCCAGATCGAGGCCCAGAATTCCTCGAGGTTGTCCACCGACCAGCGCCACAACTCGTCGTAGGTCGCGAAGCGCCGGCCGACACGCCCGCTCAACCACTGGCTGTAGCGGAAGATGTTGGACTCGCGTCGCCGTTGCTCCGACGGCTCCCAGAGGACCTGGCCTTCCTCGCTCTTGCTCATCGCCCACCTCCAGGAGCGCACGGCATACCCGCGCCCTCTGCTCGTCCCATGCATTAGCGCTCGGGCGGAGGCCGTGAGTTGTGCTCGCCAACAACTGCGGAGGCGGTGATCTGTCCCGATGCCTATGATCCCGGGGCTCATCCTCCCCTATACGT
>WHTC01000449.1 GCA_009379795.1 Nitriliruptorales bacterium | reverse complement strand
GTCCACCACCGCGCACCTGCTGCGGGAACTGGCCACCACGCTGGTGGCCGACACCCATCTGGCCGCCGCCGGCACACGCACCGCCACGGAGCTGATCGACCTCGACTACGCCCAGATCGAGGGTGAGATGAGCGGTCACCCCTGGATCGTGTTCAACAAGGGCCGGGTGGGGTTCGCGTACGACGACGAACTGGCCTACGCCCCGGAGAGCCGCCGACCGGTCCGGCTGCACTGGGTGGCCGCGCGCCTTGGCCGGGCCAGCTACCAGGCGGTCGAGGGTCTGGGGCAGCGCACGCTCCTCGAGGCCGAGTTGGGAGCGGACACCGTCGAGGCGTTCTCCGGTGTCCTGCGTGAGCGCGGTGAGGACCCGGCCGACTTCGTGTGGTTCCCCGTGCACGAGTGGCAGTGGAGCCACGTGGTGATCCCGCTGTTCGCCGCCGAGGTGGCCACCGGCGACCTGATCCCGCTGGGCCCGAGCCCCGACCGCTACCTGCCCCAGCAGTCCATCCGCACGTTCAGCAACCACACCACGCCCCACCGCCACCACGTCAAGCTGGCGATGAGCATCCTCAACACGCTGGTGTACCGGGGGCTGCCCAGCGAGCGCACCGTCGCCGCGCCCGCGGTGACCGCCTTCGTCCAGGGCATCCGCGACCGCGATCCCTTCCTGCGCGACCAGTGCCGGCTGATCCTGCTCGGGGAGGTCGCCAGCGTCGATGTCCCCCACCGGCACTTCGACGCGCTGCCCGGAGCGCCCTACCAGTTCCACGAGCTGCTTGGCTGCATCTGGCGCCAGAGCATCCATACGACGCTGGACCCTGGCGAGCGCGCGCTGACCATGGCCGCGCTGCTCCACGTCGATCGGCACGGCCGGCCACTGGTGGCGGCGCTGGTCGAGCGCTCCGGCATGGCCGCCCGCGACTGGCTGGTCAGCCTGTTCGACGCGATCCTGCCGCCGCTGCTGCACTACCTCTACCGTTACGGGACGGTCTTCTCGCCGCACGGCGAGAACGCGATCCTGGTGCACCGTGAGGGAATCCCGGCCCGACTGGCGATCAAGGACTTCGTGGACGATGTAAACATCAGCGACCTGCCGTTGCCCGAGCTCGCCGACCTGCCCGAGACGCTGCGGCGGGTGCTGCTGACCGAGCCGCCGCACTGGATCTGCCAGTTCCTGCAGGCCGGGCTGTTCGTCGGTCACCTGCGCTACCTGAGCGACCTGGTCGAGGATCACCTTGGCGTCGGCGAGCACGAGTTCTGGGCCCTGGTGCGCGCGACCGTGATCGCCTACCAGGAACGCTTCGCTGAACGGGCCGAGCGCTTCGCGACGTTCGACCTGCTGGCGCCGGACTTCGAGCGCATCTGCCTGAACCGCAACCGGCTGCTGCTGAACGGCTACGCCGACCGTCCCGAGCGGCCTCACGCCGCAACGCATGGGCGCGTGCCCAACCCGCTCCACGAGGTGATC
>WHTC01000465.1 GCA_009379795.1 Nitriliruptorales bacterium | reverse complement strand
CGTTCGGCCAGGTCGCCCAGGTCCTGCGTGACGCGGATGCCGGCCACAACGTCCTCACCCTGTGCGTTGGGCAGCCAGTCGCCGTACGGCCGGTTCTCGCCCGTGGAGGGGTCGCGGGTGAAGGCCACCCCGGTGGCACTGTCGCTGCCGGCGTTGCCGAACACCATCGCCTGTACGGTGACCGCGGTGCCGAGGTCGTCGGGGATGCCCTCCATGCGCCGGTAGTTGCGGGCCCGCTCGCCGTTCCACGAGGAGAACACCGCCTCGATCGCCCGGCGCAACTGCTCGTGCGGGTCCTCCGGCGTCTCCTCGCCGCAGGCCTCCACCACGATCTTGCGGAAGCCCTCGATCAGCGCGCGCAGGGCAGGGGGGTCCAACTCGCTCTCGTCGCGGACGCCGGCGTCCTGCACAGCCTTCTGCAGGGCCTCTTCGAAGCGCTGCTCGTCCACGCCCTGCACGATCGCGCCGAACATCTGCACGAACCGCCGATGGCCGTCAAACGCGAAACGTTCGTCCCCGGTCTGGCCGGCCAGACCGGATGCCGAAGCATCGTTGAGCCCGAGGTTCAAGACAGTGTCCATCATCCCGGGCATCGATACCGGTGCGCCGGAACGCACCGAAACCAACAGCGGGTCGTCCGGATCCCCGAGCCTGCGCCCCATCTGCCGCTCGAGGCCGCCCAGATGGTCGTGGACCTCCTCCAGCAGCCTGTCCGAAAGCCCGCGCTGGCCGGCCTGCTCGAGGTAGGCGCGGCAGGCCTGTGTGGTGATGGTGAAGCCCGGCGGAACCGGCAGGCCGATACGGCCCATCTCCGCCAGGTTGGCGCCCTTGCCGCCGAGCAGGTCCGTCTGCTCCTTCGATCCTTCCGCAAACGCATACACGAACCGCATCAGTCGTCCTCCCTCTCTCGCGAGGGTTCCCAGATACCCGAAGGCAGGACGCGCTATTGGCGGAACAACAGGTGCCGTCGTGTGAGGACTGGCCGGGATGCGCCTGCGCGGCATCCCGGCCAGGTCCTTGCGGTTTGGAGGATCAGAAGCCCGGGATGCCCTTTCCACCGAGGAACTTGCCGGCCATGGCGTTCAAGTCGATGCCGAAGCGGTCGAGCATGCTCTTATGGTCAGGGTTGTTCGTGTCCACCTTGCCCGGAAGATCGCGGTCGGCCTGCTGGGCCTTTGTCTGGTCACCCTGGCTGTTGAGGAAGTCGACGATCTGGCTCTTGTCGAACTGCATGGCGCCTCCTTCAGGGTCCCGGGCCTTCGGGAACGGCCCGAGTGGGGCCGCCTTCCTCCCCACGGACGCGAGCGCCCACACCT
>WHTC01000350.1 GCA_009379795.1 Nitriliruptorales bacterium | reverse complement strand
GTGAGCCCCAGGGCTTCGGCGATCTCTCGCTGCGTGGGGCGGTGGCCCACATCGGTGACGTAGGCGGCGATCCGCTGCATCAACTCGCCGTCGGATTCCGTGGCGTCGCTTCGCGCGACGCCGTTCTGGGGGACGCTGGTCGATGCCGAGGACTGGGCCGCGACGGGGGCGCGGACAGGCGCGGTGTGGGCGTGCGCCTGCGGGGTCCGCTGAGGCTCGGGCTCCGGCGCATAGCGCCGGAAGGCGTGCGGTTCGCGCTCGGGCTCCGGCGTGAGCTCCCGCCCCTTCCATCCCAGGGCGGCCTCGTCGTGGTCGTCGTCGGCGCCGGTCTGCTCGTCGTCCGCCATGGTCGACATCCTGAGCGCAGCCTCGGCTGCGGCTTCCGCGGCGGCCGCAGCGGCGGCGGCCTGCTGGGCGGCCTCCTCGTCGCGCACCCGTTTGAACGAGCGACGCACCTGCCAGGCGCCCAACTCAACCGACACGATCAGGGCGATCGGGGGCACCGCGGCCAGCACCTGACCCAGTACCGGAGCGCCGGCGGCGTGCGCGACGTTGGCCCACACCGACAGCCCTGCCGCGCCGCCGACCGTCAGCAGTGGGAAGGGATGCCAGTCGTCGTCGATCGCCTCCGTCCAGGCGACCGCGGAGCCGACCAGGATCAGCCCGTCGATGGCGATCGGGATCGCCCACGCCAGCCTCGGCGACACCGCCCCAGTGGCGGCGGCGGTCGCCGTGATGGCGTCGAACGAGGTCACGAACGTCACCATCGCGATCACGAGGAGCCCCGCGCGCGCCAGCCATATCGTGAACCTTCGCATGGTGAAGGGTCCCATCAGGCTTCCAATCTCATGGCTGATTCCCCTTACCGGTTCCTGCCGCGACCGGGCCCGCCAGCATCCGTCCTCACCCGTGAGGGCCCGCGGTCGGCGCGGCCAGGCTGACCCGCCTCACCACAGTCCCCGCTGCTCCGGGGGCATGCGGCGGGTGTGCCGGTTGGCAGCCCCCCGCCGGATGAAGCTCCCGCACAACTGGATCCACTGACCCCGCCGTTGCCCGTCCTCCGGTGATCACCGGGGGGGCGCGCGGCGGCGTCATCGGCAACGAGCGTACGGCGTCGGGGAGCACGCCGGAAACGGACCGTTCGGCCACCTTCCGCCCAACCTCGTCCGGCAGACTGTCACCCTCTGATGCGGTCCGGGTCAGGACCAGGGGCGCTACGGTGAGCCGGGGCGGATCCGAGAGGAAGAGGCATGGAGGACGCAGGCCGCGCGATCATCAAATGGACGATCGTCATCATCATCCTGACGGCGGTCGTGGCCTACGCCATCCAGGAGATCCCCGGCGCCTTCCAGGCCGGAGTCGAATTCGTTGACGACGAGGAGGACCAGGAGTCGCTCGCGGAGGAGGGCGAAGCCATTGATGAGGAGGTCCCGGACCTGCCGACGGGACCGGTCAGCGCCGGCGCCGCCACCCCCGAGGTCGACTTCAGCGTCGCCGGTGGCCAGGTCAACCGGCGGGACAGCGATGAGCTGCTCCTGGGTTCCGGTGACGGCGATGCCGTGGTGGTCTCCTTCCCGCTCATCGAAGGCGACCCCAACTGCGTGGAGGGTGTGCGGCTCGAGTTGGAGATCCGGCAGGCCACCGAGACCGAGCTGGGGGCATATCCAAGCGGGCTGTTCGACCCCGACGAGGTCCAGAACGACGCGCCACCCCCTGGCGACCTCCTGCTCCACACGTCCGCGGGCGCCCTGTCGTTCACCAACGGCACCCCCGGGCGCCTGCCGTGGGACGTGACGGAGTTGTACCGGACCTGGGCCACTGGTGCGCCCTTCGGTGAGGACGGCGAGCAGGCGCCGGTCGGCTCGCCCTTCGTGGTGGTCGTGAAGGCGACCGACGACGGCGCGCCCGGCCGGAGCATCCAGTTCGGCTCGATGGAGGCCGGTGAGCAGGCGCCGACGCTGACCTGGACGGGCATCGCCGAGTGCGGCGAAGACGAAGGCGAGGCCCCCGACGACGTGGAGGGCGAGGAGGACGTGGAGGTGTAGGCGACCCTGGTCAGCGGTTGCCGGAGCCTGCGGCGCGCTCTTCCCAGCGGGTGCGGACCCGCGCCGCCACGCGCAGCGGGGTGCCCTCGAACCCGAAGTCCTCGCGCAGGCGCCGCTCCAGGTAGCGCAAGTAGGCCGGCGGCAGGTCTCCCGTGGTGAAGAAGCGGAAGGTCGGCGGCCCCGCGGCCACCTGGGTCACGTAGCGCACCCGCACCGACCGGCCCCGGTGCATCGGCGGCGGCGTCGCCTCAACCACGTCCGGCAGCCAATTGTTGAGCACGGCGGTGGGTAC
>WHTC01000231.1 GCA_009379795.1 Nitriliruptorales bacterium | reverse complement strand
CCGTCGCCGGCGGGGACGGCGTCGGAGGCCGGTACGCCCCGTGGCAGCAGGCGGGTGTCGCTGAGCTCGGGCTCGTCGGTCTGGGGCTGATCCTCCCGCCCGTCGACGCCGTCGTAGAGCACGACGGTCTCCCCGTCACCGGACTCATTCTCGTCTTCGCCGTCGGGGAGCCGCCGGGTCTCGGGGGTGGAATCCGCGGCCTTCGCGCTGGCCCGTTCGCGGCGCCGCTCGCGCAGCGTGCGTACGCCGGAGGTCAGGTACCGCGCGACGGCGCGGGGCGGCGTGGCCGTGGCCACCGACAGCCCGGCGACGACGATCGCCAGCAGGATCACGACCGCGCCGGAGCGGCCGGCCAGGGTCTGCAGCGGCAGGGACGCGCCGGCGCCGGTCCAGCCGGCGGCATCCTGCAACTCCTGAATCGGAGCGTCCAGGGTCGGGGCGCCGTTCGCGAGATGCACCAGCCCGGCCGTGGCCAGCGCCACCAGTCCCGCCCCGATCGCCACCCGGCCGTGTACCGGCTTGGCCTCCTGAAGATACGCCACGCCGATGGCGACCAGGGCGACGGGCACCAGCAGGCCGAGCAGGCCGAACAGCCCGCGGAATGCCACCTCGAGCCAGGTGCCGAGCATCCCCGCGGCATCATCCACCCACAGCGCCAGCCCGGAGAGGACGGCGAGGACGAGCAGGGCGATACCCCAGACGTCGCGGATGCGGTCATCGTCGATGACCGGCTGCTTCGCCGTCTTCCGCGGCGACCGCCCCGGCAGCCGCTGGGTCGTGTCCTGGGCACGCGACGTCGAGCCGCCGCCTGCCGGCTTCTTCTTGCCTGGCGTCGACGCCCCCTTTCGCCGCTGCCGCCGTGAAAATGTGCGTTTGCGCCTGCTGGCCGGAGACCGGGTCGACTGCCGGGCCACCGCCCTCAGACCTCCACGAGCACCGGCAGGATCACCGGCCGGCGCCCGGTCGCCTCCCGCCAGAACCTGCCCAGCGCCCGCACCGTGTCACCCCGTACGACGGCCAGGTCTCCCTGGTCACCGATGAGCCGAAGCTCCTCGGCCAGGGCCTTGGCCGCCTGCTCCAGCAGGATCGACTGCTCCGGTTCGTAGATGATGCCCTGCTGGACCACCTCGGGCGTCCCGACCAGGCGGCTGTGCTGATCCAGGGTCACGACGGCGACGCAGATGCCCTCGCTGGACAGTTGCCTGCGGTCGCGGAGCACGGCGTTGCCGACGTCCCCGACACCGAGGCCGTCGACGAACACCACTCCCGGCTCGAAGCGGTCGCCACGGTGGACCACTCCGTCGGTGAGCACGATCGTGTCCCCATCCTCGCAGACGAACACCTGATCGTGCGGCGTGCCAGTCTCCTCGGCGATGCGAGCGTGCGCCACCATGTGGCGGTACTCCCCGTGCAGCGGCACGAATGCGCTCGGCCGCACGATGTTGTGAAAGTAGCGCAACTCGTCCGCGGCGGCGTGGCCCGACACGTGGACGTCCGCGATGCCCTTGTAGACGACGTCCGCTCCCTGCCGGAACAGGCCGTTGATCGATCGGTAGATCGCGTGCTCGTTCCCCGGGATGACCGAGGAGGCCATGATCACGGTGTCGCCCGGCTCGAGGCTGACCTGCCGGTGCTGGCCGGCCGCCATGAGCGACAGGGCGGCGTAGGGCTCCCCCTGTGACCCGGTGCAGACGATCACCGTCCGGTCGCGCGGCAGTCGCTCCACCTCCGCGAGGTCGATCACCTGGCTGTCGTCGTAGCCCAGGTACCCCAGGTCCCTGGCGATCGGCATGTTGCGCAGCATCGACCGGCCAACGAAGCACACCAGTCGCTCGCTGTCGATGGCGGCGTCGATGACCTGCTGGACTCGGTGGATGTGGCTGGCGAACGTCGTGACCACGATGCGCTCGCGCGCCGCGGCGAAGACTTCGCGCAGCGTCTTGCCGATCATCCGCTCGGTCGGCACATGGCCGGGCGTGTCCGCGTTGGTGGAGTCGGCCAGCAGCAGCGCCACGCCGTCGTCGCCGAGTTGGGAGAAGTGCGGCAGATCCGTGGGCTTGTCGTCGATCGGCGTCTGGTCCAGCTTGAAGTCGCCGGAGTGCAGGATGGTGCCATGCGGGGTGTGGAAAGCCACGGCGAGCCCGTCGGGAATCGAGTGCGTCACCCCCACGAACTCGATGTCGAAGGGCCCGGTGGTGAGCCGCTCCCCCGCGTCCACCTCGCGCAGGTCGGGCTTGATCTCCGGATATTCTTCGAGCTTGGCCCGGATCAAGCCCAGGGTGAGCCGTGTGGCGTAGATCGGCACGCTGGGGAACTCGCGAAGGAAGAAGGGCAGCGCGCCCATGTGGTCCTCGTGGCCATGGGTGATGACGACACAGTGCAGGTCGGCCCGCCGCTGCCGCAGCAGTGACCAGTCCGGCAGGATCAGGTCGATGCCATGGTGCTCGGCATCGGGGAAGATCAGGCCGACGTCGACGATGGCCAGGCGGCCGTCGACCTCGATCGAGGCCATGTTCCGACCGATCTCACCGAGACCACCGAAGAAGGAAACGCGAACCGGTGGGCTCATCGCCTGGCTTCGGCCGCCGCTCCCACATCGGGAAGCGCCACTCCCGCGTTCGCCAGCGCGTCACGCAGCAGCACCCGCGTCGCATCCTCGATCCTGACGAGCGGCGGGCGGACCGGCCCGGCCGGCAACCCGAGCATGTCCAATGCGGCCTTGAGCGGCGCCGGACTGGGCTCGGCGAACAGCGCGGCACACAGCGGCTGAATCCGGAACGCGATCTGGCGCGCCTTCTCGGGATCCTGTGGAAAGACCTCGACCATGGCGGCGAAGTCGTCCCCCACGAGGTGCGCCGCCACGCTGACCACGCCGGCACCACCGGCGGCGAGCAGCGGCAGGAGCAACTCGTCGGTCCCCGACCAGATTCCGAAGCCTGCCGGAGCGCGACCGGCCAGCCAGGCGGTCTTGGCGAAGTCGTCGACGGCGTCCTTGACCCCGACGATGTTCGGCACCGTCTCGGCGAGCCGGAGGAGGGTGACGGGGGCGATCTCGCAGGCCGTGCGACCCGGGATGTTGTAGAGCAGGACCGGCAGGTCGGTGGCGCCGGCCGCCTCGGTGAAGTGCGCTGAAAGACCGCGCTGGGACGGCTTGTTGTAGTAGGGGGCGACGAGCATGATGCCGTCCACGCCCACGGCGCTGGCATCGCGTACCAGTTGCACGGTGGCGGCGGTGTCGTTCTTGCCACAGCCGGCGATCACGGTGGCCCGATCGCCGACGGCTTCGACCACGGCGCGGAACAGCAGCAGCGTCTCGTCATGGGACAGGGTCGGGGACTCTCCGGTGGTGCCGGCCACCACCACCCCGCCGTTGCCGTGCTCCACCAGATGGGCCGCCAGCGCCTGCGCACCGTTCAGGTCGAGGGCGCGGTCGGCTGTCATGGGCGTCGCCATGGCCGTCATCACGTGCGGAAAAGCCAGCATGCCGGTACCTAGGTCGGATCGTTCGCTTTACTCGATCTCCGGGCAGTTTAGCGACGTCGGCGACGGATCTGTGGAGGCCGGGCGGGCAGGGCGGTTTTCCGGAAGGGGACAAACAGGACGGACCCTGCAACCCCATCAGGCGTCCGCGGGTTCCTCGGTCCCGGCATCCTCGGCCGTGACCCCGCCGCTGTGGTCATCGGGAGTCGGCGCGCCGCGCGGAGCCAGACGGAACGCGACCAGGAACCGGCTGCCTGAGCCCTGGCGCGGCTGCTCGAAGCGCACGGTCGCGCCCATGCCCTCGCAGAGTTCACGCACAACCGGCAGGCCCACCCCCGGCGGGCGTCCCTCCCCGCCGTGCTCCCGGTCCGCTCGGAACAGCGCGGGCACCAGGTCCGCGGGCACGCCCGGTCCGTCGTCGGTGATCACGAGCACTCCCCAGCCGCCGGTGCTGCGCGTGCGCAGGGTCGCGGTGGTGCCGGGCGGCGTGTGGTCGACGACGTTCTCCAGAAGGTTATAGACGACCCGTCGCGCCGCCCGCGGGTCGCCAAGCACCTTCAGCGGCTGCAGGTCGAGATCGACCCCGTACTGTTGGAGCCGCCCTCCCAGGGTCACGATGCAGTCCTGCACGACCCGGGGCAGCAGCAGGGGCGCGGGTCGCTGGGGGGCGGGCGCGCCGATGGCGCCCACGTCGGCGAGTTGGCCGACCTCGGCGTCGACCTGTGTGGCGCTCATGCGCAGCCTGGCCGCGAGGCGTTCCCGGTCGCCCGCGGTCAGATCCTCCCAGCGCTCCTGCAGGAGGTCGGCCACCTCCTCGATCGCCTCGAGCGGCCCGCGTACGCCCAGCGACGCGCGGCGCAGGAACTGGACGCGCCGCTCACCGCGCTGGCGGATGGTCTCCGCCTGCATCCCCGCTTCGGCGATCAACCCGTGGAGCCGGCCGGCGTAGGTGGCGCTGAGATAGCCGACGCTGACCAGCCCCGCCAGGCTGACCAGCAGGACGGTCAGCCTGGTCGCGAAGTCGTCCCGGTAGAGCACTGCGGGCTGCACCCCGAGCTCCTCAAGTCCGAGCTGGGCGAAGCTGAGCAGCACGGTCAGTCCGGTGAAGCCGAGCGCCGCCGCCGTCCCCAGCAGGATCCCCGCGCTTACGATCACGATCGCGTACAGCCCCAT
>WHTC01000236.1 GCA_009379795.1 Nitriliruptorales bacterium | reverse complement strand
CACTTTTGGAGGAGCTGACGGTTACCGGAACGGATGAGTCCCCCGAAGAGGTCGCGGATCGTTACCAGCCAGAGCTCGACGAGCTGGGTGAATGACCTGACCTCCCGCCACGCCATGACCGAAGGATGATTGATGACCGACGCGCGATCGTGGACTGACGTCCGCGACGGCATGTGCATCGACTGGCAGGTCCCGATCGAGATGTCGGACGGGGCGGTGCTGCGAGGCGACGTCTACCGCCCGACCGAGGAGGGACGGTATCCCGTCATCCTCACCCATGGCGTCTACGCCAAGGGTCTGCCGTTCAACGGGCCTATCTATCGGATGCAGTGGACGAAGCTGGTAGAGAAGGACCCGTCCGTCCTCGACGGGTCGACGAACGCCTATCAGGCGTGGGAGGTGACCGACCCGGAGCGTTGGGTCCCTCACGGCTACGTGGTGGTGCGAGTCGACTCCAGGGGCGCAGGGTGGTCACCGGGCTACCTGGACCCGCGGTCCCTCCTGGAGTTCGAGGACGTCTGCGAGTCCGTCGAGTGGGCCGGCGTCCAACCCTGGAGCACCGGCAAGGTGGGGATGCTGGGCATCTCCTACTACGCCGTCATGGGGTGGGCCGCCGCCTCTCGTCAGCCGCCACATCTGGCCGCGCTCATCGCCTGGGAGGGCTTCAACGACCAGTACCGCGACGCCTACTATCACGGCGGCATCCTCAGTGAGTTCACCCGCCGCTGGCAGCCGACGCAGATCAACCCGATCCAGTACGGGCAGGGTGAACGCGCGGCCCAGAACCCGAACACCGGGCAGTCGGTCGCCGGGCCCGTCACGCTTTCCGAGGAGGCGCTGGAGCGCAACCGCACGGACTCCTTCGCCGCCATCAAGCAGCACCCGCTGTGCGACCAGTGGCACCGGGACCGCACGATCGATCTGTCGAAGGTCGAAGTCCCGCTGCTCAGCGCCGCCAACTGGGGCGGGCAGGGCATCCACCCGCGCGGGAACTTCAACGGCTACGTGCACGCCTCCTCGCAGGACAAGTGGCTGGAGGTGCACGGCGACACCCATTGGACACACTTCTACTCGGCGTACGGGCGCGACGTGCAGAAACGCTTCTTCGACCACTTCCTCAAGGGGGTCGAAAACGGCTGGGACCGCACGCCCCGGGTCCAGCTCAACGTCCGCCACCCCGGAGAGCGCTTCGTCTGGCGCGGAGAGCACGAGTGGCCGCTCGCCCGGACGGTGTGGACCCGGTTGCACTTGCACCCGGACCTGACCATGCGCCGTGAGCCCGTCGAGCAGGCGGCGAGCATCGGCTACGAGGCGCTCGGGGACGGCCTCCTGTTCCTGCTGCCGGCGCTCGACGAGGAAATGGAGGTCACCGGGCCGATGACGGCGACGCTGTTTGTGTCATCGTCGACGTCCGATGCCGACCTCTTCCTTGTCGTCCGTCTCTTCGACCCCGACGGGGATGAGGTCACGTTCGAAGGATCGACCGACCCCAACACTCCGATCGCCAACGGCTGGTTGCGGGCGTCGCACCGGGCACTCGACGCCAACCGCAGCCGACCGTGGCAGCCCTACCACCCCCACGATCGCGTAGAGCCGCTCGAACCGGGGGAGATCTGCGAGCTCAACGTCGAGATCGTGCCGTCGTGCGTCGTCGTGCCACCCGGCTACCGCCTTGGCCTCTCGGTCCGCGGCAAGGACTACGAGTACGGCGGGAAGCTCGACGAGTACGGTGAGACCTTCTACTACGCGACGCGCGGAACGGGAGGAATGACCCACAACGACCCCGACAACCGGCCCGTGGACGTCTTTGGCGGCACCGTCACGCTTCATACGGACCCCAAGCGCCCATCGCACCTCTTGCTGCCCGTCATCCCGTCATGAACCGACCTGGCGGACCGGTCGTGGCGCCGATGCCTGGGACAGGTGGGGCTACGACTGGACGTAGTCGATCATGGCGTCGAAGCGGGGCTCCTTGCCCGCCACGACCGCGAAGAACAGGTCCTGCAGTTGCTTGGTGATCGGGCCGGGGGGGCCGATCTCGCGGTCATCGACGCTGCGGATGGGGACCACCTCGGCTGCCGTGCCGGTGTAGAAGGCCTCGTCGGCGAGGTAGAGATCCTGGCGCAGCAGTGGCGTCTCGACCAGGGGGATGTCCAGGTCGCGGGCGAAGGCGAAGATCGAGTCGCGGGTGACGCCTTGCAGCACCCCTTCCGACAGCGGCGGGGTCTTGAGCACGCCCTCCTTGACCACGAACAGGTTCTCGCCCGAGCCCTCCGCCACCCGCCCGTGCTCGTTGAGCAGGACCGCCTCGTCGTAGCCGGCCTTGATGGCCTCGACCTTGGCCAGCGAGGAGTTGATGTACACACCGGCGGCCTTGCAGCCCGTCGGGATCATGTTCGACCCGATGCGCTGCCACGAGGAGATCTTCGCGCGCACGCCGTTCGCGAGCCCCTCCTCACCAAGGTAGGTGCCCCACGGCCAGACCGCGATCGACACGCGCACGCGGCTGGGGAGCGGGTTGAGGCCCATCTCGCCGTAGCCGAGGTAGACCAGAGGGCGGATGTAGCAGGACGGAACGTCGTTGATGCGGATGAGTTCCCGCGTGGCCTGCATGAGCTCGTCCACCGCGTAGGGCACCTCCATCTGGAGGATGCGCGCCGAGCGGTGCAGCCGCTCCATGTGTGAGCGGTGTTGGAACACCGCCGGGCCGCGCGGGGTCTCGTACGCCCGGATGCCCTCGAACACGCCCCAGCCGTAGTGCAGGGTCGGCGTCAGGATGTGGACTTGCGCGTCCTGCCAATCGACGAGTTCGCCGTCCATCCAGATCTTGGCAACCTCGGTGATGGGCATGACGCATCGACTCCTTTGCTTTGCCTACGACACGGCCTCAGCGAGGCGGTCCCCGATCGTGTCCGTGGAGTATTTCACTTCCCCGCCGCCCGCGTTGAGCGCGGGCAGGACGGCGGCCACCGCATCCTCGACGGCGCGGGCGGCCTGGTGCTCGCCGAGATGTGCCAGGCACATCCCTGCCGACAGCACCGCGGCGATCGGGCTGGCCCTACCGGTCCCGGCGATATCGGGGGCCGACCCGTGCACCGGCTCGAACATGCTCGGAGCGCGGCGCGTGGGGTCGATGTTGCCGCTGGCGGCGAAGCCGAGGCCGCCCTGCACGGCCGCGCCGAGATCGGTGATGATGTCGCCGAACAGGTTGTCGGTCACGACCACGTCGAAGCGCTCTGGCTGCGTGACCAGGTAGAGGCAGGCGGCGTCCACGTGCACGTAGTCCGTGGCGACGTGCGGGTAGTCGGCGGCCACCGCGTTGACCGTGCGCTGCCACAGGTCACCGGCGTAGGTCAGCACATTGGTCTTGTGGCATAGGGTGAGGCGGCCCTGCCGAGCGAGGGCGCGGTCGAAGGCGTCACGAACCACCCGCTCCACGCCGTGGCGGGTGTTCAACGACTCCTGGGTTGCGACCTCGTTCGCGGTCTCGCGGTACACCGCTCCACCGGCGCCGGCGTAGAGCCCCTCGGTGTTCTCCCGTACGACCAGCAGATCGCAGCGCTCCGGGGTGAGTCCGGCGACCGGTGAGGCCACGCCGGGCAGCAGCTTGACCGGTCGCAGGTTGACGTACTGGTCGAAGGCGAAGCGCAGCCTGAGCAGCAGCCCGCGCTCCAGCACCCCGGGGGGTACGTCTGGCGTGCCGATCGAGCCGAGAAGGATGGCGTCGAAGCCACGCAACTCCTCCAGCACGCTGTCCGGCAGCACCTCGCCGGTGTCCAGGTAGCGACGGCCGCCGAGGTCGTAGTGGGTGCCGTCGATGGTGAACCCGAAGCGCTTGCCGGCCACCCCGAGGATCTTCTCAGCCTCGGCGGTCACTTCGGGACCGATCCCGTCGCCGCCGATCACCGCGAGCCGGTAGGTGGTCATGCCTGCTCCTTCATCCTCGTCACCCCTCGGAGTTGACCGAGTGTAGAGACCTACAGGGGTCCTGGGCCCCGTCCGGTGGCACGCGGTCACGGCATGTGACCCTCACCAGGCGCGCCGCCACGTTCGCTGGCCCATCATGGAGACCATGAAGCACGTCTACCTGCTGCGCCACGCCAAGTCGAGCTGGGAGCACCGCGGGCTCCCCGATCATGAGCGGCCGCTCGCACCGCGGGGCCGGAAGGCCGCACCGCTGGTCGGAACCTACCTGCGCGAGCAGGGCATGGCGCCCACCCTGGTGCTGTGCTCCTCGGCGGTTCGCGCCCAACAGACCCTGGATCTGGTCAACCTCGCGCACCGGGCCCACATCCTGGTCGAGGCGGAGCTTTACCTGGCCAGCGCCCGGGCCCTGCTCCAGCGCCTGCGGGAACTGCCCGCCGCCGTGCCCGAGGTGATGCTGGTCGGGCACAACCCGGGAATGCAGCAACTCGCGGTCCTGCTGGCGGGCGGCGGCGCCGGTCGCGAGCGCCTGCGGGAGAAGTTCCCCACCGCCGCCCTGGCGGTCCTCGCCGCAGCGGTACCGTCATGGGATCAGCTCGACGAGGGGGCGGCGGAGCTGCGGGCCTTCGTCCGGCCGCGCGACCTGAAGGGCCGCTGAT
>WHTC01000377.1 GCA_009379795.1 Nitriliruptorales bacterium | reverse complement strand
CTTCAAAACCGATGAGATCGGCTCGGCCGGTCTGGCGGGTTCGATTCCCGTCCGCCTCCGCGAAGCGCAAAGCGTACGAACCCCGGGCGGCGAGAAGCGGGGCGTGATGCACGCCCTACACCTCACGACGATCCGGTCAGTGACGGCGTCCAGCAGGGAGCACTTCCTCGTGCGTTTCGGGCGCGGCATCCATCAGCTCGACCCACTGAGCCCTCCATGGCGGAGGGTCGAGGACGCTTCAACTCGCGGTGGACCGCAGGGTCCAGGCCACGGATCAGTACATCCGCCATGTCCACCACCTCCGTTGATAGCGGAAACTCCTGCTGTTCGACTGGCCGCGGACGGGCGGAAGCCGCGCTGCCAGCCCTCAGGTCGAGCGACCCGCGGGCGGTCGGCGGGCGCCCTGCCAGAACCGCGGGCCGGTACCCTGGCGAGAGAGGCGGTCCGCGGGGTTGGCGAGCGCGCAGTGGTCTAACGACAGGCAGCCGCAGCCGATGCAGGAGTCGAGCTGGTCGCGCAGCCGCTGGAGCAGCCGGATGCGCTCGTCGAGCTGGGGCCGCCAGCCGTCCGCGAGGCGCTGCCACTCCGCGGGGGAGACCCGGTGGTCGTCGGGGAGGTCGGTGAGCATGTCGGCGATCTCGACGAGCGAGAACCCCACGCGCTGCGCCGCCTGGATCACCGCCAGGCGGCGCAGCACGTCGCGGCGGTAGCGACGCTGGTGGCCCTCGGTTCGGTGCGACGTGATGAGCCCGTTGGACTCGTAGAACCGCAACGCGGAGATCGCCAACCCCGAGCGGCGAGCGACGGCGCCGATGGGCAGCTCCGCCGACGGATGGTGGGCACGTCGTGACGCCATCTCGGGACTCCCAGGAATCGGACTTGACCTCAACTAATATTGAGGTCTTACCGTAACATGCATGACCGCGACATCGACCCCACACGAACTCGCCTACCTGCGCGACCAGCGTCTCGGGCGCCTCGCCACCGTCGACGCTGGCGGCGCCCCGCAGAACAACCCGGCCGACTTCAGGATCGACGGGGCGACCGGCGACGTCCTGGTCGGCGGGCGCAACCTCGCCGCCACCCGCAAGTTCCGGAACATCCAGCGCAACCCCCGCGTCGCCTTCGTCGTCGACGACATCGCGTCCGTGAACCCCTGGGTGGTGCGTGGGGTCGAGCTGCGCGGGTCCGCGCAGGCGCTCACCGACGTCGACCCGCCGAGGCGCGGCATCAGCCGCGAGCTCATCCGCCTCACCCCGCAGTGGATCGCCAGCTGGGGCATCGAACCCGGCGAGCTCGCCATGAAGGCGCGTCGCTGATGCGCGCCATCCGCCAGCACGCCTTCGGTGGCCCCGACGAGCTGCGACTCGAGGACGTACCCGACCCGCGCCCCGGCTCCGGGCAGGTTCGGATCCGGGTCGAATCGGCCGGCGTGCACGTCATCGACACCGCCATCCGCCGCGGCCAGCAGACCGGCGTGTTCGCACTCCCCGAGCTGCCGATGACACCGGGCCGGGAGGTCGCCGGGATGATCGACGAGCTCGGCGATGGCGTCGACCCTGGCTGGCTCGGCCGTCGGGTGGTGGCCCATCTCGGCATGGCCAGCGGCGGCTATGCCGAGCTCGCCGTCGCCGCGGTCGACGCCCTCCACGAGATCCCCGGCAGCCTCGACGCCCACGGTGCCGTGGCGATGATCGGCACCGGCCGCACGATGATGGCGATCCTCGAGGTCGCCGAGCCGACGGCCGCCGACGTCGTGCTCATCACCGCCGCCGCCGGGGGCATCGGCAGCCTGCTCGTCCAGGCCGCCCGCAACGCGGGCGCGACCGCCGTCGGTGTCGCCGGCGGCGCGAAGAAGGCGGCACTCGCCGGCGAGCTCGGCGCCACCGTCGCGTTCGACTACACCCAGCCTGGCTGGACCGGCGCGGTCCGCGACGCCCTCGACGGCCGGGAGATCACCCTCGCGTTCGACGGCGTTGGCGGCGACATCGGCGGGGCGTTCGAGCTGCTCGGCATCGGCGGGCGTCTCATCCTCTACGGCTGGTCGTCCGGCACCCCGCTCACCGT
>WHTC01000408.1 GCA_009379795.1 Nitriliruptorales bacterium | reverse complement strand
CTGCTCGGCTCCCTCCCCCCACGGAACCACCAGTCCCCGGTTGGAGAACACGATGAGGCCGAGGGTCTCGGCGGCGTTGCTGATCGGCGGGAACTGCAGCACCACGGCCGTGTACATGAAGATGATCAGCACGAGCACCGGTACGTTGCGAATGGCCTCCACGTACAGCGCGGCGCTCCGGCGAACCAGCCAGTTGCTCGACAGGCGGGCGATGCCGACGAGTGTCCCGATGATCGTGGCGAGCGCGATGCCCACGATCGCCACGCGGATCGTATTGACCAGGCCGACGAGGATGGCATCGCGGATCGGCTGGCGGGGAGAGAAGTCCGAGTCCCGGATGTCCACGCCAGCGGGTTGGCTCAGGTAGGAGAAGCCGGTCGGCAGGTTCGACCTGGCGAGGTTCCCCCGCAACGTGTCCAGCAGGTACCACAGCAGGGCGACGACCAACGCCAAAAAGATGCCCTGGAACACCACCCGCAGGACCCGAACATCGCGCCAGGGTGGCGGCCGTGTCTCCGCAGGTGGGGACGGTCTCCTCCCGGTCTCGGCAGTGCTCGCCATCCGGCGCTCCTCGACGCGGGTGGACGCGCTGGGGTTGGGGCGGCAGGACTACGCCTGCCGCCCCTTGAGCCTAACGGCTGTCGGGCAGCCCCGGCTCAGCGATACGGCGGCGCGTACAGGAGTCCGCCGTCGGTCCACAACGCGTTGAGGCCGCGCTCCAGGCCGATGTCGGTGTCAGGACCGAGGTTGCGGTCGTAGATCTCCCCGTAGTTGCCTACCTGCTCGACCACGTCCCGGGCGAAGCCAGGCTCCAGGCCTGGAAGCCCCGGATCAAGGACCGTGCCCTCCTCGGGATCCTCCTCGCCGAGGAACGAGGCGATGTCGGGGTTGTCGCTGCCTTCGAAGTCCGCGGTGTTCTCGCTGGTGATGCCGAACTCCTCGGCCTGGATCGTGGCGATCACCGCCCAGTCCACCGCCTGCGCCCACTCGGGGTCGCCCTGGAGGACGGCCGGCCCCAGCGGCTCCTTGGAGATGGTCTCGTCAAGGATGACCAGCGCGTCCGGGCCCTCGGGGAACGTCGAGCGCACGCCGGCAAGCTGGGACTTGTCCGAGGTCCAGCCGTCACAGCGCTCGGCTTCGAAGGCCTGCTGCAGCGTCTCGTTGTCCTCGAAGGGCACCGGCTCGTAGTTCAGGTCGAGCCGGGTGAACTCCGATGACAGGTTGAGTTCGGTGGTGGTCCCGGACAACACGCAGATGGCGGTGTCGCCCATGTCCTCCAGCGTCTGGAACTCGCTGTCGGCCCGGACCATCATCCCCTGGCCGTCGTAGAAGGTCGTATGCAGGAAGGTCGCACCCTCGGCGCCGTCGCGCGTCGCCGTCCACGTGGTGTTGCGGACCAGCACGTCGACCTCGCCGGCCTGCAGGGCCGTGAAGCGCTGCTCGGCGGTCAGCGGGCGGAACTCCACCGCCTCGGCGTCCCCGAGCACCGCCGCGGCGATCGCCCGGCAGTGGTCGATGTCGAACCCTGAGAACTCACCTTCCTCGTCGGTGAACCCGAACCCGGGGACCGCATCGTTGACGCCGCAGTTCAGCGTGCCGCGGTCCTGCACCGCCGACAGGATCTCTCCCTCCGCGGCAGGCGTGTCACCCTCGGCATCCTCGTCCGTCTCCGTGTCCGTATCCGCGGGCAGCGCCGCATCCGTGTCGTCGGCCGCGGTGTCATCGTCGGCGGTACACGCGGCTCCCACGATCATCACCGCAAGGAGCAGTACCAGCACTCTCGG
>WHTC01000358.1 GCA_009379795.1 Nitriliruptorales bacterium | reverse complement strand
GATCACCGGCCTGAACCCCGGTCCCGACATGCTCACCACCAACTTGAATGTCACGTTCTCGATGGTCTGGATCACCGTGGTGTCCAACCTCATCGCGGTCGCGGTGTCGTTCCTCCTGCTGCGCCAGCTCATACGGTTGACATTCATCGCCGGCACGTGGCTGGTGCCGTTCCTGCTTGTCCTGCTGGCCCTGGGGGCCTACACCGCCTCCAACAGCTTCAACGACATCTTCGTGATGATGGCCGCCTCCGTGATCGGGGTGGCGGCCATCCACTGGGACTGGCCGCGCGTGCCATTCCTGCTGGCGGTCGTTCTCGGGGGCCTGGCCGAGCGCTACCTGTTCCTGTCCTACTCGCTGCACGGCTGGTCCTGGCTCGCCACCCCAAGCGTGCTCGCGCTGGTCGCGGTGCTGCTGCTCGTCGCCTTCTTGCCCTCCTACCGGGCATACCGCAAGCGGCGCCGGGCGGAGGCGGATCAGGAGGTCAAGGCATGACCGGCGCTAACACCGGCGCCAAGCCGCGGCCGGGTGACCTGGTGATCACCGTGGTGATGCTGGGCATGTTCGTCGTCGGCTACGTGGCGGCAGAGGCGTGGCCGTACCGGGCGGCGCTGTTCCCGCGGCTGCTGTCCTCCGCCGCCATCGTGCTGGCAATCCTGAAGCTCGTCGACCTGGGGTTGCAGTGGCGGCGCGCGAGCCCGCGTCCGGCCGCGGACCAGCGCGCAGGCGATGCGGAGTTGGCCGGCGAGGAGGAGGAGCAGGACCAGAGCCTGGAGTACGTGTTCGCCACCGCCGGTGGACGGGCCTGGTCCGCCGCGCTGGCGTGGGTAGCGGGCTTCTTCGTCGGGCTCTGGCTGCTCGGGGTGTTCGTCATGGTGCCGCTGTTCGCCTTCCTCTACCTGCTGGTCGTCGGCAAGGCCCGCTGGTACAGCGCCACCATCTACGCGCTTGTGTGCTTCGCAGTCCTTCACGTCGCCTTTCGCGAGCTGCTGGCTGTCCCCATGCCCAGCGGCATCTTCTGATCACCCGGCTTGGAGATCACAAGGAGGTACCCCTCATGCCCCACCCACGCTTGTCGAGGTCGCTCACGGTGCTGCTCGCCGTGCTCGCACTCGTCGTCGCCGCCTGCGGTGGCGCCGACGAGACCCAGGCCGGTGATGCCGACGGCGGTGAACCCGAACCGACCGCTGGCGAGCAGGGCACGGATGACGAGGGCGGCGCTGACGTCGCAGCGGACTGCTCGGTGTTCGAGGGCGAGACCATCACGCTGATCGTGCCCTTCAGCCCGGGAGGCGGGTACGACTCGTACTCCCGCATGCTCGCTCCCTATCTTGGGGAGGAGTTGGGTGCACAGGTCATCGTGGAGAACGAGGACGGCGCCGGAGGTCTGCTGGCGATCAACAACCTCATTACAGTCGAGCCCGACGGCACGCGCATAGCGATCATGAACGCCGTCGGCGTGGGCGGCGGCGCGATCGCTGAATCGGAGGGTGTGCAGTTCGAGCTCGACGATCTCTCCTATATCGGGCGGGTGGGCGCCTCGTCCCACATCTTCGCCACCGGCACCGACAGCAGCCACGAGACGTTCGACGACGTGCTGGCGAGCGACGAGTTCACGTTCGGCTCTGCCGGCCCGGGGGCGGCGGACTTCGTCAACGCCAACCTGCTGATCGAGATGTTCGACCTCAACGCCCGCATCGTCACCGGGTTCGAGGGGTCCGAGGAGAACGAGCTGGCGGTGACCCGCGGCGATGTCGACGCCATGACGGGCGACTTCGACAGCCGCCTGCCGGCGATCGAGAACGGCGACCACCGTCCGCTGCTCCTGCTCGGCACGGAGCCCGACGACGCCATCCCGGACACTCCGGCCATCCTGGAGCTCGAGCTGGACGAGGAGCAGGAGGCGTTGGCTACCGCGCTGATCGACCTGCTGGAGTTCGGCCGGCCGATCGTCGGCCCGCCGGGGATGGAGGAGGACCGCCTGACCTGCCTGCGCGATGCGCTGCAGCGCGTCGTCGACCGCGACGACCTGATCGCCGAGTCCGAGGAGTCCGGCCGACCGATCAACTGGCTGACCGGCGAGGAGGTCGACGAGCTGGTCCAGCGTCTGCTGGACGCCCCGCCGGAGTTCGCCGAGATCCTCACGGAGGCCTACGCCGAGTAGCGTCCACGTCCTTGCCTGGTCTGCCCAGCTGGGCAAGGACGCTGCAGCCGTCTCGGCAAGTGGGCGCCCGGCCTTGCCGCCGCCGCCCGTTCACGGGAAGGCTTGCCGTCACAACGTAGGCTGG
>WHTC01000407.1 GCA_009379795.1 Nitriliruptorales bacterium | reverse complement strand
GCCGCGCCGCTCGAGCTCAACCGAGTCGTGGACACTCCACGACGTGCACGAGCCTCAGTCACCGACACCCACGATGGCGGCATCGAAGCCCTTGAAGCGCGTGAGCACTGCGTCCGGGCAGGCCCTGGACGCGACCGCCTTCGTGACCGCAGTCGCCTCCCCCGCCCGGTGATGGGCCCGCAACCCGGCAGCCGCCGTAGCGATCACGTGCGCGGCATTGGGCTTGCCGTTGTCGAGCAGGCCCAGGCTCAGGCCCTCGATCCGTGGCGGGCGCGGGGCGAATACGTGCCCGCTCGCTGCGGGCTCGATTCCGATGGGGTCGATGATGCGCGTGTCCATGGCACAGCCTCCGAAGGGAAGATTCTCTAGAGTGTGAAGGGCAGTCAAGGGCCGCATGACTACGTTCGGATGCTCGGTGGCATCGACCGACGAGGCACTTCAGGAACTCAACGCCATGATGGACGAAGGGGTGCGCCTCGAGCTCGTGACGTCCGCGGAAGGCAGCTACCGCCTGCGTGTCGTGCTGGAGGACATGAGTTGCGCCGACTGCCTGGTGCCCGACGCGACGCTGCGGCAGATCGCTGCGGACACCCTCCGCCGCCGGAATCTGATCGTGGACAGCGTCGCCATCGAGCACGCCTAAGGGCCCGTCGCCGCATCCGCGCGCACCGCCGCGATCACCCGTCCCCACCGCCTGAGGAAGTCATGGCGGTCAAGCACCAGCGGCCGGACGATCACGTTGTGGATACCCCGGTCCCGCAGGGCGGTGAGTTTGTCGATGCACTGCCGCTCGGTACCGACCACCCCCATGCGGTCGGCCAGGTAGTCGGTGAGGCCCAGTTCCTCGACAAGGCGCCCGTTGGGATTCCCCTCGCCCGGCATGTTGTGGGCGGTCAGGTCGTAGCGCCGCTCGAGCTCCACCACGGCCTCGACGAACTCGTCAGGAACGGCCTTGCCGTCGAGCGAGAAGCGGAACGCGTGCGCGCCCGCGGCGGCCAGGCTCGGACGCACGAGGCGTACCGCGTCCTCCCGCCGGTCCGCCACCGCGGCCCTGGCCATGTACCAGACTTCGAGGTCGTCGAGCGACCGACCCCCTTCGGCGGCGCCCTCAGCGACGTACTGGTTCACCAGCGACACCGCGTCGGGCGTGAAGCCCATGCCCACGACGACGCCGTCGGCGATCCTGCCGGCCAGGCGTAACGCTCGTGGACCGCCGGCGGCGATGAGGATCGGCACGTGGCGGCCGACCCACTCGAGGCGCATCTCGTCGCCGCGGAAGGTGGCACGGCCGTGGTGGAACAGGTCGCGGAGCACCAGCACGTACTCCTCGAGTTGGGCGAGCTTGGCGGGCCGCATGCCCAGGTTGAAGACGCCCGTGTCGCCGGTCGCGAGGCAGATGAACGCCCGGCCCCCCGAGAGCTCGTCGGCCGACGCGATCGCCGCGGCCGTCACGGCCGGGTGTCGGGTGAGGGGGTTGGTGACAAGCGGCCCTGCCGTCACGCGCGTCGTGTGGTGAAACAGCTCGCTCAAGGTCGTGTAGCACTCGCGGTAGCGGGAGGCCTGCGAATCGGGGACGCCGATCCGGTCGACGCCGATCGCCTCCGTCCCGCGGACGAGGTCCGCATAGCCGCCGAGGTCGTCGGGCACCCAGCTGACACCGAACTGCATTATGCGGTTCCTTGTTGGGAGTGGACGGGTGGTCAGCGCCCCTGGGCGCGCCGGCCGAAGGCGAGCGTGCGGCGGGCCGCGAGCACGACGGCGTTGTCGATGAACCTGCCGTCCGGCAGCTTGAT
>WHTC01000119.1 GCA_009379795.1 Nitriliruptorales bacterium | reverse complement strand
GGGTGCGCCGCCAGGTGGTCCTCCAGCATCTCCATCAGCCGCTGATGCGCCCAAGCCGCACGCTCGGGAGGGTAGAGACGGTCCAGATGACCCCTCAGCCGGAGCGCCGTTCCGGCCTCGATCCGGCTGCTGGTGGTGGTTGCCACAGACACAAGGCAACCTTACATGCCCACGATGAATGCGATCCCTTAAAGGCGGGGTTGCGGATCGTCCAGCGGGACTGCAAGAGTCCGGAACAGCCGTGGAGCCAGAGGACGGGCGTCACACACTCCGGCCGTTGACGACCGTTCTGTCGGGGTAGCCTCTCTCACCAGGGCCGGCTGCGCCCATGCAGGAGATCACCACTGACCAGAACAGGACGGTAGATGAGCGATCACGCCCGCATCGAGTTGGACGGCCAGATCTATGAGGCCCCGATGCTTGTCGGCACCGAGAACGAACGGGCCCTCGACATCTCCGAACTGCGGGCGAAGACCGGCGTGATCACCTACGACGTGGGCTACGCGAACACCGGGTCGACGACCAGCGCCATCACCTACATCGACGGGAACGCCGGGGTCCTGCGCTACCGCGGCTACCCGGTCGAGCAGTTGGCGGGGCACTCCGACTTCGTGGAGACGGCGTACCTGCTGATCCACGGTGAACTGCCCGCCGCGGGGGAGTTGGAGGAGTTTCGCAAGCAGATCACCCTCCACACCCTGCTCCACGAGGATCTGCGCCGGTTCTTCGACGCCTTCCGCCGCGACGCCCACCCGATGGGGATCCTGGTGTCGGCGACATCGGCCCTGTCGACCTATTACCAGGACCACTACAACCCGTTCAATCCCTACGACGTCGAGGTCTCCATCTACCGGCTGCTCGCCAAGCTGCCGACCGTGGCCGCCTTCGCGTACAAGCGCTCCATCGGCCAGCCCTACGTCTACCCGCTGAACAAGATGGGGTACGCCGAGAACTTCCTCCACATGATGTTCGCCGTCCCCGCGGAGCCCTACGACGTCGACCCGGATATGGCCGCAGCGCTGAACCTGCTGTTCATCCTCCACGCCGACCACGAGCAGAACTGTTCGACCTCCACCGTGCGGCTGGTGGGCTCCAGCCACGTCAACATCTTCGCGTCGATCGCCGCGGGCATCGCCGCCCTTTGGGGACCGCGCCACGGTGGCGCCAACCAGGTGGTCATCGAGATGCTCGAGGACATCCGCGACGACCCCGACATGGATGTGCAGACGGCGCTGCGCCGTGCCAAGGACCGCGACGACCCCTTCAAGCTCACCGGCTTCGGGCACCGCGTCTACAAGAACTACGACCCGCGCGCCAAGATCATCAAGGAGACCGCCGACCGGGTGCTGTCCAAAGTCGGGATCGGCGACCCGCTGTTCGACATCGCGCGGGAACTGGAGGCGGCGGCACTGGCCGACGAGTACTTCGTCGAGCGCAAGCTGTACCCAAACGTCGACTTCTACTCGGGGCTGATCTATCGGGCGATGGGCCTGCCGATCAAGATGTTCCCGGTGCTGTTCGCGCTTGGCCGCCTGCCCGGCTGGATCGCGCAGTGGAAGGAGATGATCTCCGAGGACCAGCGCATCGGCCGCCCCCGTCAGATTTACACCGGTCAGACCGAGCGCAAGTACGTGCCGCTGGACCAGCGCTGACCCGCCAAGCGCCGGCAGGGGCCGGGCCCTCTAGCTTACCGCCAGGGGTGTGAGGGCGGCCCGCAGGGCCCGGACCGCCACCGCAACCCCGTCAAGGTTCGCGTCCGGGGACTGGTCCAGGGCACGCAGCAGCACCCGGACCCGCTCCCTCGCCTCGGCGCGGGACCGCAGGAAGCGGGCCACCGCCTCGGCCGGCTCCTCGTGGGGAACTCTCCTACGACCAGCGTGGCCGGCGACCGCGTCACGGCCGGCCTCAGGGGGCGAGCGCCTCGACCTCCTCGATCAGCCCCTGACTGGAGGGCACAGGTTCCTGCCGGGTGGTCATCCCCTCGTACTCCACACCGACCAGCCTCGCACACGACAGCCGGCTCGGACGATGACGAGCACTGCCGCCCTGGGCGCGGTCTTGACCCGCGCCATAGGATCAGCCCGTACGGCGGAGCGCGGGAGAGAGCGAGGTGCCGGTGCTGGTGGACGATGTGGTGTGGACCCCTTCCCCTTCGCGTGTGGCGTCCACCAATCTCGCCGCCTTTGCCGGTTCCCCACCGACCACTCCCGAGGCGTACCACGAGCTGTGGCAATGGTCGATCGACGATCTCGAGGACTTCTGGGCCAGGGTCTGGGAGCGCTGCGAGGTGCGCGCCGACCGACACTACGACGACGTGGTCGGCGAGTTGCGCATGCCGGGCACGCGCTGGTTCGCCGGCGCCGAGTTGAACTTCGCCGCCAACCTGCTCCGCCGGCGCGACGACACCCCTGCGGTCTTCGCCACCGGTGAGGGGCGGGACGACGAGTGGGTCAGCTGGGCGGAGCTGACGGCCCGGGTCGCGCGGGCGCAGCGGGGGTTGGTGAACCTCGGCATCCGGCGCGGCGACCGCGTCGCCGGGATCGTGCCCAACGGCATCGAGACGCTCGTGCTGATGCTGGCGACGGCGTCTGTGGGGGCGGTCTGGTCGTCCTGCTCGCCGGACTTCGGACCGATGGGCATCGTCGACCGCTTCAGGCAGATCAGCCCGGCCGTGCTGGTGACCGCTGACGGGTACCGGTACCACGGGGAGCGCTACGACCTGCAGGACAAGGTCCGGGCAGTGCTCGAGGCGATCCCGGCGATCCGCCATGTGGTGATCATCGACTTCGCCGGGGTCGGCCTGACCACGAAAGGACGCTCGGCGATCACGTACGAGGATCTGCTGGCGGGCGACGCGACCGAACCGACCTTCGCTCCCCTGCCTTTCGACCACCCGCTGTACGTGCTGTACTCCTCGGGCACGACCGGCGCGCCCAAGTCGATCGTGCACAGCGCCGGCGGGACGCTGATCCAGCACCTGAAGGAGCAGCGACTCCACGCCGATCTGCATCCGGGTGACGTCATCTCCTGGTTCACCACCTGCGGGTGGATGATGTGGAACTGGCTGGTGAGCGCTCTGGCCAGCGAGGCGAGGATCGTGCTGTACGACGGCTCGCCCACCTACCCCGACGTCGGCGTGCTGTGGCGCATGGCCGAACGCGCAGGGATCACGCACTTCGGCACCAGCCCCAAGTTCCTGTCCGCCTGCGAGCGCTCCGGTCAGCGACCCGCCGACCTGGCCGATCTGTCGCGGATCTCCGCAGTGCTGTCGACCGGTTCGCCGCTGAACCCCGATCAGTTCGACTGGGTTTACGCCGCGATCGGCCAGGACCTCCAGCTGGCCTCGGTCAGCGGGGGCACCGACATGATCGGCTGCTTCGTCGGCGGCGTTCCCACCCTGCCGGTGCGCCGCGGGCGGCTGCAGGGTCGCCAGTTGGGCATGGCCGTGGAGTCATGGAACCTCGACGGCAAGCCGGTGGTGGGTGAGAAGGGCGAGTTGGTGTGCACACAGCCCTTCCCCTCGATGCCACTTGGGTTCTGGGGCGACGATGACGGCAGCCGTTACCGTGCCGCCTACTTCTCACAGCACCCGGGCGTGTGGACGCACGGGGACTTCATGGAGATCGACCCCGACGGCAGCGCGATGATCCTCGGCCGCAGCGACACCACACTGAACCCCGGTGGCGTGCGCATCGGCACCGCCGAGATCTATCGCGCGATCGAGCCGCTGCCGGAGATCGCCGACGCGATCGTCGTCGGCCGCCCGGTCGACGGCGACGTCGAGATCGTGCTGTGCGTGGTGCCCGCCGACGGCGTGAGACTGGACGAGGATTTGACCACCCGCATCCGCGGGACCATCCGCTCCGCCGCCACACCCCGCCACGTGCCGGCTCAGGTGTTCGCCGTGACCGACGTCCCCTACACGATCAGCGGCAAGAAGGTCGAGAAGGCCGTCCTGTCGATGATGATCGGCGAGGACGTCGGCAACCGCGACGCTCTGGCCAACCCGGAGGCCCTGGACCAGTACGCCCGCCTGCCCTTCCCGCAGGCGTAGCGCGACTCAGCCGGGGAGCACTCCTCCAGGACGATCCGCGTCGTCCGCCCTGCCGGGCAGGAACCACGCAGGGGTGGGGCGAGGACCGCTGTGGCGACGTTGTCGCCGGCTCCCCCCGCGAAGGCGTGCTCGATGAGCCCGCGGGCGCCGTCGGCGGCATAGCGGGCCTGGGACAGCACCGCCTCGGCGCCCAGCGCGGCGGTCGCCGCCACGGTGAAGTTGGAGAACCCGTCGCTGGCGACGACCACCCACGCGTCGTCGGCCAGCGCCAGGCGACCGCGCTGGAGCACTCGGTCGACCTGGAACGAGGCCATCGGCCAGCCGACGAAGTGGCTGCTGTCGGAGGTCAGTTCCTGGCCGCGGCCGGCCTGCACCACCAGCACCGGCGAGTCCCCCAGCGCGGCCCAGCGCAGCCGGTGATCCGCGATCAAAGCCAGGCTCAGCGTGGTTCGGCTCTCACGCCGCTGGTGGTCGGCACGCGCGCTGGTCTCGGCGAGGATCGTCCCGCCGGCGTGCGCGAACAGCGCGACCAGTTCCTTGTCGTCCAGATCCTCGGGCGGATCATCGCCGACGTGGTCCAGCACGGTCTGCACGGCCACCTCCGAGGCGAGGGCCCCATTGTGGGCGTCGGCGACCACCAGCAGCGTGGCGCGGGGACCGACCACCGCAGCGACCACGTCCTCGTTTGGATCCACCCAGCGATAGGGCTTGGGGTGCAGGCCGCGGGTGAGCGCGAGCGCGACCCCTGGGGCCGGTTCGGTGACCACGACATCGCCGTAACCGTCGCACTGGCGACCCCAAAGCACCGCTGGCATGCACACTCCTTGTCGGCCCCGCTGGCGGCCATGGTACGAGGCGCTCCCAGAGGGCGTGCCCGACACGCCTGGGGCTCGCCGATCACCGTGACGGCAGAATGGACGGCATGGCTTCCACTCCTCCAGAGCCGCCGGGTACCCGCGGGTCCGGGTCGGGTGACGAACTCGGCGGCCGCATGCAGCGCGCGTCAAGCCTCGCCAGGCTGTCTGCGTCCACAGGCGCCGGCTACCTGGGCTCCCGCATGCGCGGCCTGCGAAACGGGGACGCCGCGGAGCAGCGCTTCCACATCGAAACCGCCGAGAAGATGCTGGAGTTGCTCGGGTCGATGAAGGGCGCGGCGATGAAGCTGGGGCAGATCGCCAGCTTCGTGGATCTCGACCTGCCGCCGGAGGTTCAGGCGACCTACCACGAGGTCCTTGCGGACCTGCGGGACGCTGCTCCGCCCACCGACCCGAAGACGATCGCGAGGGTGGTCGCCGACGAGTTCGGCGCGCCACCGGAGCAGGTGTTCGCCGAGTGGAGCCCGGAGCCGCTGGCCTCGGCCTCGATCGGCCAGGTGCACTGGGCGCGATTGCATGACGGCACCGAGGTAGCGGCGAAGGTGCAGTACCCGGGGGTGGCCGAGGCGGTCGAGAGCGACCTCGCAAACGCCGAGATGTTCACGCCGCTGGCGCGGCTGATCTCCCCCAACCTCAAGGTCAAGCCGCTGATCGAGGAGTTGCGGGCGCGGGTCATCGACGAACTGGACTACCAGCGCGAGGCGCAACATCAGCAGGCGTTCTTCGAGCGCTACGACGGCCACCCGTTCATCCGCGTCCCGCGGGTGTTCCCCGACTACTCCCGGCCGCGGATCCTGACCGCGGAATACGTGGACGGGCGCAGCTTCGACGGGATGCTGCGCACCAGCACGCGAGAGGAGCAGCAGCGCTACGGCGAGATCATCTACCGCTTCGTGTTCGGTTCGCTCAACCGCTTCCGGCTGTTCAACGCCGACCCGCACCCGGGCAACTACCTGTTCCCCGAAGACGGCAGCGTCGTGTTCCTGGACTTCGGCAGTGTGAAGATGTTCGGCACGGCCATCCGCGACGCCATCCGCCGCCAGTTGCGTGCTGTGCTCGACAACGACGTCGAGACGCTGCTGGAGGAGATGCGCCAGGCCGGGTTCCTGCCAGCCAACGCTCGGTATGACGCCGCGAGGCTCATGCAGTGGTTCCGCGAGTTCAACCGGCCGATCGTTGAGGACGCCGAGTTCGGCTACACGCCCGAATTCGCGCGGGACGTGATCCGCACCACCACCGGACCGCGGCAGGGCTACGTCGACCTGCTGCGCCGGCTGAACCTGCCCCCGGACTACCTGACGCTGAACCGCATCCAGTGGGGCGTGAACTCGATACTGGGACGGCTGCGCGCACGGGCCAACTGGTACCGCATCTCGATGGAGTTCTGGGAAGGCGCACCGCCCGCGACCGGCCTTGGCCGCGACGAGCGCCCGTTCATCGACGCCTCGCCCTTCCTGACCTGACCTCGCCGGTCGGGGCCACGCCTGCGCAACGAGCCCTACAGCCGCAGGTCGCCGATGCGCTCGGCGGCCAGGTTAGACAGGACCTCGCCCGCGACGAGATCCCCGTGCTCCACGGACTGCAGCGTGCCCGGGGAAACGCGATGAGCGCGGAGGCCGGAGCGGGAATCGAACCCGCGTGTGTGGGTTTTGCAGACCCTTGCCTTACCACTTGGCTACCCGGCCGTGACCTGGGCTTTCACCTCATCGGTGAGTCTAGCAGGGCGGCCGCGGATCCCAACCACCGCACGCCGGAACGACTCGCCGACCAACAGGCCCCACCCCAGCGCACCAAGGAGCGCGACCGCGCTGGGCAGCGGCCGTCCCAGCTGTGGATCGATCCTGCGGAAACGCCCGTGGCGGGTGACGTGCGGCGCCAACCGCTCCTGGGGGCCCAGTCGCGGCGCACGGCGGCCGGGAGCCCCTTCCGACCGCCCCGGCGCCGTGGGCGCTTTCACATGCGCTCGATCATCGCGTCGGCGAACTGGCTGGTCTTGACCTGCGTGGCGCCGTCAAGCAGGCGTGCGAAGTCATAGGTCACGATCTTCTCCGCCACCGCGGCCTCCAGCCCCTTGATGATGAGATCCGCGGCCTCGTTCCAGCCCAGGCGGCGGAGCATCATGTCCCCGGAGAGGATGACCGAGCCGGGGTTGACCTTGTCCTGGTCGGCGTACTTGGGCGCCGTGCCGTGCGTCGCCTCGAAGATCGAGTGGCCGGTCACGTAGTTCACGTTGCCGCCGGGCGCGATGCCGATCCCGCCGACCTCGGCCGCCAGGGCGTCGGAGAGGTAGTCGCCGTTGAGGTTCGTCGTGGCGATGACCTCGTAGTTGGCCGGCCGAAGCAGGATCTGCTGAAGCATCGCGTCGGCGATCACATCCTCGACCAGGATCTTGTCACCGGGGTCCCCGCCGCAGTCCTCCCAGCTGACCGCGACATCGGAGAACTCCTCGCGCACCAGTTCGTAGCCCCAGCGGCGGAAGGCCCCCTCGGTGAACTTCATGATGTTGCCCTTGTGCACCAGGGTGACCTTCTTGCGGCGCTCGTCCACGGCGTGCTGGATCGCCGCGCGGATCAGGCGCTTGGAGCCCGTCGCGCTGACTGGCTTGATGCCGATACCGGAGTCGCTGCGGATGTCCCAGCCGTACTGCTCGCGGAAGAAGTCGAGGGCGCGCTTGACGTCCTCGGTGCCCGCTTCCAGCTCCTTGCCGGCGTAGACGTCCTCGGTGTTCTCCCGGAAGATCACCATGTCCACCGCGCTGGGGTCCTTCAGGGGGCTGGGCACGCCCTGAAACCAGCGCACGGGCCGCAGGCAGACGTAGAGGTCGAGGATCTGGCGCAAGGCCACGTTGAGGCTGCGGAACCCCTCGCCGACCGGGGTGGTCAGCGGGCCCTTGATCCCGATGAGGTGGGACTTGAAGATCTCGATGGTCTCGTCAGGCAGCCACTCGCCAGTCCGATCGAAGGCCTGCTGACCCGCGAGGACCTGCTTCCAGGAGATCCTGCGGTCGCGGTCGTACGCCTTCTCGACGGCGGCGTCAAAGACCCGCACGGACGCCGCCCAGATGTCCGGCCCGGTCCCGTCGCCCTCGATGAAGGGGATGATGGGCTCGTCGGGTACCTTCAGGCCGTTCGGGCCCATGGTGATGATCTCGGGCACGTGCGAATCTCCTTCTGAAGGGGTCTTCGGGTGAGTGTAGAGCGTCCCCGCGAGCCGGGAGCGGGAACCGCGATGCCCCGTTCACCGGCGCGGTCAGTCAGCGCTCCAGGCCCCCGCCGTCACCGCTGTCCCCGCTGTCCCCGTACTCCAGCAGTTCGGCTCGCAGTGCGGTGAGTTCGTCGAACTCGGGGTCCAACGCCTCTGACAGCCGCCCGTACAGCCCCCGCAACCGCCGGTAGGCGCTCGCGGCCTTCGGCTGGGGACGGACGACCTCGGCGATCGGCACCAGGTCCCGAGCGACATCAAGCGACGCGATCAGATCCAGCCGCCGCAGCCCGAGCAGGGCCGCGCCCAGCGTCGAGCCCTCCGCGCTGCCCGGGATGGCGATGTCGCGGTCGAACACGTCGGCCATGATCTGGCGCCACAGCCGTGAGCGGAGGAACCCACCCGTGGCGCGGAAGCGCCGCGGCGGTGTCCCGGACTCCTCCAGGGCCTGGACCACGATCGCCAGTTGCAGCATCACCCCCTCCATGGCCGCACGCACTACATGCCCGCGAGTGTGCTCCCGCCGGAGACCGAACAGCACCCCGCCGGGCACCGAGGTCCAGCGCGGTGCCCGCTCCCCCGCCAGATACGGCAGGCACAGCAGCCCGGCGGCGCCCGGCGGCACGGCGGCGGCGAGCCCGATCAGCCGCTCGGCGGCGTCCGCACCCTCCTGTACCGCCTGGCGACCGACATCGGGGAACAACTCGGCGCGCAGCCAGCGCAGCACCAGTTCGCCGTTGTTGCTGGCGCCGCCGATCACCCAGCGTCCGCTGGTCAGGACATAGCAGAAGGTTCGGCCCAGCGGGTCGGTCCGTGGTTCGGTGACCACCAACCGCACTGCGCCACTGGCGCCGACGGTCGCGGCGGCCACCCCCGGGGCGATCGCTCCCGCACCAAGGTTGGCGAGCGCCCCGTCACCCGCGCCGATCACGAAGGGGGTGCCGGGTTCCAGCCCGAGCCCCTCGAGGATCGGTGCCGGCAACGATCCCAGCCGGTGCTCGGTCGGCACCGGGCGCGACAGTTGGTCGCGGTCGATGCCCGCCAGCCCCAACGCTTCGCTGTCCCAGTCGAGATCCGCGAGGTTGAACAGGCCGGTGGCCGAAGCCAGCGAGTGGTCGACCACGTCAGCCACGCCGAGACGCCGCAGCAGGTACTCCTTGATCGACACCCAGTGACGCACCTGCTCGGCGGTCTCGGCCTGGCGTTCGCGGAACCACATCAGCTTGGCCAGCGGCGCCATGGGATGCACGGGGGTGCCGGTCCGGCGGTAGAGCGCCATGGCGTCGTGCTCCTGGCGCAGCCGGTCAGCCTGCATGACTGCCCGCCTGTCCGCCAAGGTCAACGACGGGGTGAGGGCCCGCCCACGCCGGTCGAGGCCGATCAGACTGTGCAGCGTCGCACTCAGCGACACCGCGACGACGCGTGCGCCGCGCGCCGCGGCGACCCGGGCGGCATCGGCGAGGGCGTCCATCGCGGCGTCGGCGACCTGGTCAGGATCCTGCTCCGACCAGCCGGGCTGTGCAGCGGACAGTGGGTAGCCCCGACCGGCGCTGGCCCAGTGGCGCCCGTCGGCGTCATAGGCGATCGCCTGGGCGCGGGTCGTGCCCAGGTCCAGGCCGATGACGACGGGCGTGGTCGGCTCTCCCGTTCCTGCGGAAGCGGGCGGTTCGGACCCGCGCACGTCCTGTTCCGGCATCCGCCTCTCTCCCTCGGTCGACCGCCAAGCGCAGGGACTGTACGTCGAAACCCTCGCCCCGCACGCGCGTACGTGGGTTCCCCGACCGACGGCGGGGGAAAACCCGGCCTTACGGAGGTGGCTGGCATGAGTGAGGATCAGACCGAGACGGTGGATGAGGTGATCGACCGCTGCATGGTCACGATCGTCGACGCCTTCCACGATGTATGGGGCGACGAGGTCGACGAAGAGACCAAACGCACGCGGTTGGAGGGTTTCCTGTCCGGCCGCCTCAGTTTCCGCGTCCGCCGCGACGCCCATCAG
>WHTC01000355.1 GCA_009379795.1 Nitriliruptorales bacterium | reverse complement strand
GAATTTCAAGGTTTCGAGATGGTGCAACAGCCCTATGCTGAGGCTGTCGGGCACGGTGTTCGGATTCACTGGCGGGGGGTCGGTAGCACGACATGAGCGAGCCAGAACACGGCGCGTCCGGTGCGCCAGCGGGGAACCAGGAGGGTGTCCCATCCGGTCTGGACGCCTTCGCCGAGGTCTGGGCGGGAGTGGTCGCCGAGACCAGCTACGTCCAGATGGACACCGGCGAGATCGCCACCCATCTGCGAGGGCTCGCCAGCAGCCTCGCGCATGCGCTGTTCGCCGAACCCTTCCAGGCCGGACCGGCCCAGCAGGTTGGCGCCGTGCTGGTCGCCACCCACTTCACCGGCACCGACACCCTCGAGCGCACGGTCGCGCTCCTTGGTGAGGGACTCCTCCCCCGCCTCGCCGTGGACACCCCCGAGTTGCGGGCACGCCTGGCCCGCCTCCAGGGTGGACTCGCCTCGGGCTATGCGCAGGCGCTACAACGCCAGACCCTGGCCGAGCAGGAGGACATCCGCCAGGCCGGTCTTGTCGTCCGCCAGCAGGCGGAGAACGCGCTGCGCGCGAGCGAGGCACGGTTCCGCGCGGTCTTCGCGGGGGCGCCCGTCGGCATCGGCATCGGCGACCCCTGGGGCCGGATCTTCGACGCCAACCAGACGTTGAGCGACATGCTCGGGTACAGCATCGCGGAACTACGCGAGCACGCCGTCACGGACTTTGTCCACCCCGACGACCTTCCGGACCTGCTGGAGACCTACCGGATCCTGGCTGAGGGCCAGCAGGACCGTGTCAGGACGGAGATACGGTGCCGCCGACGCGACGGCGGTGTGGTCTGGACGCACCTCGCCCTGTCGCTCGTGCGGGACGACGACGGGGAACCGAGCCTTCTGGTCGTCATGGGCGAGGACGTCAGCGCGCGCTACCACCTGCAGACGCGGCTCCGGGGCCAGGCCCTGCTGCATGACCCGCTCACCCGGCTCCCGAATCGGGTGCTGTTCTTCGACCGCCTTGCCGAGGTCTTCGCCGGGGCTGCCACGGGGGACCGCGTGGGCCTGTGCGTCCTGGACCTGGACGGGTTCAAGGCCATCAACGACGGTCTCGGCTACGACGTCGGTGACGAGGTGCTGGCGGTCGTCGCCGCCCGCCTCGAGCAGTCCGAATCACCGAGGGGGCACCTGGTCGCCCACATGGGAGGCGATGAGTTCGTCATCCTCGTCAAGGACTCCAGGTCCGCCGAGGAGGTCATCGAGGCGGCCGAGCGCGCGCTCGCCGCGCTCGCCGCCCCGATACGCATCCAGGCGCACGACCTTTCGGTGTCCGCGAGCATCGGGGTCGTCGAGCGGCCCGTGGCCGGCACGGAGCCCACGGACCTGATGCGCGCGGCTGACATCACGCTGTACTGGGCGAAATCCGGCGGCAAGGCCAGGTGGGCGCTGTTCGACCCTGAGCGCGACCTTCGCGAAGTGGGGCGGCACGCCCTTTCGATGTCCATGCCGGCCGCCCTGAAGCACCAGCAGTTCACCCTCGAGTATCAACCCGTCATCCGGCTCGCCGACGGGGTGGTGCTGAGCGTCGAAGCCCTGGTCCGCTGGCAGCACCCGCAACTGGGGCTGCTGAATCCCGACCGGTTCATGCCACTGGCGGAGGAGACCGGCCTCATCGTGCCGCTTGGTCGTTGGGTGCTGGAGCGTGCGTGCCGGCAGGCACGCATGTGGCAGGACCTGTTTCCGGACGCGCCCTTCGTGAGCATCAACGTCGCGGGCCCGCAGTCCGAAGACCGCATGCTGGTCAACGACGTCAAGCGCGTCCTCGCCGAGACCGGGCTGGATCCCGGCCGGCTGCAACTGGAACTGTCCGGGGGCGCGGTCATCGGTGCAGCCGACGAGCCGGTCGGTGCCCTGTGGGAGCTGTCCGAGTTGGGGGTGCGGATCGCCATCGACGACTTCGGTGCCGGCTACTCCAACCTCGCTCACCTGCGAAGCCTGCCCGCACGCGAGCTCAAGCTGGCCGGCTCGTTCGTTCAGCGGCTCGGCTTGCCCGCAGAGCCTGACTCCGTCGACGAACCCATTGTCGGTACCCTCGTCTCCCTGGCCCACATGCTCGATCTGACCGTAACCGCCAAGCGCGTGGAGAGCCCGGTCCAGGCCGAGCGCCTGCGCGCGCTGGGGTGTGATGGGGCGCAGGGTTGGCACGTCGCCCACCCCGGATCGGCGGACGAGGTCCTCCGCCTGCTCGACGCCCAGCAGGAGAAGCCAGGCGAGGACTGACACCGGCGGACCGTTGGACACCCCGATCTGTCGCTGGCCCGTCGCTG
>WHTC01000025.1 GCA_009379795.1 Nitriliruptorales bacterium | reverse complement strand
GGGCTAAAAGGCTTTCACGTCCCCGGAGCCCGGCCGGGTCTGCCACCCCCCGGGCCGCGCCGAGGCCTTCACGTCCCCGGAGCCCGGCCACCCACGCGACCCCCAGAACCACAGGCTCACGAGAGGTCGGCGAGCGCACGATCCAAGAGATCCCCCCGCTCCTGCTCATGGATCGTCGCGCTCCCCGTGGCGGGGCTGCCGGATTCCGCGCGCGCGATGTGGCGCAACTGGTACCGGTCGCGCAGGAGCCGGTGCAGGAGTCCGTGCAGGAAAGGCCATGCCCCCATGTTCTCCGGCTCGTCCTGCACCCAATGCACCTCGCCCACGTTGGGGAATGCCGACAGCGCCTCGCGCAACTGCCCGGTCGGGAACGGGTACAACTGCTCGAGGCGTACCACGGCCGCAGGTGCATCGGTCTCGTTGCGCTGGTGCATCAGGTCGAAGGCGACCCTCCCCGAGCACAGCAGGACGCGCAGGACATCCTCGGCGTCCCGGTCGGGCTTGTCCTCGTGGAGAATCTCGGCGAACGATCCGGACGTGAACCCCGCCGCGGGTGAGCTGGCGGCTTTGGCGCGCAGCAGGCCTTTCGGCGTGATCACGACGAGCGGCTTGCGGACGTCCCGGTGCATCTGCCGGCGCAGCACGTGAAAGTACTGCGCCGCGGTGGTCGGCTGCACGACCTGGATGTTGTCGTCGGCTGCCAGCGTGAGGAAGCGTTCGATGCGGGCCGAGGAGTGCTCCGGCCCCTGCCCCTCGTAGCCGTGTGGCAGCAGCAGGGTCAGTCCGGAGGTCTGGTCCCACTTCTCCTCGGCGGAGACCAGGAACTGGTCGAGCACCGCCTGCCCGCCGTTGACGAAGTCGCCGAACTGCGCTTCCCAAAGCGTCAGCGCTTCCTTGCGGATCACCGAGTAGCCGTACTCGAAGCCCATCGCCGCGAACTCGTTGAGCGGCGAGTCGTAGGGCACGAACGTCGCCTGATCCTCGGACAGCGACCGCAGCGGCACGTGCTCGTTGCCGGTCTCGTAGTCGATCAGCACGCTGTGGCGCTGGCTGAACGTGCCGCGCCGGGAGTCCTGACCGGTCAGGCGGATCGGAATGCCCTCCAGCACCAGCGAGCCGAAGGCGAGCGCCTCGCCCATCGCCCAGTCGACCTCGTCGCGCGCGAGTTGGTCGCGCCGCTTCTCCAACTGCCGGGCGAGCCTGGGGTGCAGGTGGAAGCCTTCGGGCGCGCTGGTGACGACGTTGACGATGCGCTCCAGCGTGCCCCGCTCCACCCCGGTCTCGGCCCTGGGCAGCACGCCCCGGCGCGGGCGGCGGCGCGGTGCGCCGGTGAGCTTGGGCGGCGAGGACTCCCGGGTCTCCTTGAGTGCCCGCTCGAGCCGCCCGCGGAAGTCGTCCAATGCCTGCTCGGCCTCGTCGACGGTCAGGTCGCCGCGGGTGACCAGTTCCTCGGTGTAGAGCTTGCGGACGCTGCGACGGTCCTCGATCGCCCGGTACATCGTCGGCTGGGTGTAGCTGGGGTCGTCGCCCTCGCTGTGGCCCCAGCGCCGGTAGCAGACCAGGTCGACCACGACGTCCCTGTGGAAGGTCTGGCGGTACTCGAGCGCCAGGCGCATCACCCGCACGCACGCCTCGGGGTCGTCGCCGTTGACGTGGAAGATCGGCGCCTGGACCATCTTGGCCACGTCCGTGGCGTACCGCGACGACCGCCCCTGCTCGGGTGAGGTCGTGAAGCCCACCTGGTTGTTGATGACCAGGTGGACGGTCCCGCCAGTGCGATAGCCGCGCAGTTGGGACAGCCCGAAGGTCTCGGCCACGACTCCCTGTCCGGCGAACGCCGCGTCACCGTGGACCAGGATGGGCAGCACCGGCCAGAACGACCCATCCCCGCCGAGGCGGTCCAGCTTGCCGCGAGCCATACCCTCGACGACCGGATCAACAGCTTCGAGGTGGCTGGGGTTGGAGCTCAGTTGGACGTCGACGGTCTTCCCGGAGGGCGCCGTATGCACGCCCTGGGAGCCCAGGTGGTACTTCACGTCGCCGGAGCCCTGCACGCTCTCGGGGTCGACGTCACCTTCGAACTCCCGGAAGATCTTGTCGTAGCTCTTGCCGATGATGTTGGCCAGCACGTTCAGCCGCCCGCGATGCGCCATGCCCAGGACCGCGTCAGTGATCCCGTCATCAGCCGCGGAGGTCAGGAGCGCGTCCAGCATCGGGATGACCGACTCGGCGCCCTCCAGGGAGAAGCGCTTGTGCCCGATGTACTTGGTATGCAGGAACTTCTCGAACGCCTCAGCGGCGTTCAGCCGCCCCAGGATGTGGCGCTGGTCCTCGGTGTCGAGCGTGGTCTTGCGACGCTCGACCCGGGACTGGATCCACGCTTTCTGCTCCGGCTCGGAGATGAACATGTACTCCACGCCAACGGTGCGGCAGTAGGCATCGCGCAGGACCCCGAGGATGTCGCCGAGTGGCATCCGCTCGTGTCCCTTGACGCCGCCGAGGGCCGCGCCTTCGCCGAGCCCGCCGGTCAGGAACTCGCGGTCGAGGTCCCAGATGGTCAGACCGTGGGTGGCCGGGTCGAGTTCCGGGTGGAGCTGCTGGTAGGTGTGCGCCAGCGGGTTGAGCGCGGCGATCAGGTGGCCTCGCACGCGATAGGCGTTGATGAGCTTGCCGACCGCGACCTGCTTCTCGACGTCGACGGCCTGGCCGACGATCGCCGGCCACTCGCCCTGATCGTCGGCCCGCCACTGGACCGGCACATACGGGATGCGCAGCGCGTTGAAGATGCCGTCATAGAACTCGTGCCCGCCGAGCAGCAACTCGTGCACGGTCCGTAGGAACAGCCCGCTCTCGGCGCCCTGGATGACCCGGTGGTCGTAGGTCGAGGTGAGGGTGACGACCTTCCCAACGCCGATGTTCGCCAGGGTGCGGGGGTCGGCGCCCGCGTACTCGGCGGGGTAGTCGATCGCCCCCACGCCGATGATCACCGACTGCCCAGGCATCAGCCGCGGAACGCTGCCTACCGTGCCCACGGTGCCGGGGTTGGTGAGCGTGGCGGTGGTGCCCTCGAACAGCTCAGGCTGGAGCTTGTTGGTCCTGACCGCGCGGATGACCTGCTCGTAGGCCTGGTAGAAGCCGGCGAAGTCGAGCGTGTCCGCGCCCTTGATGTTCGGCACGAGCAGGGTGCGTGACCCGTCCTTGCGCTCCACGTCGACGGCCAGGCCGAGGTTGACGTGTTCAGGGCGCTCGACGTAGCCCTTGCCGCCGGCCTCGTGATACACAGAGGTCATGGCGGGCACGTGCTGGATCGCGCGCACGATCGCCCAGCCGATCAGGTGCGTGAAGCTGACCTTCCCCCCGCGGATGCGGCCGAGTTGGTTGTTGATGATGCGGCGGTTGACCTCGAGCAGCTTGGCCGGCACCACCCGGATCGAGGTTGCGGTGGGCATCTGCAGGGATGCCTGCAAGTTGGCGGCGATGACAGCGTTGCCGCCGCGCAGGACCGTGGCGCTCCCGGGCGGTCGCGCCTTGCCGTCGGAGGGGGTCTCCTCGCGCTGCGGGCGCGCCGGCGCCTCGGGCGCCGCGGCCGCCGCCTCGGTGGCCCCGGACCCGTCCGCGCCCGCGGGGCGGTAGTCGGAGAAGAACTCTCTCCAGCTTTCGCCGACCGACTCGGGATCGGCGAGGTAATTCCGGTACATCTCGTCGACGACCCAGGCGTTACTGCCGAAGTCGTGGACACGTTCCTGCTCCGCCATTCGCAACCGTCACCGCGATTCACTGCTGAGGCTGATCGGAGGCCGGCCACACCCTTTGGCGGCGCTTTCGGCCTGCCTGCCGATGGTAGCGGGCATACCCCTGCCCGCTGTGGGCAACGCCTGCCTCTCCACGGATGAGCGCGGTTTCCGACTACCCTGGCGGGCGGTGAGCGGCGGCATGGCGGACGGGGACTTCGCGCAGGTGGGGGTCGGACCCCACTCTCGACCGTGGCCCGAGGATGGCCGCCTGGATCCCGACCTGCTGGAGACCGGGGACCGGCGGAACGTCGTGGATCGTTACCGCTACTGGCGGGTCGAGGCGATCGTGGCGGACCTCGACCGCCGCCGCCATCCCTTCCATGTGGCGGTCGAGAACTGGCAGCACGATCTGAACATCGGCACCGTCGTGCGCAACGCCAACGCGTTCCTGGCCGCCGAGGTGCACATCGTCGGGCGCCGGCGCTGGAACCGTCGCGGAGCCATGGTGACCGAGCGCTACCAGCACGTGCGGCATCATCCGACGCTGGCGGACTTCGCCGGCTGGGCGCGAGAGGCCGGACTGCCGGTTCTCGGAGTGGACAACCTGCCGGGTGCGGTGACCCTCGCCGAGGCCGACCTGCCGCGCGCCTGCGTCCTGCTGTTCGGCCAGGAGGGACCCGGGCTGTCGGAGACCGCACGCGAGGCGGTGCAGGCGGTGCTGTCGATCCCGCAGTACGGGTCGACCCGTTCGATCAACGCGGGAGTGGCCAGCGGCATCGCCATGTACGAGTGGTGCCGGCGCCATGCCGCCTCACCCGCGTAGGCGCTCCGCCACGGCGGTGGCATCCTACGAGCGCGGGCGCACCCGCGACCAGCGATTGAAGGGACACTCCGTGACTGCCAGCGTCAACATCGGCCCCATCTCAGGGTTCCCGGAGTGGCTGCCGGAGGTGCGCATACTCGAGCAGACCCTGATCGACCGCATCCGGCGTGCCTATGAGTTGTTCGGCTTCGCGCCGATCGAGACACCGGCCGCCGAGCGCCTGGAGGTCCTGACATCCAAGGGCGGCATGGAGCGCCAGATGTACAGCCTGGGACGTCCCGCCGAGGACGGTGCGGACGCGGTCACGTCGCTCGGGCTGCACTTCGACCTCACCGTCCCGCTGGCGCGCTACGTGGCCTCCCACGCCGAGGAGTTGGTGTTCCCCTTCCGGCGATACCAGATTCAGAAGGTGTGGCGCGGGGAGCGCGCTCAGCGCGGCCGCTTCCGCGAGTTCTACCAGTGCGACGTCGACATCGTGGGGGACGGCTCGCTGGCGGTCGCCTACGACGCCGAAATGCCCTGCGTCATCAACAGCGCCTTTGGCGCGATCGGCGTCGGCGAGTTCCGGGTGCACGTGTCAAACCGCAAGATCCTGAGCGGCCTGTTCGGCGCGTTCGGGATCGAGGGGGAGCAGGTGGCCGAGGCGCTCCGCCTGGTCGACAAGTACGGCATGAGCGACCGGCCGCGGCTGGCGGCGGCGCTCCAGGAGCATGGCTGCGAGCCCAAACTTGTCGACCGCGTGCTGGACGTGCTGCCCGCCGGAACTGTCGAGGAGGCGATGGGCCTCCTCGAGGGCTTCGACGCGGCCCGTGAGGGTGCGACGGAACTGCGCGACGTGCTCGACCGGGCGGTCCAGTTGGGCATGCCCGCCGAACGGCTCGTGGCCGACTTCTCGATCGCCCGCGGGCTCGACTACTACACGGGCACGGTCTACGAGACGTTCGTGGCTGGCAACCAGGACTGGGGCAGCGTCTGCTCGGGCGGCCGTTACGACGATCTCACCTTGGCCCTCTCCGGGCGCGCGTATCCGGGGGTGGGCATCTCGATCGGGCTGACGCGGCTGCTGTACCTGCTCATCCAGAGCCGGACACTGCAACCTGGGGCACGGACGCCGGCGGTGGTCCTCGTGACGATGCAGGATGCGGAGCGGTACTTCGACGACTACCTGGCCCTCGGACACCGGTTGCGTGGCAGTGGCATCCCGACCGAGGTCTACATGCAGCCCGATGCGCTGCGCGACCAGATCACCTACGCGGTCCGCAAGGGTTTCCCGCTGGCACTGATCGCCGGATCGCGGGAGTTCGACGACAGCGCCGTCACGCTGCGGGATCTGCGCGAGCGCAGCCAGGAGACCGTGCGGATCAGCGACCTGATCCCCTCGGTCACCGAGCGGGTGGGCCCGCCCGGCACATTTCTGAAACGTGCCAGGCACGGATAGCTTCGCGTCTCCACGCGCTCATTTCGTCTATAGACTTTCAATCGTTTTTATCTGTATGGGTCCTGATCCACGCTAATTCATATGTTCCAACGCCGGTCGCGAGAACTCATAGACCGATCGTACGAGAAAGTGCGTTGAGTGCCCCGGATGTGGCGCCTGGGCCCCCTGATCGGGGGAATCTTGTGCGCTTCTACCGGGCAAAACTAGCTCAACCTGGCCATCCGGGTGGTGCGCTCTGTCGTTCTTGTGCCGATCCGTACGGCAGGCTTTCACCGTGCCTCGATGGTGCGGCTCCGGAGTCGCGATCGAGGCGCTGCCAGTTCATCCACCTGCGGCGCAGGCGCGTGGCCGCCCGGGAAGGGCTGTGAGAGCGGTCCGGTCACCCAAGTTGCGTCCAGGCGGACGGACAAGGCATAAGCAGCAGTATCAAGGGGTAACGTATCAATAGTCCAAAAGGGCTAGTGACGACGCGCTCTGGACCCGAGCGCCGTGCCCCTGGAGGGGTGGGACGTCGCCGTCCTACCTCCTTTTGTTCCATTCAGTTGCAGCGCTAATGACGAAGGAGCAGCCCAATGAACGCTCGCATTCACAGGATCCTGGCCTCCCTGTCGATTCTCGGTGCCCTGCTCGCCTCGGCCGGGGCCTCCAAGTCAATGTGGTAAGAGCCTCCCGCAGGCCCTTCGGGGGCCTGTGATCCTCCCGCTCGGCCGCTCCTTTTCCACAGGGGCGGCCGAGTTTGCGTGCGCGCGCACCCCTCGAGCGCGCATGCTGGAGTGGTGACGAAGGCTGTCCAGGCCTTGAGACCGTCCTGGCATTGGCCTGGCGCGACCAGAAGGACTGGCGCGAATGGAGACGGAGGCGCGCCCGGCGCGGTACCCGCCGGTGGCCTTCCGTGCGTACACGGTCCTGTTGGGCCTCGCCGTCGCCGTCGCGCTCCCCGCCGCGGTGCGCGTGTCGCTGGGACAGCCGCTCGCCAGCATCGGCTGGATCGGGCTGGTTTCGATCTCAAGCCTGCTCGCGGTGCCCATGCTGCCACGCCAGCGGGTGGAGGCCAGCCTGCGCACGCCGATCAGCGTGGCCTCCGCGGTTGTGCTGGATCCGCTGAACGTCCTGCTGGTCAACGTCATTGCGCTTGTCAGCGAACGAGAGTTCCGTGAACGCCCAGGCTGGTGGCTGATTACCTGGAACCACCTGCAACTCGGTCTCGTCGCGTTCGTGGCGTCGCTGGCGGCTCAGCAGGTCGCGCAGTACGGCCTGGCGGCCATGACCCTGGCAGCGGTGCTGATCTACAACATCGCCAACGACGTGGCCTTGGCCGGGGGCCTGTGGCTGCACGGGCGGCTGGACTTGCGGGCCGCCACGCAGCGCGCCGCCGTCCCCTTCCCACGGTTCGCCACCAGCTTCGCGCTGATCGCCCTGCTCGCGGTGCTGGTGGTCGTGCTCTACGCGGAGGTGGCGCCGCTCGCGGTCGCGCTGCTGGCCGTGCCCCTGTGGCTCGGCTACGCCGCACTGCAGTCGGCCAGGGAGGCCAGCGACCGCGCCGACGAGCTGCAGGCCCGGGTCCAGGAACTCGAGATCGTCAACGACCTGGGCAATGCCCTGCTCGCCACAAGGGACCCCGCGGAGGTCGTCCAGCTTGCGGAGAAGGCGCTGCAGGCGATCTGTGACGGGCATCCCGACGCCCTACGGGTTTCAGTGGCGCTGGACGGCGGGGTGCCTGAGGGGATGGACGCGCGGCCGATCGTCGGGGCGGAGGCCCGGGTCGGTCTCCCCATCGGTCTGGACGCGCGCCGCCGCGCCGAGGCCGACACCGTCTGCGCGACGATCGGGCTGGCGCTCCAGCGACTGGAGGCCGAGGGCCACCTTGGCCGGGCACAGCAGGCACAGGCCGCGCTGGCCGCCCGCATCCTGGCGGAGGGCACGATCGAGCGCAGCAGGGTCGGCCTGCGCGTGCATGATGACGTCTTGCCGCATCTCGCCGCCGCCCAGATCCAGGCCGACAACGTGCTGACCGCGGCGGAGTTCGGTGACGCGACCACCCTCAAGCGTCTGGCCGTCGCGGTCCGCGACGGCGTCGAGGGCGGCATCAAGACCCTGCGGGGCGTGCTCGATGACCTGCAGCGTCAGACGGTCGTGCCCGGCGAACTCGTGCCCTGGCTGCAGCAGGCGGCGGATCGGTTGCGCATCGAGCAGGGCGTGACCGTGAGGTTGGGCACCCGTGGGTTCGACGCACCGGTGTCGCATGCGACGGAGATCCTGCTCGCCGAAACCATCCTGGGATGCCTGACCAACGTCGCGCGGCACGCCCGGGCCTCCTCGGTGCGGGTGCGGCTGCGGAGCAACGACAGCTACGCCCTGGTGGACGTCATCGACGACGGCGTGGGGTTCGATCCCCGCAAGGTCGGCGGCGGCCACCATGGCCTGGCGCTCATGCGGCAGCGCGCCGCGCTCGTGCACGGCCGGTTCGTGATTGACTCGCTGCCTGGCGAAGGCACGACGGTGCACCTGCACGTTCCGGTGGGGCTGACCGACGTGCCGACCCTTCCGACGCCCGGCGGCGTCACGCCCTCTTGACCCGCGGGCGATCAGGCGAGGAGCGCGTCGACGTCGAGCGCCCCTCCGCCGTCCTCGAACGCGTCCCGGGTGGCCTGGCGCAGCGCGGCGTCGGTGAGGAAATCGGCGGCGGTGAGCGCCAGGCCGATGGCGCCGTCGACACAACCGCGATCCGCTTCGGCCGAGATCGCGTGGGCAGCGAACTCCGCCGTGTGGATCGAGGCGTCGGCCGGTGCGATTTTCAGCGTGGGGTGGATCGCCGGGATACGAACGCTGACGTTGCCCAGATCGGTTGATGCGGTGAGGTGGTCCGGAATGACCCCTGGGGGCAGGACCTGACGGCCGCGGCCGACCAGGTGCTGGGCATAGCGGTTGGCAAGCGGGGAGTTGTTGCGCACCGGCAGATAGACGGGGACCGGATCCCACTCGATCTCCAGCTTGGTCCCGGTCGCGTGGGCGGCGGCCTCGAAGATCGTGCGGGCCCGGTCGCACAACTCCCGCAGCGTCTCGGGCTCGACCGAGCGCAGGAAGAAGGAGGCCGCGGCGCGCCCGGGGACGATGTTGGGCTTCTGCCCACCGTCGGTGATGATGCCGTGGATGCGATCGCTGGGCAGGATGTGCTGACGCAACTGCGAGATGCCGTTGTAGGCGGTGACCACCGCGTCCAGCGCGTTGCGGCCCAGGAACGGGAACATCGACGCGTGCGCGGTCAGCCCCTGGTAGACCACGTCGATGGTGCGCACGCCGATCCACGGATGCTCGCTGACCTCGAAGCCGGCCGGATGGAGCATCACCGCGGCGTCGACGTCGTCGAAAGCTCCCGCCCGCGCCATCAGCTCCTTGCCACCGCCACCCTCCTCGGCGGGGCAGCCGTACAGCACGACGGATCCGTCCAGATCGCGGATGACGTCGGCCAGCGCCATGAACGCCCCGGCGGCGGCGGCCGCGATGACGTTGTGGCCGCAGGCGTGACCGATGCCCGGTAGGGCGTCGTACTCGGCGAGGATCGCCACCCGCGGCCGGTCGGAGCCGGCGGTACCTCGGGCGGTCGCCCGCAGGGCCGTGTCGATCCCGAACACCCCGATCTCGGCGTCGTGGCCGTGGTCGGCGAGCAGACTGGCCAGGCGGCGAACCGACTCGTGCTCGGCGTACACCAACTCGGGCTTGGCGTGGATGTCGTGGGACAGGGTCACGATGTCCTGGGCACGCCGTTCGACCGCTGCGCTGATCGCCTGCCCCAGGCGCTCGGGCACGCCGGCGAAGTGCGACGGCGGGGGGCCGTTGTCGGGCAATGCGTGCGTCAGGCTCTTGGTCAGGCGGTCCAGGTACCCGGGATAGGGCGGCCGAAGGTCCATGGACGCAGGCTACCCGCAGCCTCAGCCGCCGAGCGCCGCGATCCCGGTGCAGGCCCCGATCAGGCGGCCGAGTAGCGCAGGGCGATGCCGGCGACCGCCGAGATGGCGAGCATGCCCAGCAGTGGCCTCTGAGCGGCTCGGGCCCGCTGCGGGCCGTAGCTCGTAACGGCCAGGCGGTGGCCGACGAGGACCCCGATCAGGTGTGGCACCAGGAATCCCAGGAGTTGGCCGCTGGCGGCCAGGGGCCCCGGGAGCAGGTCATAGCGCGCGACCAGGTTGGCGGTCGTCAGCGTCCGCAGACCACCCTGGGCAATCGCCGACAGCTGGGACAGCCCCGCCTGCCCCTCGATCAGGAACACGGCGAAGTAGTGGGCGATCAGGTAGCCGGTGACCGGAGGGAGCAGCGCGGGCGTCAGGGGCCGCGCACTCGCGGCGGCCGCGGCCACGGCGGTCGCCACGGCGACGCAGCAGGCCAGCGCGGCGGTCTCCAGGCCGATGGCGGCCAGGCCGGTGCGGCCGAGCGCGAGGCCGCTCCAAGCCGGCGTATCCGTGACGAAGTCGGCAAGAGCCGAGCCGATCAGGATGCCGGCCACGAGCACCGCGCCCGGCGGGGCCGGTGCGGCCAGCCGGGGCATGGGGTTGCAGAGCTCCAAGCGGCCGTCCGCACCCCGCGCGAACGGCGAGAGCCGCCCGACCACGGCGGCAAGGACTTCGAAGGCCTCGGCGTGGCCATACCAGCGGCTGCCGTAGACGGCGGCCAACCCGACCTGGGTCAGCCCGTAGGCCACCAAGAAGATGAGCAGCACCGGCAGTTCCCCGCGGAGCGGACCCTCGACGACGGCGAGCACCGCCAGGGCCCCGGCGGCCGGCCACCATCCCAGCCCCCTGGGCAGCGGCCGGACATCGCCTTCCTTCGGATCGCCCGACATGCGGGCGAGCAGTGAGGTCAGCGTCCGGAGTGGGCTGAGGGTTCGCCAGGCGCCGGGAGCCACCAGGGACAGCGGCACCAACCCGGCCCACACCACGAGGAGCACCAGGCGCGGTGCCGGGTTCGCCTGACCATCAACAGGTCCGAACGCGGCCAGGGCAAGCACCAGGAGCGCGCCGAGCAGGCCGACGATCCGGAGGCCCGCCCGGGTCAACGGTTCGTCGACCAGGATCGTGACCCACGCCGGCAGCGCAAGGCGCCTGCCCATACCGGGCCGGCCTTCCGCGGGTTCCCGCACCGCCGGGCCGGGTGTGGCGCGGCTCCCCGATCGCGTTCCCGGCGCTGGCCGGGCAGCCACCGCAGTCGCGGGCCTGGGGGAGGTAGCGGCGCTGTCGCTGCGCCGCACCAACGCGGTGCCGAGGCCGAGCACGGCCCCGCCGGCGGCGATGAGGACCAGAGGCAGGGGAAGCGGCAGGTCGGCCGCGTCGCCCAAACCGTGCGCGATGACCGGAATCACGATGCCCCCCCTCGCACGATGCTCCACCCCCTCGATCGTCCAGGCTCCCCAGGCGGCGGCGTCTGCCGCACGGCGAACGATCTGGACAGCCTAGTCGGCGCCCGTGGTGCCGCGGCTACGGTCGGAGCGCAGAGGGGTCAGGGGTGGCTGCCGCTCGACGGGCGGTCTGAGGCGGCGGACTGGTAGTAGCGGAGCAGCCCGCGCTCCTGCTTCGCCGGCAGCCCGCCGACCCACTCCACCCGCGGTGCGTCCCAGATCGTGGTCGCCTGGTAGGGAACACCGAGGATCGCTCCGTCAATGTCGGCGCCGGCAAGCGGGACCAGGCTGGACGCCTGGCCGAACCGTCCGCTGGAGACCACTGCCCACTCAGGTTCGCCCGTGCGGCCATTGACGTGAATCTCGGCAACCCGCCCGATCCGATCACCGTCAAGGCCGATGACCTTCGCGCCCACAAGATCCGCGATCTGCTCGCTGCCCAGCGCCACGGTGCCCTCCTGTGGTCGACGCCGGCCTTCCCCCGAAGGCCGGCCGATCCCACGACCCCATGGATACTGAGTGCCCGAAATGGGTGTCCGAGAACCAACGTCAGTCCTCCGCGTCCTCTTCGTCGGCGCCCCAGCACAGTGCACCGTCGAGCAGCAGGCAGGCGTTGGCAGCATCGATCGCGTCAAGCAGCGCCGCTCTGGCGTCACGCAGCATGGGACGATCGATCCGGCCATGCAGCAGCGTGAAGTCGACGGCGTACAGCGTCTGGTACGTGAATCCCCGGATGGCCCGGAGGTAAGCGACGCGATCCCCGCTCTCACCCAACGTGGACCCGCCAGCCGATTCTGAAGGGCTGGTGCCCTCGGGATCCTCGCCCGTTCCGGATCCAACGGCCGCGGGAGGGTGCCGAGCAAGCAGCAGCCCGAGTCGCTCGGTCGCGACGGCGATCTGCCCGTGGATTCCTCGCACTTCCCGCTGCACCTCGTCATCCATGATGGACCGTTCCCCCTCTCCCACTCGCCGCCCGAGTGATCCGTCTCGCAGGCATGAGGTTGCCTCTCATGCACTTCCATCGTCTCACAGTGGTACGACAGGCGGCACGACATCCCGGTGATCACGCGCACGGCATGACGGTTACCGGGGCCGTGCCGGGGGAGTGAGGGCGGTCAGCGGTGTTCGAAGAGTCGTGCCGGGGAGAGATCGAGCCCGATGGCCAGTGAGTGGATGGCGTCCAGGGAGACGTTTCGATGTCCGCCCTCGACCTGGCCGATGTAGGTACGGTGCAGGCCCGAGCGCTCAGCGAGGCCCTCCTGCGTCAAGCCACGCTCGTGGCGAAGCGCCTGTAAGCGCAGCCCGAACTCCTGTCGTTGCCGTTGCGAATCTCCGCGTCCCATCAGCGGGACGCTATGGAGGTGGTGCCGATACGTCGACAGACGATAAGTAACGACACGGCAGCTTCCTCTTGGCCGTTGGTCCACGCTCGCGAGCGCGATGGGCCCGGCCGCGAGTCCTGCGGGGGCGGATCAGCGGGTGGCGCCCATCGCAGCGTCAGCCGGCTCCAGTCGCTCGGGGGCGTCTTCCAGGTAGGCCACGTTGTTGTATCCCAGATGGCGGAACAGCCGGTTCTGGGCCGACAGCAGCAGCACGTCCTCACCGTCGTTCGCGAAGTGCTGGTGGACCGTGTTCTGGGGGATGTAGACCGTGTCACCGGTCTTGAACTCGTGACGCGTGGGCTCCTTGGCGATCCGGGCGTAGTACTTGTCGGCGATCTCGGCCTCGACCTCCCAGTGCAGGCTGTGGCCGGAGCCGGACATGATGTAGAGCACCTCGTCGGCCATGTGCCAATGCTTGGCCGACCGGCTGCCCGCCGGGATGCGCTGCTGGTACACGTCAACGCTGAACAGTCGCTGGTCGGTGCGTTCGGGGGAGGCCAGGATGCGCACGTGACCGTCTCGGGTCGTCTCCCAGCGGGTGCTGGCGGGCTTGATGACCTTGGTGAGACCCTCCACGCCGGGTGTCCAGATCTGCGACCAGTCCTGGCGCGGCCCGAAGCGGTCCTCGTCCTCGACCGGGCCGCTGCGTCCCTGCTGGATGAGCCCGAAGTACATCCACGTGGACTTGGCCTTCATGACCAGGCAGCGGGCGGTCTCGTCGCCGTCGTTGTAGTGCCGGTGCACCGAGTCGGTGTGCACCACGACCAGGTCGTCCTTCTCCCAGTCGTAACGCTTACCGTCGTGGATCTCGTAGCCCGACCCCTGCAGGATGTAGAAGGCCGCCTCGTTCTGGTGCCCATGGCCGTGGTTCGCCTTGCCGGCGGGAATCTCGACGAAGTGGACCTGCAGGGTCTGGGTCAGGAAGGGGTCGTCGCCCGGTCCCATCCGCCACCAGGTTCGCGAGTCTTCGGAGTCCCCCGAGTGGCCGACGGACGCGTCGTCGACGACGAAGTCGTCGTCGCGGACACGGGCAGCGGCGAGCTGAGCCTGGCGCAACTCGGCCAGTCCGTACTTGTCCGAGGCGATTCCCCTGAGGAAGACACGTTCCTTCTTGGCCATCCCTTACCTCCTGTGAGCCCTTGCCGGCTCGCGGCCGGGCTGCCAACCTACTATTTGTTAGACCATAAGACCATAGCCTTGCGGTATGCTGCCTGTCATGGCAGACAACTCGGGATCTTCCGTCGATGCGGAGGAGATCTTCCGCCCCGTGACCACGGGACGTGCTTCGAGCGAGGTGGTGCGCCAGATCAAGGCCGCGATCCTCGACGGGCGCCTCAAGCCGGGGGATCGGCTGTCCTCCGAGCGGGAGTTGACCGAGCACCTGGGCGTCAGCCGAGTGACCGTGCGGGACGGGCTGCGGATGCTGGAGGCCGCGGGGCTCATCGAGATCAAGGTGGGTGCCCGCGGCGGGGCCTTCGTGCGCGCGCCGGCGCCGGACCATGTCGGCGAGGGCCTGGCCAACATGCTCATGCTCTCATCCATCGAGCCTGCCGAGGTCACCGAGGCGCGCATGATCTTTGAGATCGGCATCATCCCCCTGGTGTGCGACCGCGCGACCGACGAGGACATCGCCGCGTTGTCGGAGATCTGCGAGCGGTCCGACCGGGCATTGAGCAGCGGTCAGTTCGACGTCTCCCTGTCAGCGGAGTTCCACACCCGCTTGGCGCACTGCACGCACAATCCCGCCATCGGACTGATCGTCGAGTCCTTCCAGGGGCCGCTGCTGATGTCGCTGATGCACGCCAAGGCCATCGCTCCCCAGATGGGTGATCCCGGCGTGGCCGAGCACTGGGGGTTGGTCCGGGCGATCGAGGCCCGTGACGTCGAGCGGGCTCGTCACGTGATGGTCCGCCACCTCGGGCGGACCGCCTCGCGGCTGAGGGAGCGAACGCGGGAGGACGCCCTCATCCAGCCCGACGGGGCCGTGTGACGTCCTGGCCTCGCGTCCTTCTTACTCACTGTGAGTAGCCGTCGCGCGAGAGTAGTCTGGCACCCACGAGTGGGGTACGGAGGTGAGCGATCACGTCGGTGACGGAGTTTCTCAGCCCGGTGATGAGCGGCCGTATCTCCGAGCAGATCGTCGGGCAGATCATCCGCCTGATCCAGCAGGGCCGGCTTAAGCCTGGAGACCGGCTCTTGTCGGAGCGGGATCTGGCCCAGCGCTTCGGAGTGAGCCGGGTGACGGTTCGCGACGCACTGCGGGTGCTCGAGGTGCGGGGATTGATCGAGATCCGCACCGGTGCCGCCGGTGGCGCCTTCGTCACGGCCCCCTCCACGGAGGTGCTGTCCGAGCGTTTCGGCGATCTCATCGCGATGTCGACGCTGTCGGTCCACGATGTCGTCGAGGCGCGCTTGGTCATGGAGTTGGGGATCGTCGACCTGGTCCTGGTCCACGCCACCGACCACGACCTTGCGGCGCTCGCGGACATCTGTGACCGCTCGAGGCACCTGGTGCGCCGTGGCGCCTACGACACCCAACTGTCGAACGACTTCCACTACGGCCTGGCGATGGCCGCGCACAACCAGGCGGTGAGCAAGATCAGCGAGTCCTTCCGGGGACCGCTTCGCATGGCATCCGTCCGGGCACGGGAGACCGGCGGCGCGGCGCATGTCCGCAGCGTCGACGACCACATGGCCATCGTCGAGGACCTCAAGCGTCGTGACCGCACCGCGGTGCGCCATCACCTTGCGCATCACCTGGCGCGCGGCACCGACCTGGTCGGCTTCGCCGTCGTGCTTGCCGGCGGGCCGGCCATCGTGCGCGATCTCCCCTCGCTGGGCGACCGAGCGTAGCCAGCCACCTGAACCCGGCGATCAGCCTTCGGGTCGGCGGTCCGGAGGCCAGTCGATGCCCGACAGGTCGCCCATGGCCTTCAGGTTCTCCGGGGGCTCCTGGAACAGGTCCAGCGGGTCGCACAGCACCCGCATCGTCTCCAGGACACTGTCGAAGGCATGCACCCGGACCAGGCGCGCGGGATGCTCCGGATCGTCGTTGAAGTGCTGGTGCCAGACCGCATGGTCCACGACGACCAGGTCACCCCCCTTCCACTCGTGGTTCTCCCCGCCGGTCGGCTCCTCACCGAGGTAGGAGTGGCCCCGGCCTTCGACCACGTACAGCCATGCCTCACCGGGGTGCAGGTGCATCGCCTGGCCGCGCCCCGGCGCGAATTGCAGCATGACCTGAGTGATGCCGGAGGCCTGGTGCCCGATGGCGCGGTCGACGAGGAACTTGGAGCGGGTGCCCTTGGGGTTGACGAGCAGTGGGATGCTGTCGTAGTCGGTGTGGAGGCGGCCGGAGCGGCGCTGCTGCTGTTCCTGGCCAAGCCGCCGGACCCGGCCTGCGTAGGGGTCGTCGCCGTCCACCTGCTCGGTGTAGGCGGGGCGGGGCGGCAACCGCTCGACCGGGGTGTGCCCGCGGTCGTCAACCATGGCCATGCCGAGCGTGGACAGCAGGGGCTCGCTGGAGTACGTCATCAGGCGCGCCGGCGTGTCACCGTCGTTGCCTGACCGGTGCCAGGCCCAGGCTGGGAGATGCAGCGCGTCCCAAGGACGCCACTCGAAGCGCTCGCCGTCGATTTCGGTCCAGCCGGAGCCGGACACGACGAACGTCATCGCGTCCCAGGAATGCCGGTGGACAGTCGTGGTGACGCCGGGGTCGATTTCATGCACCCACGCGTCGATGACGCGGGTCGGTTTGCCGCCGTCCTCGCCCATGTAGCAGCCGACGCGATGACCACGCGCGCTGTCGTGCAGTTTCACGTCCTCCTTGCGGATGACGGTATGCCGGTGCTCTCGCCACTCCTCAACGAGCTTGCGGCGGCGAGTCCACTGCACTTCCCAGTGGGTGACGTTGGTGCGGGTGTGTGTCGCCATCGTTCAACCCTTCCGTCGTCATGCTCGTGATCGGCCTTGGCGGTTGCTTGGCGGTCACGCCGGGGCGGTGTGGACGTCGACGAGCGCGACCTGCCCGTCGTCGACCGCGCGCAGCGCCCCGGCCAGCGCCCCGGCGAGCGCATCGGGATGCGTCACCGGTCCCGCGGCCCAGGCACCGAACGAGCGCGCCAGCGTGGCCAGGTCGACAGCGGGATGTTCGAGGCGCATGCCGATCCAGGCGTTGGCCTCCGGCCGTCCCCGCTGCTGCGCCACCACGTGCTGGTGCTCCTCGTCGTTGTAGAAGGAACGGTTGTTGTTGACGATCATCAGGAGCGGGATCTGGTAGTGGGTCGCCGTCCACAGCGCACCGGGGGCCATCAGCAGATCCCCGTCACCGATGATTGCGACGCCCAGCTGGGCGCGGTCCCGCGCCGCGAGTGCGCCACCGACGGCCGCCCCTGGGCCATAGCCCACGCCGGCGCCCCCGCTATGCCCGAGGTAGCTGCCTGCGCCGGGGAACTGCCAGACGCCCTCGGGCCAACTGCGGGTGTTGCGCAGGGTGAGCAGCCACGGGCGGTCGCGCACCGCCTCCCACACCTCGGCGACGAGGCGTGCCGGCGCGATCGGCACCTGGTTCCATGCCGCCGACACTGCCGCCTGTTGCCGGGCGCGCAGTTGGTCGCGGCGGGCGGACAGCTCCTCGACCCGGCGCGTGCGCCGCTCGCGGGCGTCCCGGGGTTCGGCCGACAGGAGGTCCTCGACGGCCGCATGCAGCTGGGTCACGGCGGTGATCGGCTCGGCCAGCAGCGGCACGTCCACAGGCACCGGAGCTTGCCCAGCATGCGACCAACTGCTGGGCGTCAACGGGTCCAGCGTGACGGCCGCCAGGGTTGCTGGGCGAGCCCGGGTTCCGTCTCGGGCGCGGTCCCTGGAGGAAGGCATGCCGCGGACGGTGCGCAGATCGGGCAGGTCAACGGCGAGCACCGCATCGGCCTCGGTGAGCAGCGCCCGGTCGCCGGTCAGGTTCGCAGGATGGTCGGTGGGAAAGGCGACGACGTTGCGGTCGTCCCGGTAGGCCGCGCCGAGGAGTTCGACGAGACCCACCAGCGCGCCGGTCGCCCGCGGGTCGAGCCCGACCCGCCCGCCCACGACCACGGGCAGGCGAGCTGCGACGAGCAGCCGGGCGGCGGCCATCAGCGCCTCAGGGTGCGCCCCCGGCCCGGCTGCGGGGTGTCGCAGCCGCTTGTCGGGAACCGCCGCGTCCCCGGAGGCGGGCCGTTCCTGCAGATCGGCGTCCAGCGTGACGTAGACGGGCCCGCGAGGGGGAGTGCCCGCCAGCTGATACCCGCGAGCGACGGAGTCCAGCAGCCCTTGCGCGTCGGCGGGTTCGTCGTCCCACTTGACGTAGTCACGGACCAGTTGAGCCTGGACGGCCGCCGAGTGCAGCCAGTCGATCGGGCGCCGGGCGTTGGTCGCGGCGGGGCCGCCGCCGCCCAACAGCAGCAGCGGGGTCCGGTCGCACCAGGCGTCGTAGACCGCCATGCTCGCGTGCATCAGGCCTACGAGGTCGTGAATCGCCGCCACGGCGACGTCCCCACTGGCCTTGGCGTACCCGTGGGCCAGGGAGACCGCGATCTCCTCATGCATGCACAGCAGCAGTTGCGGGTCGCGGTTGCCGGCGTGGTTGACCAGCGAGTCGTGCAGGCCGCGAAAGCTGGAGCCCGGGTTGAGCGGTACGTACCGGCACCCGGATGCCCGCAGCACGTCGACTATGAGGTCGGAGACGTAGCCGCCGGGACTGATGCTCGGCAGCCCGACGGGTTCCTCGATCCTGCCCGAGGGAGCATCCAGTGCCTGTTGCATGTTCCGGCCTCCTTCAGCGGTTCACGATCGCCATGCCGGCCGTCGACTTGCGTCGGCCGGCGGGCGCGTCGGCGTGGAACAACCGGTCCAGCCGATGGACGTGGTCGGGGCGAAGTTCGACCTGCAGCGCGCCGAGGTTCTCCTCGAGGTGCGAGATGTTGCGCGTTCCCGGGATGGGCACCACGTGGATGCCTCTCGCCAGCACCCAGGCCAGCGCCACCTGGCCGGGTGTGCAGCCCAGAGCGTCGGCGAGCGATGCCAGGTGGGCGACGAGCGCGAGGTTGCGCTCGAGGTTGCCCCGCTGGATGCGCTCGCTGCGCCCCAGCCGGCTGCCCTTTGGTGCTTCCTCCGGGGCGGTGACGCGACCAGTGAGGAAGCCGATGCCAAGCGGGCTGTAGGCCACGAACGTGATGCCCAGTTCCCGGCAGGTGTCCAGCAGGTGCTGCTCCGGCTCCCGCGACCACAGTGAGTACTCGGTCTGCAGGGCCGCGATGGGATGGACGGCGTGGGCTCTGCGAATGGTCGCCGGTGCGGCCTCCGAGAGGCCAAGGGCGCGGACCTTTCCGGCTGTGACGAGCTCGGCCATGGTCCCCACGGTCTCCTCGATGGGAACCGCCGGGTCCACCCGGTGCAGGTAGTACAGGTCGATGACCTCCATGCCGAGGCGGCGCAGGCTGGCCTCGCAGGCCGCCTGGACGTGCTCCGGCCGGCCGTCGACCCCTTTCGGGTCCTCAGGTGACCCGACGAAGCCGAACTTGCTGGCGAGGACGATGTCGTCCGCGCGGTGCCCGAGAGCCCGCCCGACGAGTTTCTCATTGTGGCCCTTGCCGTACTTGTCCGCCGTGTCGAAGAACGTGACGCCGAGGTCCATAGCGCGGTCCAGCAGCGCTTCGGCGTTGCGGTCGTGTCGCGGCTCGTAGGACAGGCTCATGCATCCGTACCCCAACCGGGAGACGGCGAGGCCGCTGCGCCCGAGTGGCACGTGCTGCATGGCCGTGCCGCTCACCGTGCCGTTGCCCAGCGATCGGTCCTGGTTGCCCCGATCGATCATCCTTCGACTTGCTCACCGACGCGGGCGAGCTCCTCGTACCTGCTGCTGAACTCGCTCTCCTGGGGCAGGTAGTCCTCGAGTTCGATCACCCGGACGTCGGCGTCGCCGAACTCCTGCAGGTCCGTGCGCACCGGGTCGATGTTGCTGTCTCTCAGCACTTCCTGACCATCGGTCAGTATCCACTCGGTGAACAGCAGGGCCGCGGCGGGGTTGGGGGCGTTGCGCACCAGCCCGATGCCGTTGGGCCGCGCGAACAGCGGCTCGACCGGCGGCTGCCACTCCACCGGCGCACCCCCGTCCTTGGCCTCGGCGATGCCGTAGCTGTAGTCGGAGGTGACCAGCGGGTACTCGCCGGCGATCAGCAGCTGCCGCATGGTGGTGTGGCCGGAGGTGAACACCGCGCCGTCGGCCATCTGCTGGAAGAACTCGTCCGCCTCCTCCTCCGACATGCCCGCGTCGTCCACCAGATAGTTCCACACCGCCCAGTACCACTCGAAGTCCCCGACCTCCATCGCCATCTGCCCGTTCCACTGATCGTCGGCGAGCTCCTCATAGGACGTCGGTGGTTGGTCGACCAGGTCGGTGTTCCACGCGACGGTGAAGATGTTGAAGCGGGTCGCCGTCCAGGTGTCGCGAGCGGAGCCCTCGGTCAGACCGTCCTGGGCCGGTGAGGACAGCGGCTCGAACACGCCCTCGTCACCGAGGGTCACCATCTCGGGGCCGTTCGTCTCCACCACGTCGGCACCGGTGAAACCGGCGGCAGCCTCCTCCAGCAGGCGGCTGCGCACGGTCTCGCTGCTCGCCCGGTACAGGGACACGGTCAGACCCGTGTCCTCCTCGTAGGCGTCGAGGAGCCCGTTGGCGACCGGCTCGTTGAGCGAGGTGTACAGGTTCAGGTCGTCCTCTCCCTCGGCGAGCGCGATCAGCGTGTCGCGTCGCTCCTGCCCCTCCAGCCCCTCGACCGCGGCGAAGACGTCGCCGAACGAGCTTTCGAGGGCGACCTCGCCTTGACCGGCTCCATCCTCGGTGTCGCCGTCGGTGGGAGGTCCCTCCGCCTCCTCGGCGGTGGGGGAGCCTCCGCAGGCGACGGCGAGGAACAGCGGGGTTACGGCGGCGAGCATCCGGGTGCGCATCTTGCCCTCTCCCATCCTTCCAAAGGGATCCTGGCAATAGACGGTAGGGTGCTGGCATCGCTGCGGATCAGGAACGCGTCTCGCATGGTGAGCCTGATTCCGCCGCCGGTGGGTTGCGGTGGCGTGAGGATGCGACGACAGCCACATCACGAGTCGTAGCCACATGAGAGGAGCTGGGCCGCATGGACCCGATCGCTCGCCGTCTCGCGCTGCTGGGTGCCATCCTGCTGCTCGTCGCAGGTTGCGGCGGCTCGCCCACCGCCGAGGACACCGAAGGCGCCGCCGGCGACGATGGGTCGGCCGCGGACCCCGCCGATTCCGGCGAAGGCGACGACAGCGACCCGTTCGCTGCGATCTTCGAGGAGCTCGAGGGCCTGGATACCGAGGAGCGGACCCAGCGGCTCGTCGAGCTCGCCGAGGAGGAGGGAGAGCTGAACGTCTACACCTCCAACACGGACCTCGCGGCCTTCACGGATGAGTTCACCGACACCTACGGCGTCGAGGTGAGCGTCTACCGGGCGCAGGCGAACACGGTCCTGCAGCGGCTGCTGCAGGAGCACGAGGCCGGCTTCGCGGGTGCTGACCTGTACGACACCAACGCCGTGGAGCTGGCGACCGCCAACGCCGAGGGGCTGCTGCGCGACTACGACGGGGGGCCGGCTGAGGAGGGACTGGTCGAGGCCTCGGAGCAGGAAGGCTGGACGGGCAGCCGGCTGAATGTGTTCACGGTGTCGTGGAACACCGACCTGGTCGACGAGCCACCGACCTCCTACGAGGACCTCGCCGACGAGCGCTTCGACGGCCTGACGATCATGGAACCCCGGGCCTCCGAGTGGTACATGACGCTGTCCACCTACTTCACCGAACAGGAGGGGATGAGCCAGGAAGAGGTCGACGAGCTGTTCTCCGAGATCGCCTCGCACTCGGTGCAGGTGGAGGGCAACACGACGCACGCGAACTTCCTGGCCGCCGGCGAGTACGGGGTGTCGACCAGCGTCTACAACCATCTCGTCGACGAGCTGACCGACACGGGAGCGCCGGTCCTGCGCGAGCCCCCCGTGGAGCCGATCGTCGTGCGCCCCAACGGGATCGGGTTGCTGCGCTCCGCGCAGAACCCGGCCTCGGCCGTGCTGCTGTTCGAGTGGCTGCTGACCGACGGGCAGGAGCTGCTCACCGAGGAGTTCCGCATCCCGGCGCGCACCGAGCTCCAGCAGGGCGCCCTCGACGGGCTGGAGACCATCGACGTAGACGTCGAGCAGCTGGTGGCGGAGGTCGCCGAGTGGGACGAGCGCTACGAGATGCTCCTGCAAAACGCCCAGGGCACCGACGAGGGGTAGGGGTGGTCAGGCGGGGACCGGCTCGCGGTCCTCGGTGGCGGCAGTGATCGGGCGCCAGCCAAGCCGGCGCTCGATCTCCGCCGCGGAGGTTTGCAGCGGTCGCTTCAGCTGCTTCAACCGCCGGTCGTGCGGCATGATCGCGGCCGTCACCGAGATCGCCGCCACCACCTTGCCTGTGTGGTTCCGCACGCGCGTCGCGATCGAGGCCAGGCCCAGACACGTCTCCTCCCGCTCCCAGGCGAACTCCGAGGCGCGGACGCGGTCGAGTTCGGCGAGCAGGCGGCGGGGCTCCACAATGGTGTGTGGAGTGTGACGCGCCAGCGGCTGGGAGAGGTAGCCCTCCAGTACGACGCGCGGTGCGTACGCGAGCAGCACCTTTCCCGGCGCGCTGCCGTGCAGCGGAGCGCGCTGGCCCACGCGGGTGGGAACGTCGGTGTCGTGGTTGTGGACCTTCTCCAGGTACAGCAGGTCGGCGCCATCACGGACGGCCAGGTGGGTCGGCAGTTGGACCTCGGCGGCGAGCCGCTTCAGGGGCAACGCCGACTCGTCGTGCAAGCGCCGCCGCAGTGGCGCGAACGAGCCGAGTTCGAACAGCCGGAGTCCCAGGCGGTACTGGCCTCGATCGTTGGACTCCAGCACGCCCGCGGCCTTCAGGGTGACCAGCAGCCGGTGCGTGCTCGCCCGTGGGGCACCCAGCAGGCGAGCCGCTTCACCCGCCCCGAGCAGTGGTCGCTCGGAGAAGAGACCCAGCAGCTCGAACGCCTTCAGCACGGTGGTAGACGGTGGTGTCGGCATGGACCTGCGCTCCTTCCTCCCGCTCGGGTAGGCGGTCCCGTTGACAGTTCCAAGCGCCCGACG
>WHTC01000069.1 GCA_009379795.1 Nitriliruptorales bacterium | reverse complement strand
ACTTCTTGCAGCCGCACCGCCCCTCCCCGCAGGAGGTCCGCGTGGCGACGACCTGCGCCCGGCAGGCGGCGGAGATGATCGAACGGGCACGCCTGCATGGGGAGACCCGTGCCCTGGTCGCCCTGGAGCGTCGCCGCGCTGCCCAACTGCGTGATCTGGCCGAGACGGCACTGGCGCTCCACGCGATCCGTTCGGTGGACGAACTGCTGCGTACCGTCACCGAGCGAGCCCGCGAGGTCATCGGAGTCCACCAGGCGGCCACCAGCCACATCGACGCCGGCCGCTGGGATAACGCCCACACCGTGGTGTCGCTGTCGGAGAAGTATGCCGACTGGCGGACGTACGACCGGCCGCCACAGGGCCTGGGAATCGTCCGCGCGGTGCTGTGGGACAATCGGCCGCTGCGGCTGAACGGGCCGGAAGTCGTCGCGCACCCGGACTGGCGTGGCCTGCGGGACGCTCCCGGGCACCCCCCGCTGCCCAACTACCTGGCCGCCCCGCTGATGGCCCGGGACGGGCGCAACCTCGGGATCATCCAGCTCTCCGACCGGTACGACGGCGAGGACTTCACCGCTGAGGACGAGGCGATCCTGGTCCAGCTCGCACAGATGACCTCGGTCGCCATCGAGAACATGCTGCTGATCGCACGGGAGCGCCGCGGCAGGGTGGACGCCGAAGAGAGCGCCCGCCTGCGCGGGCTGCTGTCCGACGCCAGCCAGGCGTTCTCCTCCAGCCTGGAACTGGACAGACCCTGCGGACCATCACCCGCCTGATCGTGCCGCAACTGGCCGACTGGTGCGCGGTCTACCTGCTGCACGAATCCGATGAGATCCGGTTGGCCGCGAGCGACGCAGCGGACGAGCGGCTCGGTGCGGTGATGCGGGATCTGGTGAGGCGCTTGATGTACCGGCTCGACCAGTCTCATGGCGTGGGCACGGTGATCCGCACCGGCCGGAGCGAGCTGGCCCGGCAGGTGCCCGACGCAGTACTGCGGGGTCTGGCCAACGATAAGGTCAGCCTGGAGGAGCTGCGCAAGGCGCCGGCGACCACCGGCATCGTGGTGCCGCTCCCGGCCCGTGGGCGCACGCTCGGGGCGCTCACCCTGACCCGCGCGGACGGACCGCCCTACTCCGCCTCCGAACTGGAGTTCGCCGAGGACCTCGCCCGGCGTGCCGCCCTGGCGGTGGACAACGCGCTGCGCTACGCGTTCGAACGCGACGCCGCGGCCACCCTGCAGCGCAGCCTGCTGCCGCGCGACCTGCCCGCCACGTCGACGGTGCGCACGGCGGCGCGCTACCTGCCGGGTGCATCCGGCACCGAGATCGGTGGCGACTGGTATGACCTCATCGATCTCGGTGACGGCCGCCTGGGCCTCGTGGTCGGCGACGTGATGGGCCGGGGGATCCCCGCCGCCGCCGTCATGGGACAGGTCCGCACTGCGCTGCGCGCCTACGCCTACGACGGGCACGAGCCCGCCGATCTGCTCCGCCGGCTGGACCGAGTTGTGCAGGCGCTCGGCGAGGTGCAGCTGACGACCTGCATCTACGGGGTCTTCGATCCCGCCTCCCGTAGCGGCTGCGCCGGGCTGCCCGGGAGCCCGCGAGCTCGCCGGACGAGCTGTGCGACCAGGTGCTGCGGGCACTTGGCCGCGACGGCCACCACGACGACACGGCGGTGCTGGCGGTCACCTTGACGCCCGCCACGCCCGCCCCCTGGAACCGCGGCCGCCGGCACCTGTCACTGGAACCCGTCCCAGAATCGGCTTCGGCGGCTCGCGCCTTCGTGGACGAGGCGCTGCACGCCGAGGGGCTGGAGCACCACGCTGAGACCGCGGTGCTGCTGGTCAACGAGCTCGCCTCCAACGCCCCTGATGCACGCCCGCACCAGCCTGCAGGTGCAGCTCACCATCCACGACGGGATGGTGCATATCGCCGTCGCCGACGAGAACGAGGACCTTCCCAGGGTGGGCCACGACGTGGGCGAGGAGGACGAAGGTGGTCGCGGCCTGCTTCTGGTTGAACTGCTGTCCAACCGCTGGGGCTGCGAGCGGCTCCCGCCGGGCAAGCGCATGTGGTTCGAGCTGGACGCCAAGCGCACTTAGCCGGGCTTGCGCAGCGCCTCCAGGCAGTCGCCCATTGCATCCGCTGACAGCGGGGCGGCGAACAGCGATCCCTGTGCCAACTGGCAGTCGTGGGCGTGCAGGTAGGCCGCCTGTGCGGGCGTCTCGACGCCCTCGGCAAGCACGTCGAGGTCCAGGGCGCGGCCCAGGTCGAGGATGGCGTTGAGGATCGGCACCTCACGGTCGATGGCCTCGATGCCCGCCACGAAGGCCCCGTCGACCTTCAACAGGTCGACCGGCAGCAAGTGCAGGCAACTCAGCGAGGAGTAACCGGTGCCGAAGTCGTCGATCGCAAGGCTGACGCCGAGTTCGCGCAGCCCCATGAGCCGGGGCCTCATGACATCGAGGTCGTGCACGTACCCGCTCTCCCGGATCTCCAGGATCAACCGTCCCGGCTCCAGACCCGCGCCGTCGAGGGCCGCCCGCACCACCTCCACGAGGTCGTGCTGACGGAGTTGGCGGGGTGACAGGTTGACGGACAGACGCAGCTGGGGGCCATGCTCGGTCTCCCAGCGGCGCAGTTGCCGGCAGGACTGCTCCAGGACCCAGCGCCCGACCTGCCCGATCAGGCCGGTCTCCTCCAGCAGAGGAATGAAATCGCGAGGGCCGACGGTCCCTCGCTCGGGATGCTGCCAGCGCAGCAGCGCCTCGACCCCCTGGATGCTGCCGTCCGGGAGCCGTACGCAGGGCTGGTAGACGAGCGAGAACTCATCGCGCTCCAGCGCTCGGTGCAGCGCGTTGATGGTGTCGAGCCGGCGCATCGCGTCGCCGCGCATCGCCTCGTCGTAGACCTCGCAGCGGTTGCGCCCAGCCTCCTTCGCGCGGTGCATAGCGGCATCGGCGTCGCGGACCAGCCCATCCGAGCCGTCGGTACGAGCGTGGCTGACCGCCACTCCCACGCTGGCGGCGACGAAAGCCTCCCGCTCGGCCACCCGGAACGGCACCCGGAACGCGGCCACGATGCGCTCGGCGATTCGCGTGGCCTCACCCGGCCCGCTGAGGTCTTCGCACAGCACGACGAACTCGTCACCACCGAAGCGGGCGACCAGATCCTGGGCGCGCACGGCCGACTCGATGCGCCGCGCCGCTTCCACCAGCAGCTCATCGCCAGCGTGGTGACCGAGGCTGTCGTTGACCAGTTTGAACCGATCGAGGTCCATGAACAGTACCCCCACCGATGACGTCTGGCTCGAGACCGCGCCGAGCGCCCGGTTGACCCGGTCCAGCAGCAGGGTGCGGTTCGCCAGCCCGGTGAGCGGGTCGTGGAGCGCCTGGTACTCCAGGCGCCGCTCCGCCCGCTCGCGGTGGATCACGTGGCCGACGTGAGCGCCCACGCGGCCCATCACCTCGAGCACGACCTCGTCGGGCTCCGGGACGCCGAAGAACTCCAGGACCGCCTCGACCTGCTCCCCGACCACCACTGGAACGGCCAGCACGGAGGAGATCCCCTGGGCGAAGGCCGCCTGGAGCCGGGGCGAGGGAGGGGCGTCCGGCCCGCTGATCCACACCGGCGACCGGGTCGCCGCCGCGGTGCCGGGCAGCTCCTCCCCCAGGGCGAGGGTGCCTTCGGCCGGTTCGACCAGACCGGCCAGCGCCGCCGCGCCATCCACCCACCAGCGCGCGCTGGAGTGCAGACGGCCGTCGTCCGCGCGCTGCCAGACCTGCCCCACCTGCCAGCCGGACAGCGTGCAGACCTGCTCGAGGGTGGAGACGTAGGCCTGGGCCACAGTGGTCGCCTGGTTGGCTGCGACCGCCACGGCGTGCAACAACTCGGCGGAGCCGGCCGACCGCAAGCGCGCCTCCTGGGCGCGACGCCGGGCGGTGATGTCCCGGATGATCGCCGTGAACGACACCGGCCCGGCGTGCTGCGAGCGTGCGATGGAGACCTCGGCCGGGAACTCCTCGCCGCCCCGGCGCATGGCCTCGATCTCCACCGGACGTGCGCCCCATGGGGGTTCCGGCCGCCGCACAATCGCCTCGTAGGCCCCCAGGTAGCGCGGGCGCTGGCGCGGCGGGACGATCAGCGTGATGGGCCGGCCGAGCACCTGATCCTGGCGGAAGCCGAACATCCTCTCCGCCCCTGGGTTCCAGGCGGTGATCCGGCCGTCCACGTCGGCGGAGATGATCGCTTCCGCCACAGCCTGGGTCTGGTGGAGGGCCTGTTCGGCGAGCTTGCGCTCGGTCACGTCTTCGACCTGTGACACCAGGTACCGCGGTCTGCCGTCCCGCGCCCGGACGACGGAGGTGGTCGTCAACCCCCAGGCCGCACGGCCGTCGGAGCGCTGGTAGCGCTGCTCCCGGACCAGAGCGCGGGCGCCGCCGGTCATCAGGTGATCGAGGATGTGCTGCTCTGCGGCGCGCTGGTCAGCGGGCTTGTCGACGTGGGTGAGGTCGAGGATGTCCGCCCCGATCAGGTCCCGTTCGTCACGTCCGACCAGGCTGGCGAAGCATTGGTTGACCTGCACCAACCGGCCCTGTGGCGTCGCCAGCATCATCCCGACGGAGGCCTCCCGGAAGGCCAGTCGGAACCTCTGCTCGCAGTCGAGTGCGGGGCCAGCCACATCCCGCTCCGCGAACACCACCGCCAATTCGCCCGGGTCGCTGCGCAGTTCGATCTGGCGCATGAGCAGTCGCGACAGCGCCTCCAGAGCCTGGATCTGTATAGCACTGACGGCGCGGGATCTGGTATCCAGCACGCACAGGGTGCCCAACCCGTGCCCTTCGGTGCGCAACGGGGCACCAGCGTAGAAGCGCACGTGCGGCGGTCCAGCCACCAGGGGATGCCCCGCGAACCGGGCATCCAACCGGGCGTCGGGGACGACCATCGCCTGGTCGGGATGCGCGATCGCGTGGGCGCAGAACGAGCCCTCTGGACGCGTCTCGGGGAAGTCCATCCCGAGCGCGGCCTTGAACCACAGGCGGTCGGGAGTGACCAGCGACACCGCCGCGATCGGCGTCGTGAACAGCGACGCCGCCACGCGCACGATGTCGTCGTACACGGGCTCGGCTGAGCTGTCGAGGATGGCGTAGCGCTCAAGCAGCGCCAAGCGCACTGCCTCCTCGGCAGTCACGGGGAGACGCGGGGTGGAGGCCCGCACAGGGTCTGAGGTCAACGAATGCCTCTCCGGCAAACGGCGCGCCAGTTATATCCTAAAAGAGTTGAATAATCCTTTCGGCATGATAGCAGGGAGTGTAGCTCTGACGACGCACCGAACTCTACCGCCAGAGGTTCTCGAGGAAGTCCCCCACTGCGGCCGGTGCCGGCGACGTCCGGTCGTCGCCTTCCTCTCCAGGCCCGGCTGGCGCGGTCCGGTCGAGCCGCGCCTGCACCTCGCGCGTGAGGAAACGGCTGAGCTGGGCGTATCCATGCTGGTCACGCGGGCGATAACGCTGATGGTAGTAGCGCAGGGGCGCGAACAGGTGCAGGTCACGGCGGGCACGGGTCAGGGCGACGTAGAGCAGCCGCCGCTCCTCCTCCAGTTCCTCGGCGGTGCCACACGCGAGGTCGGAGGGCAGCATGCCGTCAACCGCATGGAGCAGGTAGACCGCGTCCCACTCCAGACCCTTCGCCGAGTGCAGTGTTGAAAGGACCAGGAAGTCTTCGTCGACGAGCGGTGGACCGGCGAGGTCGGCGGTGGAAGTGGGCGGGTCCAGCACCAGATCCGCCACGAAGCGGGCGCGAGAGCCGTAGCCGGCGGCCACCAGTCCCAGCTGCTCCAGGTCCCGGAGCCGGACCGCGGCATCGTCGTGGACCCTGGCGCACAGCGGCTCGTAGAAGCGGCGCAGTCGCTCCACCTGCACGCTGACCGGTGGAGTCGATCCGCCCTGCCCCACACAGTCGGTCAGCGCCGCGCGGAACGCCTCCAGGTCCTCCCCAGCGGCCGGCGGCACGGGTGGCGGTTCGTCGAGCAGGCGCCGCAGCGAGTCGATCGCCGGGTCGGCGCGAAGCGCACGCTGCACCCGGCGGGCGGTGGCCGGTCCCACGCCCTCCAACAACTGCAGCGCCCGGAACCACGCGACCTCGTCGTCGGGGTTCTCCAGCAGCCGCAGCATCGCCAGCAGATCCTTGATGTGCGCCGCTTCCAGGAAGCGCAACCCCCCGAACTTGACGAAGGGAATGTTGCGGCGCGACAGCTCGACCTCCAGATGATCGCTGTGATGGCCCGTGCGGAACAGCACCGCCTGCTGCCGGAGGGCTACGCCCTGCTCCCGGCGCTCCAGCACCGCCTCGCACACCCGGTCGGACTGCTCGGCCTCGTCGGTGCACGTGTGCAGTTTGGGCCGTGGACCGCCCGCCTCGGCCGACCACAGCGTCTTGTCCCAGCCCTTCGGCGCCGCGCGAAGCACAGCGTTTGGCCGCGTCGAGGATGGGCTGGGTGGAGCGGTAGTTCTGCTCCAGGCGCAGCACCCGCGTCCCGGGAAAGCGGTCCGGGAAGCGCAGGATGTTCTCAACCGTCGCTGCGCGGAAGCCGTAGATCGACTGCGCGTCATCGCCCACGACCGTGAGGTTGCGATTGCTCGCCCGCAGCGCATCAAGGATCTCCGCCTGCAGCGGGTTGGTGTCCTGGTACTCGTCAACCAGGACGTGATCGAAGCTGCCCGCGATCTGTTGGCCAACGCCGGGGACCGTCAGCAGCGCCCGCCACCACAGCAGGAGATCGTCGTAGTCCAGCACGTGACGTGCTCGCTTGCGTTCCGTGTAGGCGCGCAGGACGGCGATGATCGGCTCCGGCTGGTCGGCGCACCACGGGAAGTGGCGGGCCAGCACCTCGGACACTGGCCGAGCGGCGTTCACCGCACGCGAGGCGATGGCGGCCAGGGTGTCCTTGCGCGGAAAACGCCGCCCGGTCCCTGCGACACCGAGATCGTCGCGCACCAGGTCGAGCAGGTCCGCGGCGTCGCCCTGGTCGATCACCGAGAACTCCGGCCGGAGGCCGAGCGCCCGTCCATACCGGCGCAGCAGGCGGTGGGCGACGGCGTGGAAGGTGCCGCCCCAGACCCGCGCCGGCACCGGGGAAGACTCCGCTGGTTGCCCAGCCATCGCGGCCGCGCGGCGCAGCAACTGCACCGCCGCCCGGCGGGTGAAGGTCAGCAGCAGGATGCGCTCCGCGGGCACGCCGTCCGCCAGCAACCGCGCCACTCGGCACGCCAGCGTGCGCGTCTTGCCCGATCCCGCACCCGCGATGATCAGCAGCGGTCCGTCAGTGTGCTCCACCGCCGCCCGCTGCTGCGGATTCAATCCCGCCAGCCATGTTGGTTCGAACATGAGTTCGGCAACTTACCAGTAACCCGTCGTCACCGCGCGTTGGCCCGACGCGTAACACATACAGGAGTGATCAACTCACACAAGGCAGTGACCGGGCTGCACCCCGCCCGGGCCGGGTGTCCGGAGACGCCCGGCCCAGCACATCACGTTTCGCCCTCAGCTACAGCCGCTGGTGGTGCCGCAGCTGGTGCAGACGTGGCAGGAGCCAGCGCGCTGCATCTTGACGCCGCAGGAGTAGCACATGGGCGCGTCGCCGTAGAGGTCGTCGACGGGCAGGGGATGATCGACCGGCAGAACGATCTGGCCGGTCGCGTCGACAGGCGGCGCTGACTCCGGCTGGGGCGCGGGCACCGGGCCCGCGTCCAGCGATGCGGTGCGCTCCTCCATCGTGTAGATGCCCAGCTCCTGGCGCTTCTCCTGAGGCAGGTACTCCAGGCCGAGCCGGCGGAAGATGTAATCGACCAGTGAACTGGTGAAGCGCACCTCCGGGTCGTCGGTCAGGCCGGCCGGCTCGAAGCGCATGTTGGTGAACTTGCGCACGTACGCCTCGAGCGGCACGCCGTACTGCAGACCCAGGCTGACGCTGATCGCCAGCGCGTCCATGACTCCCGACAGGGTGGAGCCCTGCTTGCCGAGCTTGACGAAGATCTCGCCCAACCCGTCACCCGGATACTCGCCGGCGGTCAGGTAACCCTCGGCGTCGCCGACCTGGAAGGAGATGGTCTGGCTGGGCCGCTGCTTGGGCAGCCGCCGCCGGATCATCCCGTGCTGCTGCGCGCGCTCCTCAGTGGCCGTGGCCGCCGATGCCTCCCTCTTGGCGATCGACAGCGGCTGGGCGACCTTGCAGTTGTCCCGATAGATCGCGACGGCCTTCAGCCCCAGGTGCCAGCCCTCCAGGAACACCTGCTCGACGTCCTCGATGGTGGCCGACTCGGGCAGATTGACCGTCTTGCTGATGGCCCCGCTCAGCCAGGGCTGGGCCGCGGCCATCATCCGGATGTGCCCCGACGGGCTGATCGAGCGCTCGCCCATGGCGCAGTCGAATACCGGCAGGTGCTCGGGCCTGAACGCCGGGGCGCCCTCGATGGCGGCGTGCTCGTCGATGTAGGCGACGATCGCCTCGATCTGCTCCGGCTGGTACCCCAGCCGCTTCAACCCGACGGGGACTGTCTGGTTGACGATCCGCATCATCCCGCCACCGACCAGCTTCTTGCCCTTGACCAGTCCCAGGTCGGGCTCGATGCCGGTGGTGTCACAATCCATCATCAAGCCGATAGTTCCAGTTGGCGCTAAAACTGAGGCTTGTCCGTTTCTGATGCCGTGCTCGCCGCCGATCTCCAGCGCCTCGTCCCAGGACTGGCGAGCGGCCTGCAGCACGTTTGCGGGCGCCAGAGCGGTGTCGGCGGTCCGCAGGGCGTCCCGGTGCTTGGCGATGACCCGCAGCATCCCGCTGCGGTCTGCGGCGAAGCCGTCGAACGGCCCGGTGACCTTGGCGATCTCCGCGGACGTCCGGTAGGCGTGGCCGGTCATCAGCGCGGTGATCGCGCTGCCCCAGGCGCGGCCCTCCTCGGAGTCGTAGGCCAGACCCTGGCTCATCAGAAGCCCGCCGAGGTTGGCGTAGCCCAGCCCCAACTGCCGGTAGGCATGCGCGTTCTGCGCGATCCGCTCCGTGGGGTAGCTGGAGTTGCCGACGATGATCTCCTGCGCGGTGAAAATGACCTCGACCGCGTGCTTGAACCCCTCGGCATCGAAGACGCCGCCGGTCTCGAACTTGCGCAGGTTGAGGCTGGCCAGGTTGCACGCGGAGTTGTCCAGGTGCATGTACTCCGAGCAGTTGCGAACCACGACGCCGTTGACGATGTAGCTGTGGTTACGCGGCTCGGACAGGTTGTAGGTCAACTCGTACCCGTCGCTGACCGCCTCGACGACACGCACGGTCTCGTCCGTGCGGTAGCGGGTGCGCTCGGCCAGCACCGCCTCCAGCGCCGTGCGCTTCGACGGCAGCCGGAAGCCGATCAGAGAGGCGAAAGCCACCATCGACCGGCCGGCGATCCTCAGATCGTACGCCGCGCCCCGGCTCTGGTACGAGACCTCCGAGCCGTCCTTGCGGGCGTAGGAGAACTTGGAGCCCTCTGCCGCGTCCCGGGCGTAGAGCCGCGAGAAGATGCCGAACGTGGACAACAGCCGCTGCACCCCAAGGGCGAGTTCGTGCGACCGAGTCCCCAGACCCACGTAGCGGTACTTGCCTCCGTCATGCACGGTGCCGTCGGCGTCGAACAGCCCCTGGAGGAACGCGGCCACCATCTCCTGGGGCGCCTGCTCGATGCTCCAGGGCACCACCTTCTCGGCGGCTCGGCCTGTGGACAGCCCGAGAGTTTCGAGGAAGCGGGCGATCGGACGGCGGCTCTGCCGGAGCTGAACCGTGCCGTTGGGCTGATGTGAAGGGGCAGGAGCTCTGTCCCCGTTGATCCATGCCGCAAGCTCGCGATGCAGCGGCAGGATCTCCCGCTGCTCTTCCTCGCTGCCGTAGATCGTCGACACCAGATTGCCCGAGAAGCATCCGTCACCCACGAACCAGCCAAGGTAGTGGGCGAAGTCCTCCGTCCACTTCTCCGGCAAGCGGATGGACGCCATCCGATCGCCCTTCTCCCGGTAGGCGTCGAGTCCTGTGGGCAACGGCAGGCGGCGGTCCGCGGCGATCGCCGGCGTCGGCAGGTCGAGAACCTTCACGCGGTCATCGCTGCGCAGGTCCTTTGCAGGGACATAGCCGCGAGTGACGGTGAAGATCTTGTGACCCGGGGTGCAGCGCAGTTCCATGCCGTTGGAGAACCGCAGGCGCAGGATCTCGTTGCGCCCCGTGATCATGAACGCCTCGGGCGAGGTCAGTTCCACGCGCTCGGAAGGAGCGTCGGGGTTCGTCGCGTCGTGCGTGTAGACCCCGAAGCCCTCCCCACGGTTCACCCTGGCGATCAACTCGTCAAAGGGGATCAGGCCCTTGTCGGTGTGCACCAGCGCGTCGCCCGGGAAGCACGGGTTGGAGCCGTTGATGCGCCCGGCGTTCGGGGTGGTGTGCCAATCGTTGATGGTGGTGTCGTACTGCACACCGGGGTCGGCGCACTCCCAGGCTGCCGTGGCGATCTGGCGCATCAGGTCGCGCGCCTTGAGGCGCTTGGTGGCCTCGCCGGACAGGACTGTCTTGAGCTCGAAGTCGCCGTCTGCCTCGACCGCGCGCATGAACTCGTCGGTCACCCGCACCGAGTTGTTGGCGTTCTGGTACTGGACCGACGCGGAGTCCTTGCCGTCCAGGTCCATATCGAAGCCGGCCTCGCGCAGCGCGCGGGCCTTGAGCTCCTCGCGGCTCTTGCACCAGATGAACTCCTCGACGTCGGGGTGGTCCACGTCGAGGATCACCATCTTGGCCGCGCGCCGGGTCTTGCCGCCCGACTTGATCGTGCCGGCCGAGGCGTCCGCGCCGCGCATGAAGCTGACCGGGCCCGAGGCCGTCCCCCCGCCCTTCAGTGACTCCTGTGAGGACCGGATGCGGGAGAGGTTCACCCCGGAGCCCGACCCGCCCTTGAAGATCGTGCCCTCCTCCACGTACCAGTTGAGGATGGAGCTCATCGTGTCTTCAACCGACAGGATGAAGCAGTTGTGTACGCGCAGGTTGCCGGAGAGGTATTCACCGCTCTCGGTCTGGATGTCGTAGACGTCCATGACCCCGCGGTCCTCGATGCGGTCGATCGTGAGTCGCTTCGTCCCGGCCGTGTGCTTGCCCTCGAGCTTCAGGCTGGCCTCGAGCTTGGTGGTCTTGCGGGCGTCGAGGAACCCGATCTCGTCCCGGAACGCAATGCGGTCGCCGAGGTTGCCAATCAACAGACTCCAGCACCCGTGCCGATCCGGCCGCGGATCGTCCTTGCAGGACACCCGGGAGAAGATGCCGAACCGCGAAAGCAACGCCTGGACGCCGCGCACGAGCTCCTCGGAGATCATGTCGAACGCGATCTTTGCGCTGCGCTCCCTCACCAGGACGTACCCCTCTGCCTGGAAGAGACTGCGCAGGTAGGCCGCCACGACGGGGAGCGGGGCGTTGTAGAGCTGTGCCGGGACGGTCATCTCGGTTCCGCGCGCGCGCAGGTTCCAGCGGCGCACGAAGTCCTCGAGGCCGGTCCCGTAGGCGCGGATCCGACGGCAGTCGAGTGCCGGATCCTGCGTTTCGACCGTGCGCTCCTTGCCGTGCATGCCGGGCAGCACGACATCCATGGCGTGGGAGACCCACTCCCGCTCGGCGTCGTTGACGGTCATCGCCTCGATCGTGAGCGAGCGGTTCGTCCCCTGGTACTGGCCGACGAAGCCGTCGGACTGCAGCCACCCGGCGAGGGCGGCCTCGGCGATGGCGAGAGGGGTGATCTCCCCATCCCCGGAGGCATACGTGCGGTGCCACTCGAGGCGGTCACCGGGCCGCAGCGTGCCTGCTTCGACGAAGGTGCCGTACCCCGCGTCCTGCGCCTTCCACACCAGGTGGTCGGGGGTCACGTCCAGGTACGCGCCGGACTTCAGGTGGATCCGGAGCACGCGCTTGCGGCCGTTGTGCTTCGTCGCCACGACCTTGGTCACGCCCTGGGAGTCGTAGACCTTCGTACCCACCGCGTCGCGGTCGACGACCTCCCCGATCGGCACGAGGCCCTCCGGCGTGCTGACGAGCGCGTCCCAAGGCTGGCAGGCCGAGCACTGGGGGCGCTCCTCGACACCGACGTTGAACCAGACGGGCGAGTTGAAGGCGGCCATCTGGTGCACCAGGAGGTGCTTGAGCTCGGCGTTGTAGATCTCGGCCGCCTGCTCGTCGGCGAAGTAGCCGTCCTTGCTGCCCCAGCCCGTGATCGTGTCGGCGACCCGATCGACCATGTGGCGCACGCTGGACTCGCGCTCGGGGGTGCCCAGTGGTCCACGGAAGTACTTCTGCGCGACGATCGTGGTGGCGTTGATCGACCAGGTTGAGGGGAACTCCACGTCGCGCTGCTCGAAGGCGACCTCACCCGTGCGCCAGTCCTTGATCATCGCGTCCCGGCGGTCCCACTCGAGGGTGTCGTAGGGGTGGACGCCCTCAGTGGTGAAGAAGCGCCCGACCTGCAGGCCGGCCTTGTCCTTCGCCGTTGGAATGGCACGGAGTCCGTCGCGGGTCGTGACCATGTGCTCTCCCTCAGTGATTGCTGGACGGTGGGAATAGCTGTGATTACATCTCTGCAATTTGCCTCAGCAGCCTCCGGTCGTCAAGGACCAGTCCCGTGGTCGTCCACTACATGCGGCGATGACACTGATGTACTCCCACAATATCTTGTGGAATGGTGTAGCGTCGCCCACCACCGACGGGGGACGCTAGCAGGGGGAGACGAACGTCGCGACACCTCGGGGGCGTGCCCTGTGGAGAAGGGGCTGGGAAGAACGCGAAGGCCGGACACGGTCCTGGGGACAACCCCCGGCGCAGCGTGGAAAGCCTGTGGACGACCGGGCGCGCGCGGTGGAGCAGCCGCCCCAACTGTGGACGGTGGAGTGGATGACCGGTCCGGAAATGCACAGGCAGAAATTTCGAGGAGGGGGCGAGGGTGCGCTGTCCGTATTGCGACCAGGATGAGGACCGGGTGGTCGACTCGCGGCCGTCCGAGGGCGGAGCCGCGGTACGCCGCCGTCGCCAGTGCCTCGCCTGCGCCCACCGCTTCTCGACCTACGAGCGGGTCGAGCAGGAGGCGCTGGCCGTGCGCAAGCGAGGGGGCGAGATTGAGCCGTTCCACCGTTCCAAGCTGCTGACCGGCATGGGCAAAGCCACGGCCAACCTGGCGGTGAGCGCGGACGACCTGCGGCGCGCGGCCGCCCGCATCGAGAGCCGGTTGCGCGCCCTCGGGCGGCGGGAGGTGAGCAGCGAGCGGGTGGGCGCCGAGGTCCTGCACGCCCTGCGCGAGCTCGACCCCGTCGCCTACGTGCGCTTCGCCAGCGTCTACAAAGGCTTCACCTCGCCCGAGGACTTCCGGCGGGAACTGGCCACCCTGGAAAAGGAGGCGCCGCCCAAGCGCCAGCCCTCCTCCCCGACAGCCCCCTGAACGACCGGTGGAAGGACCAACACGGTGGACATCGACGTGCTGTACCGCTCGGCGAACGCCCTGGCGCGGGTACGCCTGGACCCAGCCGAGGAACTACGGGTCGAGGGCGGCGCCATGGTGGCGATGAGCGGCCTCACGATCGAGACGCGGGCGAGTGGCGGGATCTTCCGCTCCCTCAAGCGCATCGTCGGCGGCGAGAGCTTCTTCTTGAACCTCTACAAGGCCGGCCGGGAGGGTGGCGAGTTGTACCTGGCGCCAGCCATGCCGGGGGACATGCGCGTGCTGACCCTCGACCACAGCGACGTGCTCGTACAGAGCGGCGCCTTCGTGGCCGGTGGTTCCGGGGTGGAGATCGACACCACATGGAGCGGGGCGCGCCGGTTCTTCGCCGGCCACAGCCTGATCATGCTGCGTGCGCGCGGCACCGGTGACCTGCTGGTGTCCAGCTACGGCGCCCTGCACGAGTTGGAACTCGGTCCCGGGGAGACCTACACGGTGGATACCGGCCATCTGGTGACCATGTCCGCCAGCCTCGCGTTCAGCATCAAGCGCGTGGGCGGCCTGCGCAGCACCGTCCTGAGCGGCGAGGGCCTTGTGGTCGAGTTGACGGGACCGGGGAGGGCGACCCTGCAGAGCCGCAGCGAGCAGGCGTTCCTCGGCTGGCTCATCCCGCAGTTGCCTGACAACGACGACCGGCCCTGAGTGATTTGCGGGGACGATCGCGAAAGGGCGCTGAGCAGGGCTTACGGTCGCTGCAGGGAATCAGTCCCTATGCACGAGTTCATGCCCGGGAAATCATCCTCCGGGATTGCCAACTAGCGGCGCTT
>WHTC01000330.1 GCA_009379795.1 Nitriliruptorales bacterium | reverse complement strand
GACGGGGGGAGCGACCTTCCGCATCGTGGTGGACGTCGGCAACTGGGACGCCTCGCTCGCCATGAATTCCCCGGGCCAATCGGGCGACCCCGACAGCCCGCACTATGCCGATCTGTTCGAAGCCTGGAGTCGCGGCGAGGCATTCACGCTGTTGTACAGCCGCGGCGAGGTCGAGGCCGCGAGCAGACAACGCATCCGACTGCGCCCCACGGCGTGATCGCCTTCAGCCCCCGCGCCCTGCGGTGGCCCACTCCGCAGCCGTTCGGCCCAACCGTTCCTCGGCGGGGTCGGCGAACATGTGCAGGCCGAATCGTTCCGAGAGATCACGGCACACCGCGATCCCGCGAACGCTGTTGCCGTGGACGTCGAGCCCAGGAGAGAAGAAGCCCCCACCGAAGTTGTTCGGCATGGCGATCAGGATCCCGCCGCTGACCCCGCTCTTGGCGGGGATGCCAACGTCGTAGGCCCACTCCCCGGCGGCGTCGTACATCCCGCAGGTGGCCATCACGGTGACCACGTCACGGACGTGCGCCCGCCCAAGGGCCCGCTCCCCGGTGAGCGGGTTGATGCCTCCCTTGGCCAGCGTTGCCCCCATGGTCCCAAGGTCCCGGGCGCTGACATGCACCGAGCAGATTGAGAGGTAGACGTCGATGTTCTCCTCGATGTCGCCGACAAGCATGCCGAGGCTGCGCATCAGGTAGCTCAGCCCCAGGTTGCGGTCGTTGTACTGGTGCAGTTCGGCGTCCCGGACGTCCTCGTCGACCCGCAGGTCGGGGTTGCCGGTGTACAGGCGCAGGCTCTCGAGGACGCGTCCGACCCGCTCCTCGCGATCCTTGCCGCGCACCAGGTTGGCCGCCACCAGCGCGCCCGCATTGACCATCGGGTTGAACGGTCGGTTGTTGCGCTCGTCGAAGACGAAGGAGTTGAACGCGTCACCGCTGGGCTCCACCCCGACCCGCTTCAGGGTCTCCTCGCGGCCGTTGTCCTCCAGAGCCACACCGTAGGTGAAGACCTTGGAGATGGAATGCAACGGGAAGGCGACGTCACAGTCGCCGACATGCCAGGTGGTTCCATCCAGGGCGGTGGTCGCAATGCCGAAGCGGTCGCGCTCCGCCTTCATCTCCGGCGGGTAGTAGCTGACCACGCCCTCGTCGAGCGAGAGATGACGGTCGTGGAGTTCCCTCAACTGCCGCCGAATGAGGGTGTTCATCTCGGGCGTCGGCATGCGGATGCTCCTCGGCTCGGGGCCCTCACCTCACGAGCCAGGAGTCTACGCAGCGGGGGCTCTGCCTTGCGAGCAGGCCGGAATGCCGGTCGTTGCGGGGTGCTTCGCCGAAGACGAAGTTCATGGTGCAGCCGGCCGGAGAGATCATCCACGCGCCGGGACAGATGCCGCTGAAGACCAGGGCGCTCGTCGGGTAGTCAACGCTGTCGGGCAGGAGCACGCCTTCGCCACGCTCGGCCGCCGCGAGGACATCGGCGTGCAGTTCGGGCGTGTACCAGACGCCCGCCTGGAGAGTGGCTCGGGAGCCTGCTCGTTGGCGCCCTGGTCCTGGCGGCGTGCGGCACGCCCTCGCCGGCTGGCGACGCGGGGCGCATCGACGCCGAACTCGTGGCTGACCTCGACGCCGGCGACGTCCGTGCCGTCAGTGAGGCGGTGAACGCGTTCGGCTTCGACCTGCTCGGCGAGGTCACCGACGGGGACGAGAACGCGATCACCTCGCCATATGCGGTAGCCGCTGGTCCACCCGGCGCCAATGCGGGTACAGATGGAACCGGCAGTCGCAAAGCAACCGAAGGGGTAACGATGCTCTCCACCCGTCCCTGGGCGTCTCTGCTCGTTGCGCTGGCGCTCGCCTCCGCCGCAGCCTGCGGAGGCAACGGCGAGGGCGGCGCCGAGTCGCCGGCCGATGAGCCCGACGCCGCGGAGACCAACGACGCGGGTGGGCGCGGTTACTGACCTTCCTGGCGAGAGCGGCTGCGCCGGCTGTGCCCGTGGGTGACCGCGGCTGCTATCCGCCGGAGTGGTTGGTCGCGAGTTCCTTCTGGAGACAAAGACTCTCGGGGGTATCCGCGTACTCCCCGAAGCAAGGAATAGGAACGAAGCCTTCCCTGCCGTACAAGGCGATTGCCTCAGGCTGAGCCGCTCCTGTCTCCAGGACGAGCCGGCCGACCCCGAGCCTGAGGGCTTCCAGTTCCAGCTCACGGAGAATGCGGGTGCCGAGGCGTTCTCCTCGCATCTGCGGCGAGACGTACATGCGCTTGATCTCGGCTCGCGTATCGTCCAGGACCCGAAGTGCGCCGCAGCCGACCGGGATGCCGCGCAGTCGCGCGATGAGGAAGACCCCGTTGCCGGGGCTCACTTCGTCGTCGGAGAGGTCGAAGTGGTTGGCCTCCGGCGGATAGCGGAGGAGAAGTTCGGCATCCAGAGCCGCGATCAGCCTCCTCGCGTCCTGCTCGTTGAGGTCCGTCCGCTCGATGCGGACCTGTGAAGCGGCACCAGCCATGTCCGGGAGCATAAGGGAGCGGCTAG
>WHTC01000402.1 GCA_009379795.1 Nitriliruptorales bacterium | reverse complement strand
TGCCGTGCTCGTATGGGTATCGGCGCAAGAGGTCGGCGACCGATGCGCTGGAGGCGATCCGGGTCGCGTTCCCGAAGGGCTATGTGTGGGCGGTCGAGTTCGACATCCCTTCAGGGATGTACATCCTGCAAGAACCAGTCGAGCGGAAGCTCATGGCCGATGCCCTCGGCTTGCGCCTTTTCCAGCATCTTCGCGCCCACCGCAGCAAACTGGGTGCCAAGCCCGATGTTGTTGACGAATGAGGTGATCTCGTCGGTCGACTGGCGGCCGGTCGCCTTGCCCGCGATCAGATCAGCCAAGGTCGGGACACTGGCCAGATCGAAGTCGCGGTAAGCGGGATGGAACCATCCTGCCTGTAGTTCCGGAAGCGCAGCGCCTTCGTCGCCGACGAAGTGGTGCTGCGGTTGGCCCTCGGCCGAGTGGACGAACACCCGGTCGCTGCGGGCGTAGACCTCCGGTGGCAGCTCCTGCATCCGGACGTTGGTGAGATGCATCCCCGGTTGCAGCCAATCGGCTTGGAAGACATGGGCGAGGGCATTCGTCGCGCAGGCCACGATGTCGGCATCCGCCACCGCGGCCTGCGGCTCGTCGACTGCTTGGACGTGAGCTCGCGCTTCAACGCTGAGCTCGCGCGCGAACCGCTCGCGGTTCTCCCGGCTCGGGCTCCAGACACGTACGGCCGTGATGGGCCGTACCGCGCAATGCGCCAGAACTTGCGCGCCGGCCTGCCATCCGGAGCCCAGCACCGCAAGCGTCGAGGCATCCTTGTTGGCCAGGTACTTGGAGCTGAGTCCGCCCGCGGCCCCGACCCGCATGCGTTGGACATAACCGTCGGGGAAGATGGCTCGGGGCTCACCGGTGCCCATGTCGAACAGCAGCACAAGCCCTACCCAGCGGTCGCCTGCCGCCGCAGGGATCTTCACGCGTCGGACCTGGTCACCCATTCCGGGCCAATGAACCACGTCGGAATTGAGCCGGAGCGCGGTTGTCCCATAGCGCGGAACTGAACCGCTCATCGTCTTGAAGGCATGAAATGCCTCAGGGCAGTCGGCATGCGGAGCCAGCAGGTCGGCTCTGGGTATGTTACCGGCTGCACCATTCGCCATGTCGGCGTAGACCGGCTCCAGCGCGTCGAGGACAAGTTCCATGTTCGCAAGTGCCTTCGTGTCCGCCAGAGTCAATATTCGCATAACGGCACCCCTTGCTATGCATTAGTCGACATAATGATACAGCGCCCATTTAGCTCGATGCAGATGACCGACCGTTGACAGACAAAGCTCGACTTTCACGAGTCGCTGCATGCTCGCTCCTTATCAGCCTGGCCGTGCCCTGTCCTCCTGGATGCTGCCAAGCCGGCTGTCCAGCCCTCCCGTCATTCCAACCGACCTCCCCACGGTCTTCCAATCCTAGATGTCCATGCTGCATACGGGTCCTGCAAGCCTTGGCGGCTGAATAGATTCACCATAGCAACGACAGCGGGAAGGAAACCGAGAACTGGGTCTCACATGTGGACCGGTGGACGCGGCGCGGTGGTCGCCGATCCCGTCGATTGACTTCGACACGGCAGTCGCGACGGCGGCAACGCGGGGATGGTCCTGGGACGGCTCCGGCTGTGTGTCGGGCGGTCGCCCCCAAGGTGGCATGCTGCTTCGGGCACTTCCACGGAAAAGAGGAACACCATGACGTTGCTGCTCACCAACAAAGACGTTCGCGGTCTGCTCGATATGCCGACCCTGATCGAGGCGATGCGCCGTGCGTTCCAGGAGCTCGGGCGCGGTGATGCCGCAGCGGTAGGCCGGGTCG
>WHTC01000202.1 GCA_009379795.1 Nitriliruptorales bacterium | reverse complement strand
GGCGACGAAGGCGAAGGCACCGATGAGCCCGACGATGCCGAGGAGGCGGCTGGGCTGGACTGCCGCGCCGTCGAGGTCATCGTGCCCTACGCGCCCGGAGGCGGCTCGGATCAGCAGGTTCGGCGCCTGCAGTCCGCCCTTGAAGACGCCCTCGACACGCGACTGAACATCGTTTATCAGTCCGGGGGTGACGGCGCCATTGGCTGGCAGGCGGTTAGCGAGGCTGAGCCGGACGGCTGCACGATCGCGAACGTCGTGGCACCGAACATCATCCTGCTCACGGAAACCGGCGAGGACGTCGGTTTCGCGGCGGACGACTTCGAGTACATCGCTTGGACCGAGTACTCGCCCAACATCATTGGTGTGGCCAACGACAGCCCCTTCGAGACCATCGAGGACTTCATCGAAGAGGCGCGCGAGCGGCCCGGGGAGGTGACGGTCAGCGGTGTCGGTGTGCCTGGCCGGCTGCTGGTCAGCGAGGTTTTGAACGCGACGGATATCGATCTGGGCTTTGTCCCGGTCAGCGGCGGGGTGGGTGACATCGTCCCTCAGGTCGTGGGAGGCCACATCGACGCCGCCATCTCCGGGTTCTCGCTGCTCGACGGGGGCCAGATCCGTCCCCTCGCCCTTTCGGGCCCGGAGCGGTCCGAGGCGTATGAGGATGTGCCGACCTTCGAGGAGGCCGGCTACGACGGGGTCAACCTCGTGACTTCGTGGGGTTTGATCCTTCCTCCAGAGACGCCAGAGGACATCGTCGAGACATGGAACGCCACCGTGCAGGAGGCTATGGAGAACGACGAGGTTAGAGAGGCGTACGCGGAGACCGGCTTCATAACGCTGTCCCAGACGGCCGAAGAGGCGCGTGAGTACCTCGAAGACCAGCAAGAGGCCGTCGGGACGACCATGGAAGGTCTGGACCCGGCGGAGCTGGAGGAATGAGATGGCCCCCAAGGGAGCCACTGGAGCGCGTGTCTCCCCGGGGCGTCATTAGGAGTCGGCTGGCCGGCTCCCCATCGGGAACCTGGTCGGCCGACTGCGCTCATGGCTGAAAACCCGTCGACGGACGGTGGCTATCGCGACGCTCTGAGGAAGGATGCATGAATGGGTCTGGTCATCTTTGACGAGAGGGATGCGGACAACCTTGTCGCTGGGCAGTACTCGGAGGGCCGGGGCCAGGTGCTCAGGAGCGAAGCGATGGAGCTGACCAAGATCAGCTTCAAGCATGGCGAGGGCGCGGAGATGCACCAGCACCCAGAGGAGCAGATCCTGTATGTCCTCGAGGGGCTGTTCGAAGTCACGTTGGGCGACGAGATCTATGAGGTGCACGCCGGGCAGGCAAGCTTCCATCCCTCCAACGTCCCGCACCGGGCAGTGTGCCAGGAGGATGCGACGGCGTTGTCGTTTAAGCGTCTGGTCGATCCCAACTACGACAAGACTGGTGGCCTCAGCTAACCGAGGACAGACCATGCCGTTCATCCATTACGACGACATCGAGAAGGAGTTCGTCACTCCGAAGCACTCGACAGCGTACGGAGCATTGGCCGCCGGTGAATCGATTGAGGTGGGCCACCTCTCCTTCGGCGCGACTTCTCTTCCGCGTCAGGATCGCACGGCGGGGCGTCGAGTAGAGATCTTCCAGGCAAGGAGAAGATGGGATGCTCGAGGGACTACTGATGGCCGTGACGCCGGCCTCGCTGCTCGTCATCATCATCGGAGTGCTTAGCGGAATCTTGGTCGGCGCACTGCCCGGTTTCACGGCAACAATGGGCACCGCGCTTCTTCTGCCGTTCACCTTCGCCCTGCCCCCCGAGCAGGGGCTGGCGATGTTGGGAGCGCTATACGTCGCCTCGCAGCTGGCTGACTCGATTCCCGCGTGTCTGGTCAACACTCCCGGCACACCATCCGCGGTGGCGACCGCGTTCGACGGATTCCCGCTGACGAAGCAGGGGCGGGGTCAAGCGGCCATCGTCGCCTCAGGCTTCAGCGCCTTGATCGGTACGGCGGTCGGTGGATTCACGTTCATGTTCCTGTCGGGACCACTCGCGGACGTCGCCCTGCGTTTCGGGCCGCCTGAGTTCTTCTGGATTGGCGTCTTCGCTTTGACGATCATTGGCAGCATCGCTGGCGACTCGCTTGCTAAGGGAATCGCCGGTGGAGTGCTCGGCATGCTTATCGCCACCATCGGCATTAGCGCCACGGGGGCGGTGTCCCGCTACACCTTCGGGATCACGGAGCTGCGTGGAGGTCTGAATGTCGTCGCCGCGCTGATCGGGATCTTCGCCGTCCCCCAGGTGCTCAGCCTGGTCTCGAAACGCGGTGAGCACCACACCATCGCGACCTACAAGAGGGAGCCAGGTGTTGCCCTGGCCACGGTGAAGGAGATTCTGGTCAAGCCTGTGAACGTGTTGCGCTCGTCGATCATCGGGACACTGGTCGGGATCTTGCCCGGCGCGGGTGGCCCGATCGCCACGCTTGTCTCCTACAATGAAGCCGTGCGCTGGAGCAAGGAGAAAGAGAAGTTCGGCAAAGGTGCACTGGAGGGGGTCGTCGCGTCGGAGGCTGCGGGCAACGGTGCCGCCGGAGGAGCTATGGTGCCGTTGGTCGCACTCGGGATTCCCGGTTCTGCGCCAGCGGCGGTCATCCTCGGGGCATTGTTGCTCCAAGGAATCCGGCCCGGTCCCCAGTTCTTTATGACAGAGCCGGCACTCGTCTACAGTTTCGCTTGGGCGATCATTCTCGCTGGCGTCATCGCCTTCTTCGTGGCGATGTTCCTGGCGGGTGGTCTCGCTCGGATGGTCATGATCCCGGTACGGCTCCTCGCTCCGATCGTCATGTTCCTCTCGGTCGTGGGCGCCTTCGCCATCCGTAGCCACATCATGGACGTGTTCCTGATGCTCGGGCTCGGCGTGGCCGTCTACTTCCTGGCGCAGCTGGGATTCCATCCCGGACCCATTGGCCTGGGTGTGATCCTCGGCCCCATCATCGAGCCCGCCCTCGTGCAGGCCATGGCAATGGCGGAAGCCCGATCCGTCTTCCAGGTGTTCTTCGGTCGCCCCGTGAGCATGATGATCGTCGGGGTGACGATTGCGTCCATCGCCTGGGTGATCTGGTCCCATCACAGAGGGCGTCGTCATGTCTTCGACTGAGAGCCTGACAACCTCGGCCGAGAACCCGGCAACGGGTCCTCGCATCGCCGTGGACCTGACGGGGGGCCTCGCGCTGCTGGCTATCGCTGCCGTGTTCCTCCTCAACGCGGGCGAAGGCCGCCTCGACTGGCTCTTCCCGGTTGCGTTGAGCTATACGCAGGTTGTCTTCGCCGTGTACCTCATCATCCGAGGGCTCCTGGGCTACGGCGACCGGGTCGGCGTCGTCCCACCTATCCTGCGGGGGAAAGGCGTGGACGTCGCAGTCTTCATCGGGATGGCCGCCGCCTACGTCGTGCTCTCGGAGCCGGTCGGGTTCTGGATCATGAGTGTGGCCATGATCATCGTGTCGTCGATCTATCTCGCCACGGTCCGTTCCAGGAAGAACGTCATGCTCTCGGTGGCCGTCGCCTTGGGCGTGATCCTCGTCGCCTACGGGCTGCTTCTGCACGTGTTCTACGTGCCGCTGCCGGAGGCACGCTGGCTGCCGTTCTGAGCCGCTGGGAAGGGAGCGTCACGGGCGTCCTGCGTGCCGAGATCCAGTCATGAATGCACCCTCACCGGCATCGACGCGCTTCGCCACGCCGACCAGGAACGCCGGATCATGGCAGAACTCGGCCGGCTGCTCGGCGCCCGGCCCGACACCATCGTCGAGCGGCTCACCGCTCGCCTCGCCGCCCTCGCCGACAGCCAACGTCAGCTCGCCGCCTACCGACGACGGGAACTCGCCGAGCGGGCCACGACCCTGGCAGCACGACGGGAGGCGACCAGGAACGGATGGATCGTCGCCGAGTTCCTTACGGAGATCGCGTCCGCCGAGCTGCGCCCCCTTGCCGCTGAGGTCCTCGCCCAGGGACCGAACAGCCAGCCGGGGGTAGCCGTACTCGGCTGCGTCATCGACGGCAAGGCCCAGCTCGTGGCCACGATCAACGATCGTGTCGCTGAGGTCCTCAGGGTCGAGGCGGTCGATCCGCTCAGAGAAGCCGGCACGCTCATCGGCGGCGGCGCGGAGGTACCGGCCTCGTCGCCAACGCGGGCGGACGCAAGGCCGACCGGCTGCGTGATGCCGTCGAGGCCGCACGACACGCAGCGGAACTCCTCCTCGCATCGCCGAGCTGACCCGGACTCCTCGCCACTTGCACGGCTGATGCCACGCTGTTCGAACATCGCCTACCTGCACGAACGGCTTCAAGGACAGGCGCAGGGGGTGCATCCTTCCTGCTGGAGGCGGTTACGCTCTGCTGCATGCCTGATCCTACGGTTCGTGTTCGGTTCGCCCCCTCGCCGACGGGCATGTTCCACGTGGGCTCCGCCCGTTCTGCGCTGCACAACTGGGCGTTCGCTCGGCAGCGCGATGGGTTGTTCGTGCTGCGGATCGAGGATACGGACGCGTCGCGGAGCCGCCCGGAGTGGATCGACGGGATTGTGCGGGCGATGTCGTGGCTGGGCATGACGCCGCAGGAGTATGAGGGCCCGGTGTTGCAGTCGTCGTACGCCGGTGAGCAGGTCAAGGCGGCCCAGCGGTTGTTCGACGAGGGTCACGCATATTACTGCGACTGCACGCGCGCGTCGGTGCGGCGGCGGGTCGGCGCCGCCTACGCGGGATACGACGGCTTCTGCCGGGAGCGCGGGCTGACCGCAGAGCATGGCCGTGCGCTGCGGTTCCGCACCCCTGATGAGGGGGTGACGGTGGTGCGGGATCTGGTGCGCGGCGAGCCGATGTTCGACAACGCGCTGATCGAGGACTTCGTCGTCGCGCGCGGCGACGGTTCGCCCGTGTTCTTGCTGGCCAATGTCGTGGACGACATCAGGATGCGGATCACGCATGTGATCCGGGCCGAGGAGCATCTGCCGAACACGCCCAAGCAGCCAGCCGAACGCCGACGAACGCCGGGGTGCGCAGCAGGCAGCCGTTGCGTGACAGCAGCACCGTCTCGTTCGACAGGCTGAGTTGGGTGTGGAGGCGATCGGCGATCCGCATCGCAGCGAGCGTGTACAGCTTGCCGGTGTGGTGCAGCGGATTCTTGCCGGCCAGGGCCTCCATGCTGGTGCAGCGAACCGCCGGGATGACGCCGTCGGCCTTGTTGCCGCGTCCGACCAGACCGCAGTCCCCCTTGCCCAGCGACGTGCCGAACGGCGCCAGATAGACACCGCCGGCCTGATCTTTGGTGTTAACCGACAGCGACAGCCGACCGCCGTCTATCCGCGGCTCGGCGAACTCCCGCACGACCTGCTCGGCGTGGGCGAGCGCGTCCCGGTACTCGGCGAGCGACCCCGTACGCTCCGGGCGGAAGGGCAGGCAGACGGTCACGTCGACCTCTCGGCCCGCACGCGCGATCATGACCTTGACGTCCGTGCCGACCAGCGGGCAGCTGCGTGCGAACGCATCGCCGCTGATGAAGGTCTCCAACTCGATCGCCAGCCGCTCCGTGCTCGTGTACGGGGCGTGCGCGGTGCAGAACGAGGTGTCGTTCGCCCGACGCTGCGACGCGCTCACCGCGCAGTCGGCAGCCGCTTGAGGATGGTAGAAACCGGCCGGGTGATCCAGCGCGACGGCGGTGTTCTCCACCCGACAGCTCAGATGGCCGAGGATGGTCGCGTCCCGGGTGGCCTGGCGGAGGACGCTGGTCACGGTCTGCTCGAAGAGTTCCTCGATCGGC
>WHTC01000178.1 GCA_009379795.1 Nitriliruptorales bacterium | reverse complement strand
GGCTCTCTCATGAGCGCCGAATACGTGCAGGCGCTGGCTCTCTCATGAGCGCCGAATACGTGCAGGCGCTGGCTCTCTCATGAGCGCCGAATACGTGCAGGCGCTGGCTCTCTCATGAGCGCCGAATACGTGCAGGAGATCGCCGCTGTCGACGCGGCGCGTCCCGCCGTCGTTTCCGGCCGCCGCGGAGCGAGTGCACCATGGACCTGGAAGCAGCTGTGGCTCCTGCTGCTCGCGGTGGTCGTCATCTTCTTCACCGTCCCGGACCCGAGCCTGGCCATCTCGATCCTCATCTACGGGCTGTGGGCGGCGAGCCTGAACCTCCTGCTCGGCTACGGCGGTCTGGTGTCATTCGGGCATGCGCTGCCGTTCGGATGGGGGGGCTACACCGCCGGCCTCGTGCTGCTGCACGTCGGCCCCAACGCCTGGCTGGCGCTCGGCGCGGCGATGGTGGGGATGGGCGTGCTGTCCGCGCTCGTCGGCGCGGTCTGCCTGCGGCGCACCGAGATCTACTTCTCGATGCTGACGCTCGCGTTCGTCCAACTCGGGTTCTTCATCGCGCTGCAGTGGCGGAGCGTGACCGGCGGCGACGACGGCCTGGCCGCGATCCCCAGCGCCATGCTCGCGCTGCCCGGAGTGTCGCTGCGCATGAGCTCCATCGGCGAGCCGCTGACGTTCTTCCTGGTGACCGCCGCGATCGTCATCGCCGTGTTCGCGCTGCTGATCCTCTACACCGACTCGCCGCTCGGGCGGGTCCTGGAGGCGATCCGGGAGAGCGAGGAGCGGGCGCGCGGGTGTGGCTACAACACCCGGGTCGTCCAACTGATCACGTTCACCGTCGCCGGGACCGTCGCCGGCCTCGCGGGTGGCCTGTTCGCGATGCTGAACAACTTCGTCGGGCTGACGCCGTACTGGCTGCTCTCCGGCGTGGTGCTGATCATGGCCATCCTCGGAGGGCGCGGCTCGCTGTTCGGACCGTTCCTCGGGGCGGTCGTGTTCCTCCTGCTCGAGCACTACCTCTCACAGAACTTCGCCTCATGGCAGCTCATCGTCGGCGGGATCTTCGTCCTGTGCGTGCTGGCGTTCCCCCAAGGGCTGTGGGGGCTGGTGACCGGGAGCGGCCGCCGACTCCGGCTGCCGCGTGTACCCGGAGGTCGCGGATGAGCGCCCCGATCCTGCTCGCCGAGAGACTCGATCGCTGGTTCGGCGGTATCCACGCGGTCAACAGCGTCGATCTCGACGTCGCCGATGGGAGCCTGCATGCGGTGATCGGACCGAACGGCTCTGGCAAGACGACCCTGTTCAACCTCATCACCGGTCATACCAGGCCGACCGCCGGACGGGTCAGCTTCGACGGCGACGTGATCACCGGTCTGCCGTACCACAAAGTCGTGCGCCGCGGCCTGGCGAAGTCCTACCAGATCACGACCATCTTCCCGCTGCTCAGCGTCCTGGAGAACGTCCGGATCGCGGCGCAGGCGGCCTCGTTCTCCTATGTGTTCTGGCGATCCGCAAACCGGATGCACGACGTCGTCGCCCATGCCGAGCAGGTACTGGAGCGCGTGGGGCTCGCCGACCGGCCCAACCAGACGGCCGGCAACCTGTCGCACGGGGACCAGCGCCGCCTCGACCTCGCGATCGCCCTGGCGTCCTCCCCGCGGCTGCTCCTGCTCGACGAGCCCACGGCCGGCATGAGCCCCCAGGAGACCGCGGAGACGGTCGAGCTGATCCGAGACCTCAACGCCGACCTGACGATCCTCATGATCGAGCACAAGATGGACGTGATCCTCGGCATCGCGGACCGCATCACGGTCCTTCACCAGGGCGCCACCCTGTTCGAGGGCACGCCGGATGAGATCCGGGCGCACCCGGAGGTCCAAGAGGTCTACCTGACGGGCAGCCTGTGAGCGCGCCGCGGCAACCCTCGCTCCCCCTCCTGCGGCTTGAAGTGGTGCAGGCGTACTACGGCCTCGCGCACGTCCTGCAGGGGGTGTCGATGGAGGTGCGCTCCGGCGAACTGGTGGCGCTCCTCGGGCGCAATGGAGCAGGAAAGACCACGACGCTGCGCGCCATCATGGGTCTGGTCGCCGTGCGTAGCGGGCGCATCGACTGCGGCGGCGAGAACGTCGTCGGCCTGGCCACCGAGCGGATCGCACGCTTCGGCATCGGCTACGTGTCCGAGGACCGGCGGATGTTCCCCGGACTGACGGTTCGGGAGAACGTCAGGTTGGCCGCGCTCGGCGCAAGCCTGCCCCGCGATGAGCAGGAGCCGGCGCTGCAGCGGGTGCTCGAGGTATTCCCCGCGCTGGAGCGTCATCTCGACCTCGACGCGTCACGCCTTTCCGGAGGCCAGCAGCAGATGGTGGCGATCGGCCGGGCGCTGATCTGCGGAACGCGGCTGCTGCTCGTCGACGAGCCGACCCAGGGGCTCGCGCCCAACCTCGCGGTCGAGATCGCGCGCACACTGCGCGCCGTCGCCGAGACCGGGGTCGGCGTCCTCCTGGTGGAGCAGAACAGCCAGATGGCGCTCCAGTTGGCCGACCGCGCCTACGCCCTCGACCAAGGGGTGATCGTCGGCGGCGGCTCCGCAGACGAGCTGCGGGAGAGTCCCAAGGTTCTTGAGCAGTATCTCAAGCTATAACGAGGAGGCGAGATGACGGACCTCGGCGTCGCGCTCCTGACCTTCGCCGATGCACGGGTGGACGAACTCGTCGGCCTCGCGGGCCGGGCGGAGGAGCTCGGCTACACAGCGTGCTACACCACCGAGTCCTTGACCGACACGCTGTCGATCGATCTCGCGATCGCCCTGGGCACCGCGAAGATCCGCGTTGGGAGCTTCGTCGCGATCAGCTACCTGCGCCACCCGCTGATCACCGCCCAGGCCGCGGTCACGATCGCCGACCTGTCGCACGGCCGCTTCGTGCTCGGGCTCGGTCTGGGTCACCGCGTCAGGGTCGAAGCGCTCGGCGTGCCCGTCGGGAGGCCGAGCGAAGACCTTCCCGGTTACATCCGCGACGTGAAGGGCCTGCTGGACGGCTCGGTCCGGGATCGCTACCCCGACCTGCCGGTGCAGACCTACCAGGACGCCGTCCTGGAGATCCGCAAGCCCCGTCACCACGTCCCGGTTCACGCCGCCGCCGTCGGCCCGAAGATGGCCGAGGCGGGCGCCGCGGTGGCGGACGGGCTGATGGTCTATCTCGTGCCTCGCAGCGGGCTGGGCGAGGTGTCCGCGGCGGCCGCGCGGGGCGCCCGCCGCGCAGGACGCGACACCTCCGTCCCCGTCGATCTCGCGGTGCACGCGTTCGTCGGCGACGACCTCGGCGTTGCCCGCGACCGCGCTCGCGGTTCACTCGCGTACTGGGTCGGCCTGCCGGCGTACAACGCCGCGCTCGCGCGCGCCGGATTCGAGGCGCAGGCGGCGCGCTGCCGGGCGGCGTTCGTCACGGGCGACCAGGCAGGGCTGCGGGCGGCCATCAGCGATCAGTTGGTCGACGAGTACTGCCTGGTGGGCCCCGCGGAGCGATGTCGTGAGCAGCTGGCGGCGTGGAAGACGACTGGCGTGGCCACGCTGGCGGTCATGCCCGACCCGGTGGCGCCCGGCGAGCGGTACCCGGACGCGGTCCGGCGGACGCTGACTGCGCTGGCGCCGCGGTGACACCGGCAGCAGAGGAGGCGTCGTGAGCGAGGGTTTGCGGATGCACGAGGATGACCTGTCGGTGGACGCGCTGCTGGAGATGCAGCGGCGGATGCTCCGCATCCGGATGTTCGACGAGGCGGTCCGGCGCTTCGTCAAACGCGGCGAGCTTCCGGGCAGTGCGCACCTGAGCCTGGGCCAGGAGGCGGAGGTCGTCGGCTCGTGCTGCACGCTGCGCGACGACGACTGGATGACCGGCAACCACCGCTCGCACGGCCATCCCATCGGAAAGGGCGCGCCGCTCGGGCCCCTGATGGCCGAGATCTTCGGCAAGCGCACCGGCGTCTGCAAGGGCAAGGGCGGGTCGATGCACCTGGCCGACTTCCGTGTCGGCAGCCTCGGGGAGTCGGGGGTGGTCGGCTCGGCGGTGCCGGTCGCCACCGGTGCGGCGTTCAGCGCACGCGTCCGCGGCACCGATCAGGTCGCGCTGTGCTTCTTTGGGGACGGTGCGGTCAACCAGGGCGCGCTGCACGAGTCGATGAACCTGGCCTCGATCTGGACGCTCCCGGTCATCTACCTGTGCGAGAACAACCAGTACGCCGTCACCACGCCGGCAAGGGAAGCGACGTCGGTGCCCAACATCGCCGACCGGGCCGTGGCGTACAGCATGCCCGGCGCCACCGTGGAGGACGGGCAGGACGTCATGGCAGTCCACGCCGCAGTCGCCGACGCGGTCGCCCGAGCGCGAGCTGGTCTCGGCCCGTCGCTGGTCGAGGTCAGGACCTACCGCTTCTCGGAGCACTCCGAGGGGCTGCGACACGCGGGCGTGTACCGCCCGGCCGACGAGATCCAGGCGTGGCTGTCGCGCGACCCGGTCGTGCGGTTCCGCGCCGTGCTGTCGCGCGAGCACGGCGTCGACGAGGACGCGCTCGACACGCTGGAGGCGGAGGTCCGTGCCGAGGTCGACGAGGCGGTCCGCTTCGCCAGGGACAGCGAGTTCCCCGACCCGCAGGACGCGTTCGCCGACCTGTACACCACTCGCACGGTGCCGGCGTCCTGGTGACCGGCCGAGGAGAACAGGAGGATCGCGTGGCCACGATGACGTACCTGGCCGCCATCGGGCGGGCGCAGCACGAGGCGATGACCGAGAACCGGACCGTCGTGCTGCTCGGGGAGGATGTACGCAGCAACCTGTACGGCACCGCACCGGGGTTCGTCGACACCTTCGGCCCGGACCGGGTCTGGGACACCCCGATCTCCGAGGAGGGGTTCTCGGGCCTGGCCGCCGGCGCCGCGATGACCGGCCTGCGCCCGATCGTCGACCTCACCTACGCGAGCTTCATGTACCTGGCGATGGACCAACTGGTGAACCAGGTGGCGAAGAACCGGTACATGTTCGGCGGCCAGGCGTCCCTGCCCGTGGTGTACCGGGCCAGCATGTTCTACGGCGCGTCGATGGCGGCCCACCATTCCGACCGCCCCTACCCGATGTTCATGAACGTCCCGGGCCTCACGATCGTGACGCCGGCCACGCCCTACGACGCGTGTGGACTGCTGCGCGCGGCCGTGCGCAGCGACGACCCGGTGCTGTTCTTCGAGGACGCGACCCTGTGGTTCCGGAAGGAGGACCTGCCCGAGGAGCCCTACGAGGTTCCGCTGGGGGTCGCGAACCACGTGCGTCGTGGCGACGATGTCACCGTCGTCGCGATCGCCGGGTCTCTCCCGCACGCCGTCACTGCCGCCGAGACGCTCGCCGACGACGGCATCTCGGTCGACCTGATCGATCCGCGCACCCTCGTGCCACTCGACATGGAGGCCATCCTCTCCTCCGTGCGGCGGACCGGCCGGCTCGTCGTGGTCGATCCCGCGCATCGCACCTGCGGCGCGGCGGCGGAGATCTCCGCGCTGGCCGCCGAGCTTGCCTTCGATGCGCTGCGCGCCCCCGTGGTGCGCGTCACGACCCCGGACGTGCAGATCCCGTTCAGCCCTGCTCTGGAGAAGGGTCTGTACCCGGACGCAGGCCGTGCGGTCACCGCGGTCCGCCGGGTGCTCGGCGTCATCGGCACGACGGCGGGAGCGTAGGCATGAGGCGTGAGATCCGTCTGCCGCAGTGGGGCATGGGGATGACCGAGGGCACGATCGTGGAGTGGCTCAAGGCCGAAGGCGCCCGCGTCGCCGAGGACGATCCGCTGGCGCTCGTGGAGAGCGCGAAGGTCGAGACCGAGCTGGAGGCTCCGTTCACCGGGGTGCTCGGGGAGATCGTGGTGCCGGCCGGGGAGACGGTGGACGTCGGCACGGTGCTCGCGTTCATCGAGACCGACGACACGACGTAGCGGCGCCTACGGGGTCCCAGGCTGCGCGGCGCGCTCACGATCGCGCAGTTCGCGGCGCAGGAACTTCCCGGTCGGGGTCTTCGGCAGGTCGGGCAGGATCTCGACCTCGCGCGGGTACTTGTAGGCGGCCATCTCCCCCTTGCAGAAGGCGATGAGCTCCTCGGGCTCCACCCGCTGCCCCGCCACGAGCGACACGAACGCCTTCACCGTCTCGCCGCGGTACGGATCGGGCTTGCCGATCACGGCTGCCTCGCGCACCGCCGGATGACGGTACAGGACATCCTCGACGTCGCGGGGCCAGATCTTGTAGCCGGAGGCGTTGATCTGGTCCTTGGCCCGGTCGACGATGTAGAACCACCCGTCGGCGTCCATGAAGCCGACGTCACCGGTGTGCAGGCGCCCGTCGGGGATCGCCCGCGCGCTCTCCTCGGGCTTCTCCCAGTAGCCAGGCACGACCATGGCCCCTTCGATCACGATCTCGCCGATCTCCCCGATGGGGAGCACCTCGCGGGTGGTGAGGTCGGCGATGCGGGCGACGCAGCCGGGCACCGGAATGCCGACGCTGAGCGCGCCGCTGCGCGGGTCGACGGGCGGCCGCACCCCGAGCGGCGTCAGGTGGCTGGGCGAGGTCGTCTCCGTCAACCCGTACAGGTTGTGCACGTAGATGCCGGTCGCCTGCTCGAACCGCTCGACGACCGAGGGACTGACCGGCGCGCCGCCCGAGCCGGCCTTCACCACGCTCGACAGATCG
>WHTC01000327.1 GCA_009379795.1 Nitriliruptorales bacterium | reverse complement strand
CGGGGGCTATGACGAGGGCGGGACTATGCCGAGTACGAGGAGTGAGACGTCGCCGAAGGCTGGAGGCCCGGGGTTGAGGGTCCTGAACGGCTGGGGGAACTCGGCATAGCCGGGGTGCTCGTCTCGGGTGGTGCCGCCCAAGAGACGTCGTTGCGGCGGTCACAAGCCTTCGAGGAACGCGAGCAGGCGGTCCGGTGGCTTGAACCGGGTCCGCTTGCCGCAGTGGGGGTCGATGCGGCTGAGAGCGGCTTCTTTCATGGCGAGGTCGGCTTCGATGTAGAGGTGGGTCGTGGCGGTGTCCTCGTGGCCGAGCCACAGTGCGATGACGGTGACGTCGACCCCGGACTGCAGCAGGTGCATCGCGGTCGAGTGCCGCAGCGTGTGCGGCGTGACGTGACGCTTGGCGAGGGACGGGCAGCGCTGGGACGCGGTCTCGAGCGCGACTTGTAGGCGGTGCTCGACACCGGAGCGTGACAGCGGGCGGCCGGACCGGTTGGGGAATACGGGAGCGTCGGCGGCAGGGTCGATGTGGACTCGCCAGGCGCGCAGCTTCGCTGCGGTGTTCTTCCACAGCGGCACGACACGCTGCTTGCGGCCCTTGCCGTGCAGCTGCAGGGCAGACGCGCGGTCGAGGAGGACGTCGGCGTTGGTCAGCCCGGTGGCTTCGGAGACGCGCGCGCCGCTGTTGTAGAGCACGGCGAACAGCGTGGCGTCGCGGTGACCGCTCCACGTGCTGGTGTCTGGGGCGTCGAGCAGCGCGTCGATCTCGTCGCGTGAGAGAAAGTCGAGCTCGGGCCGGTCGAACCGTTTGGGTGAGATGGCCAGCACCCGTTGGGCGATCGGCAGGCAGGTTGGATCGCGCAGCGACGCGTGCCGCATGAACGAGCGGATGGCGGTCAGCCGCAGGTTGCGGGTCCGCGCCGAGTTGCCGCGTTCGGTCTCGAGATGGTCGAGGAAGTCCAGCACCAGCGGGGCGTCGAGGTCATCGAGGGTGAGCGCGGACGGGGTCCGGCCGCTACGCCGGGCGGCGTAGCGCAGCAGCAGCTCGAACGTGTCGCGGTAGCTGGCGATCGTGTGCGCGCTGACGCCGCGTTCGGCGATCAGCCGCCGCTGGAAGAAGTCCTGCAGCAGCGCCGGGAAGCCGGTGGGGTCGATGGTCATGCTCGGTTCTCCTGTGGCTGCCGGGCGAAGTGTTCGAAGCAGCCGGTGGTGACTGCCATCAGCTCCGGGACCGCCGTGAGGTACCAGTAGGTGTCGGAGGGCTTGGCGTGACCGAGGTAGGTCGACAGTGCCAGGACCTTGCGGTCGACGTCGGCGCCGTCGATGCACCAGGCCAGCAAGCGACGCACCGCGAAGGTGTGGCGCAGATCGTGGATCCGCGGCCGGCGTGCACGGCCCTCGGCGGTCCAGCCCAGTCGCTGACGGAGCCGGGAGAAGGTCTTCTGCACGGTGTCAGACATCAGCGCCGGCGCACGGTCGGTGCGAAAGAAGCCCCTTGACCGGAGGGCGCCGGGACGGCTGTCGCGGTCGGTGGTGTAGATGGTCAGCGCGCGCGTCGCGGTCGGGTGCAGCGGGACCAGACGGGACTTGCGGAACTTGCCCTCCCGCACGGTCAGGATCCCGTCGGCAAGGTCGACGTCGTCGCGTTCGAGCCGGCACGCCTCCGACAGCCGCAGCCCGGTCGAGGCCAGCAGTGAGAACAACGCCACGTAAGTGGCAGGGCGAAGCCCGCCGTGGGGCAGTAGCAGCCTTGCCTGGCCGAGCAGCGCGGCGATCTCAGCGTCGTTGTAGATGTGCGGCTGGGACCGGCGGCGCGGCACGGCGGCGAGCAGCCCGACCGCAGGGATCTCGGTGGCGGGGTCAAACGCTGCCCGGTGGCGGGCGAACTGCCGCACGGCCGCCAGTCGTCGGCCGGCCTGTGCCGGATCGTCGGAGCGTGTCGTCAGCGCCCATCGCACCGCGAGGTCGGTCGTGACCGGACCGTGATGGCCGACCCCCTCGGCGTAGCGGGCAAACTCGGCCAGCAGCGTGCCGGGCGTGTCGAGCTGGAACCCCAGCCCGCGTCGGAGGGCCAGGTAGTCGTCGATCTGCGCTTGCAGGCTGGAAGGCGTCATCGGGTCGCCTCCGGCCAGGGCAGCGCCGCATCACGCAGCGCTGGCAGGTCGACCTTGGCGTAGATCGCCGAGGTATCCAGATCGCGGTGCCCGAGGAAGTCGGCGACCTCCTTGAGGCTGGCACCGTGCGACACCATGCGGCTGGCCAGCGTGTGACGGAACACGTAGGCGCCCGCCATCGGCGGGTCGACCCCGGCACGCCGAAGCGCGCGGGAAACGACCTCGGACACGGCCGTGGCCGTGATCGGCTGCCCGCGGCGGGGCCCGATGTGCTGCACGAACACGCGACGCTCGTCGGTCTCGGGACGATGCCCTTGCAAGTAGTCAACGAGCGCGTGGCCGGCTTCGCGCGGCAGAGGAACGACCGCGCCGCGACGGTTCTTGCGCTGACGCAGGCCGATGGTGCCCCCACGCCAGTCGATGTCCTCCAGATGCAGCTCGG
>WHTC01000372.1 GCA_009379795.1 Nitriliruptorales bacterium | reverse complement strand
GCGCACAAGGTCGCCGACGACCACTGGTTCCTCGGCATCGGCATCACCGCGGCCAATCTCGTGCTCGACGACCTCGAGCAGACGCTGCAATAGGCGGCAGCGCGCTCATCGGCGGAGGGCCTCGTGCGGAGACCGAGCCGGAATGTCTTGCCTCGACAAGGCAGTCCGCGCGAGTCCCACCTTGCCCTGGGCACTCCTTGTCGACGGCGAAGAGTGCGTGACCGCCACGGTGGGATTCCGCCCAGACCGCCCGAAGGCGGGTCCTCATAGCCAGGTATCGCTAGCGCCGGGCATACACAGCGCTTCGAAGTACCGGGCAGAAGGAGCCTACATCCCCACAGCGAGCATCCAACTGGGCCTGCCGGCGCGTTGGCCGGTGGCGAGACCGGAGGCGATGGTGCGGCGGGCGGTGCTGTCGCCGTCGTCGGCACGTGGCCGCAGGCGTGGGCGACGTCGAGCAGTACTTGACTGGCCCCGGCTTCGCTGAGGCGCCCAGCCGCGACAGCGCATGGACTTCATCCGATTCACCGGCGAGTACTTCATCTACTACGTGCTGATCGCGCTGGGCGGCGGCGTGCTGGCGGCCATCACACTCGGGACCTTCGATGCCATCGGCCTGGACGCATCCCGCCTCCTGGAGGACTGGATGCTGCCGTGCGGTGCCGCGGGTGCGCTGGTTGTCGCCGCGTGGCTGGTAGAAGCCAAGAAGAGCGTCATCGAAAACATGGCACCGGTGCTGACCCGCATTTTCACGCCGCTGTTCGCGGCCGTCCTGCTGGCCTTCCTGGCGGCGGTGATCTGGACGACCACGGGCATTGACGTCGGCCGGGACGTGCTCATCTTCTTCAATGTGCTGCTCGTCGTCGTTCTCGGCCTCCTGCTGTACGCGATCTCCGCCCGCGAGCCATCAGCACCCGCCGCGCTGGTTCGACTGGCAACAGCTCGCGCTCGTGCTCAGCGCTCTGGTCATCGACGGGCTCGTGCTGCTCGAAATCGTAAGCCGGATCAGCGAATGGGGTTCCACCCCAAACCGGATGGCCGCGCTCGGCGAGAACGTCATCCTGCTGGTGAACCTCGCCGTATCCGTCGCGCTGCTCGTTGCGTTTCTCCGACGACGGGAACCGTTCGCCAGACTCGACCGGTGGCAGACCAACTACCTGCTCGTCTCTACGCCGCCTGGGCATGGGCAGTCGTGCTCGCATTCCCTCCCCTATTCGACTTCGCGTGAGCGGCGACCGTAGCGGTACCGACCTGACAGGAGCCGCCACTGCTAGCGCGCCACTGGTTGCCGCAATGAGGCAGACGTTGAAGTGAGCTGCGGCACGACGAACGGCACGCTGAGGTAGTCGCCATTTGGGTGGACAGTGGGACACAATGGCCGTATAGACAGGAAGCGGTCTGGTCCGGTTCAGCTACGCCGATATCTCCGCAGCCAACTAATCCTTCGTAGTCCGAGCGCAGAAGCATGAAACAGAAACGGTCAAGTTCGCCCAGACAACCTTCAACCATGCTGATTGGGCAGGTATGCGGTTAAAGTCGTCTCCGAGGCGGTCGTCGTAGAGCCGTTGCTGGCCGTGCGATAAACGTACCTCGCTGGAAGTGTGGCGGTCGTCGGTTACGGCGCCCTGAGTGCCGCCGGGGGTGGACACTGTGTCATGAGTCAAGAAGTTGGCAGAGTTTGATCTTGCTCGGGTCGGGATTCTCCATCTTTGGAGGGGCTCCTCATCGTGTTCGCGTGAGCGTGGGTAGGCGACCGGAAGTAGGTCTGGCGCGGTGTGCGGCCTCCGATCAGGGGCGGCGGCCGGCAAGGACGCAGAACTCGTTCCCCTCTGGGTCGGCAAGTACGACCCAGCTCTCATCGCCTTGGCCGACGTCGGCGTGTCGAGCACCTAGGTCGAGCAGGCGACGGACCTCTTCGTCTTGCTCCCTGTCGGTTGGGTTGACGTCGAGGTGGAGCCTGTTCTTGACGGTCTTGCCCTCGGGCACGTGCGCGAATGTCAACGTCGGTGGCACTGGGCCAAGGTGGTTCTTGCCTTCAGGCACCATAGGGGAGCCAATTGTGACAATTCCGTCGTCTTCGTCTTGCACCTCGTAGTCAAGGACCGAGCACCAGAACCG
>WHTC01000302.1 GCA_009379795.1 Nitriliruptorales bacterium | reverse complement strand
CTCGGCGGGGTGCTGGGTCAGCAGCGCGTAGGCCTTCACGTCCATGCGGAAGTCCTGCGGCGTCCGTTCGGTCCACAGCCCAACCGTGTGCTCCGTCGGCGGGAAGTAGTAGGTGGCGTCCACCTCGACGAGCGGGAAGATGGAGGCGTAGTAGCGCAACCGCTCCTCGGCGCTCATCGAGCGCTTGGGATACCAGTCCGACTCCTTCACCAACGTGGGGTCGGTCCAGGATGCCGTGCCGGTTCGGATCCGGGTCATTGACCGCTCCTCCTGGGATCACCCTGCAGGGCCACCAATCATGCCCAGGAGCAGGCAGACGGCCGCTTCAGCGCTCCAGCCGGTCGTGGGCCCGGGTCACCACGAGTTCGAGGCCATCCATGTCGAGCACCTCGACCTCTTCCCCCGCATGCAGTTCCCCGTCAACGGGCCGGGCCTTCCACAGCGCGCCCTTGACGAACACCTGGTTCCCCTGCCGGACCCTGCCGACCGCGCCCACCAGTTTGCCCATGCGCTCCGGAGAGGGCGCGCGGCGGTGCGTGCGCCAGACCAGGCGGCCGATGAACACCGCGATCAGGGCGACAGCGCCGGCGACCGGTAACAGGAACGACAGGTCGACGCTGATCCCGGTAGGCCGCTCGAACAGGAACAGGCCCGCAACCACCAGGGTCACCGCCCCCGCACCGGCGAAGGCGCCGATTCCGGGCACGAACAACTCCGCGGCGAACAGCGCGAGCGCGAGGAGGAGCAGCAGCAGACCGGCCAGATCGACGGGCAGCACGGCCAGGGAGACGAAGGCCAGGACCAGCATGATCGCGCCGATGACCCCGCCGACGATGCCGCCTGGAGTCGCCAGTTCGTAGATGACCCCCAGCGTGCCGATCGACAGGAACAGCATGGCCAGGTTCGGATCGGCCAGGGTCTGCAGCACCCGTCGCGTGAATGACAGCTCGTAATCGACCACCGGCGCGCCTGCGGTGGCGAGCGTGACCTCAGTGCCGCTGCCGTCGGGGTTGTCGGCGCTCTCCGGGTCGACGATCACTGTCTGCCCGTCGATGTCGGCGAGCAGCGCGGTGCGGTTCGTCGCGATCAGGTCGACCGCGCCGACTTCGAGAGCCTCGTTCGCGGCTGCCGAGCGGCCGTCACGCACGGCCTCGACCGCGAACTCCGCGTCGCGCCCGCGGACCTCGGCAATGGCCTCGGCATAGGCGGCGGAGTTGTTGACGATCTTATCGAGAACCTCCCCGTCCTCGAGCCCGATCGGGGTGGCGGCGCCGATATTGGTGCCGGGGGCCATCGCGGCGATGTTGGCTGCGAAGGTGATGATCGCCCCCGCCGAGGCCGCCTGCGCTCCCGAGGGGGAGACGTGGACGATCACTGGCACCTCGGCCGTGAGAAAGTCCTGCACGATCTGCTTCATCGACGTCTCGAGGCCGCCGGGGGTGTCCATCTCCACCAGCAGGGCCTGATGCCCGGCGGTCGTGGCCTCCTCGAGAGCGTCCCGGATGTGCTCGGCGATCACCGGCGTGATCGGTCCTCGAACCTCCGCGCGCAGCACCGCTCCCTCGGTCTGCGCGGCAGCGGCGGACGGGGACAGCGTCAGCGCGGCCAGCGCCAGCAGGAGGGCGAGGAGCGTGACAAGGCGCCGGGCTCTGACCGGCAGGGTGGGAGAGGCGACAGCACTCATATTCCTCCCTCCGACCATATCCTCAAACGGCGCCGTTCACGGGCAGACGCCAAAGGTTTGCCAGGCGATTTGCGGGCCATGCGTTCAGTCGTCGCGGTAGCGGGGGTGGGAGCGCAGGTCCTTGTGGATCTGCCTCCAGCGGTTCTTGTGCGCGCGCTGAAGGCGGGGGTCCCGCTTGCGGGCCTGGTGCTCCCGTTCGCGCTGCAGCTTCCGGTAGCTGCCCAGCCGCATGGTGGGCAGGCTCCCGTCCGCGATCGCGGCCTGCACCGCGCACCCCGGCTCCGAGCCGTGCCGGCAGTCGCCGAAGCGGCAGCGGGCAGCGAGTTCCTCGATGTCGCCGAAGGTCTCGGCGATGCCCTCCCCGGCGTCCCAAAGTCCCAGCTGGCGCAGGCCCGGCGTGTCGATGAGCGTCCCGCCTGACGGGAGCCGGAGCAGTTGCCGGTGGGTGGTGGTGTGCCGCCCGCGGCCGTCGTCCCGCACGGCGCGGGCAGCCAGCACCTCCTGACCGAGCAGTCGGTTGGCCAGCGTGGACTTGCCGGCGCCCGACATGCCGAGCAGCACGCCCGTACGGCCCGGCTGCAGGTGCGGGAGCAGGGCGTCCACGCCCTCGCCGGTGAGCGCGTTGACCGGGTACGCGGGGACGCCGATGGCCGCGAGCGTCATCTCATCGAGTACTGCCGCGACATCGGGGCACTGGTCCGCTTTCGACAGGACGAGGACCGGGGTGGCACCGCTCTGCCAGGCGAGCGCCAGGTAGCGGTCGAGTCGCCGGTGGTTCACCTCGTCATCCACCGCCACTACGATCAGGGCGGTGTCGACGTTGGCGGCCAGGACCTGAGCGGGCGTCCCGCGATCCTCAGGCGACTGCCGGATGATCGCCGTACGGCGGGGCAGCACCGCGTCGACGACGGGGGCGCCGTCGATCCGTTCCTCGCCCAGCACCACCCAGTCACCAACGGTCGGCAGGGTGGTCGGGTCAGCGGTGCGGCGCATGCCAGGCGCGCGCCGGGCGCGCTTGGTGCCCTCCGCGGTCTCCACGGTCAGGAGGCCGCCGCGGTCAGTGCGGCTCACCCGTCCGGGAGCGCCGCTGCGGCGATAGGGCCCGAACGCCGCATGCCAGGCGTCGTCCCAGCCGACGTCGAGCAGGGCCGAGTAGTCAACGCGATCCAAGAGCGTCTCCTCGAGAGTGCACTGCGGGAGCCGATCGGCTCTCGAGGCCCGCCCAGGGGTGGCGGGAGCCTACGTCCCCGGGAGACGCGCGGCAATGGATGGGTTGCGACCGGAGACGGG
>WHTC01000227.1 GCA_009379795.1 Nitriliruptorales bacterium | reverse complement strand
GTCGTCGAACTGGTCGCCGGGTCCCTGGTGACACTCGACCGGAACGGCGACGCCACCACCCAGCGAAGGCCGCCGGCGGTCCCCGGTGACGGCGGCGCGGTCGTGCGCACGCGCCCCACCGAGCAGGCCCACGTGGTGATCGGCGGGCGCGGCCTGGCCCGCAACGACGACCGGCGCTACGCCGCCGGGGTGCTGAACCAGGCGCTGGGCGGCGGCATGGCCAGCCGGTTGTTCCAGGAGATACGCGAGCGCCGCGGCCTCGTCTACACCGTCTACAGCCACCTCGGCATGTACGTCGACGCCGGCACCTTCGCCGTCTACGCCGGCACGGCCCCCCACCGGGCCGACGAGGTGCTGCGGGTGGTCGGCGAAGAGCTCACCAAGGTCCGCGAGGACGGCCTTACCGGTCAGGAACTGGCTCGCGCCAAGGGCAACCTGGCCGGCTCGATCATCCTTGCACTGGAGGACACCGGCAGCCGGATGAACCGGCTCGGCAAAGCGGTCGTCACCGGCAGCCCGCTGTACTCGCTGGACGAGACCATCACGGCCATCGAGGGCGTGACCCCGGAGGCCGTCGGTGAGGTCACCGAGTTCCTGCTCGGCGGACCCTCCACGCTGGCGCTGGTGGGCACCTTCGACACCGCGCAGCAGCGCTCGTTCGGACGCTACGTCGCCGCATGACGATGCACCGGGTCGCGGTCATCGGCGCGGGCGGTCGCATGGGGGCTATCACCTGCGCCGCCTTCGAGGCCGAGGAGGACCTCGACCTGGTCGCTCGGGTGGGGCGCGGTGACCCGCTGGAAGCGGTGACTGAGGCCGGTGCCGAGGTGGCGGTCGAGTTCACCACCCCCGCCTCGGTCAAGGTCAACGCCGAGTGGCTGCTGACCCATGGCGTGCATGCCGTGGTCGGCGCCACCGGGCTGGGCGAGGGGGATCTGGCCGACCTGGAGGCGCGCACCGGGCCCGCCAACTGCCTGGTCGCGCCGAACTTCGCGATCGGGGCGGTGCTGCTGATGCGTTTGGCCGCCGAGGTCGCCCGGCACCTGCCTCACGTCGAGATCACCGAGTTGCACCATGACCGCAAGGTCGACGCGCCCAGCGGCACCGCACTGCGCACCGCGCGCCAGGTGGCTGCGGCCCGCGCGGAAGCCGTCGCGGTCCCCGGGCCGGCGGACACCCCGGCCCGCGGGCTGGTGGTCGAGGGCGTACCCGTGCACAGCGTGCGCCTGCCCGGTCTGGTCGCCAGCCAGGAGGTGGTGTTCGGCGGGCCCGGCCAGACGCTGACCCTCCGGCACGACTCGATCGATCGCACGTCGTTCATGCCGGGCGTGCTGTTGGCCGTCCGCCGCATCGCCGAGTTCCCCGGCCTGACCGTCGGTCTGGAAGCGCTCCTGAAGTGACCCCTTTTCCTCACCGATCAACCGGCCAAGCGTCGGCTGAGGAAAGGGGTCAGTCGGGCCGCTAGCGGCGGCGCAGCAGGAGCATGACCGCGTCGTCGGCATGGCCGGCGTCGGCGAGCAGTTCGTCCAGCGCGCGGTCAACCACGGCGCTCAGCGGCTCCTGGCGGTGACGCTGGCACGTGTCGATCAGCGCCTGGCTTCCGGCGATCACGTCCCCTGACGCCTCGATCACCCCGTCGGTGTAGACGACCAGCAGATCGCGCGGCTCCATGCGCCTGGTGCGCACCTCCGGCGGCGACTCCGCGAGATCGCTCATTCCCAGCGGCAGGCCCTCGGCCTCCAGTCGCAGGGCGTTCCCGTCGGCGCGGATCAACAGCGCGGGTGGATGGCCTCGGGAGGCGAAGGTCAGCTCACCGGTGTCCGGGTCGTAGATGCCGCACCACAGCGTGGCCAGCGTCTCGGGATCCTGGAAGCTGACCTGCTCGTCCACCCGCGCCAGAAGGCACTGCAGCTCCAGCCCCTGCAACGTCAGCGCGCGGATGGTCTGGGTGATCCTCGAGGTTCGGCTGGCGGCTTGGACGCCTTTGCCCATCACGTCGCCCACCACGATCAACGCGAGCCCATTGGGCAGCGGGAACACGTCGTAGAAGTCGCCGCCGACGCGTGCCTCGCGGGCCGCGGCCCGGTACCGCACCGCCATCGAGGTGGACGCGAGCTCGGGCAGGGGCGGGAGCAGGGAGTCCTGCAGTTGCTCCGCCACCCGGCGGATGTTGCCCTCGCGGTCGGCCAGGGCACGCGCCCTGGCCGCCTCTCCGAATGCCGCCCCGGCGAAGTCAGCCAGGAGCTGCAGCCGTCGCAGTATCACCGGGTCGTTGCTCCGGCTGCGGAGGTAGCCCTCCACCCTGCCGTCGGGCCGGGTCACCGGCAGGAGCCTGGCGCGCTCGCCACCGTCCTCGACGACCAGAGCGGTGATCTCGCCGGCCTCTGCCGGCACGAACGCCGACTCCCCGGCCAACCCGAGTTCGGGGACCAGCCCGGAGAGCAGAACGGACAGCCCTCTGGGCGTCGAGGAGGGTGCATCCGGCCTGGAAGCCGTGCGTGGCATCATCTCCCGACGGAGTGTAGGTGAGCGCCCTCATCGATCTTCACGTCCGAACAGTCGGCCCGGGGCGAAGCGGGCGGCGGTGCCGCCGGCGGAAAGGATGCGCATGCCGGATTATGTGGTCGAGCCGTTCAGCGGCGAGGAGCGCGCGCTGCTGGCGCCTCATGTGACGGACATGGAGCAGCCGGTGTTCGCCCTCGTCGGCCTGCCGGAAGTGGTCAAAGGGGCGCTGTTCGCCCGCTACTCGCGCTCGCCCCGGAGTCTGCGGCGGCTGCTGCTTGACGAGTTCCGCGAGGAGTTGGGCGCAGGAGGGCCTTCCGGCGGCGACGCTGAGCGGGAGGGCGGCCGGGCGGCGCGTCTGTATGAGCGGATCTTCGGCGAGTACGGGGACGATTCGGTCGCGCAACTCGGGGGCGCGCATGCGGCGGTGGAGCAGGCTTCCAACCTGCTGACCAAGGTGCTGGAGTGGGGCCGGCTGGGCGCCTACCTCGAGCAGTCCACCCGCTACATCCCCTACAACGATCGGCCCGGAGGCCGGTGGCGCTACCACCGGCCCAGCGATGTGATGGCCACGGCCCACGCGGGGGACTACGTGGCGGAACTCGATGCCGTGTTCGCCGCGTACACCGGCCTGTTCGCACCGCTGACCGACTGGGCGCGGGAGCGCTTTCCGCAGGACTCGACCACCTCGGACGCGGTCTACCGCAGCAGCATTCGCGCGAAGGTGTGCGACGTGCTGCGTGGGCTTCTGCCCGCCGCGACGGTGTCCAACGTCGGCATCTTCGCCAGCGGGCAGGCCTACGAGCAGATGCTGATCCGGCTGCGCGGTCACGAGCTCGCCGAGGCCCGCCAGGTGGGCGACGCGTTACTGATCGCGCTGCGCCAGGTCATCCCCTCGTTCCTGACCCGGGTGGACCGGCCTGACCGCGGCGGAGCCTGGACGGCTCACCAGGCGTCGACCCGGACGGCCACGCGCGCCGTCGCCACCGAACTGCTGGCGGGGATCGCCCCGGACGCTGCTGACGAGGTCACCCTGGTCGACTTCGACCCGGACGCCGAGACGGACCTCATCGTCGGCATCCTCTACCCCCACAGTGACCTGCCGGAGACCCAACTGCGCCGCCGGGTGGACGCCATGGGCGTCGAGGACCGCCTCCGGGCGGTCCGGGCCTTCACCGGCCAGCGCACCAACCGGCGTCACAAGCCGGGCCGGGCGCTGGAGCGGGTCAGCTACCGCTTCGACATCTGCAGCGATTACGGCGCGTTCCGCGACCTCCAGCGCCACCGCCTGGTCACCATCGAGTGGCAGGACCTGAGCCCGCGGCACGGGTATGTCACACCACCCGAGATCGACGAGGCCGGCGTGGCGGAGGTGTGGCATGCCACCCTGGCTCGCGAGGCCCAGCTGTGGGACCGGCTGCGGCCGGACCTGCCGGTCCAGGCGCAGTATGCGGTGGGACTGGCCCACCGCCTGCGCTACTGCATACAGCTCAACGCCCGCGCGGCGATGCAGATGATCGAGCTGCGCACCGCGCCGCAGGGACATGCGTCCTACCGACGGGTCTGCCAGCGAATGCACCGGCTGATCGCCGAGCAGGCTGGTCACCATGCGGTCGCCGAAATGATGAGCTTCGTCGACCACTCCCAGCATGGCCTGGAGCGCCTGGAGGCGGAACGGGTCGCCGAAGCCCGCCGGAGGGACCAGGCCGCCCCGCGGTAGTCAGGCGATGCGCGGCAGGACGTCGGGCGCGTCGGCGGTGACGATGTCCAGCCGTACGATCTCGGAGCACAGCTCCCGGGCCCGAGCCAGTGCCGGCTGGTGGCGGGGAACCTGAACTTCACCACATGCCACAGCACAAGGCTTCCTCTCACCAGGGTGGGCCACTAGCATCGGGAGGATGCCGTCTCCGTCAACCCGGCTGAACGCGCCCGACGAGGTGCTCCTACGGCGCTTCGGCCTGGTCCGGGTCGTGGGGGGCGCGGCGTACACCCTGGTCGGGCTGCTGGCCCTGGTGGCTGCGGGCTCACAGGTCTGGCCGCTGCTGCTCGGCATCCCGATCCTCGCCGGGTTCACCGTCGCCTACCTGATCCGCTCCTACCGCTACCCGCGGACGATGATCCTCACGTCGCTCGTCGCCGACGCGGTCGTGCTGGGTGTGGCGATCGCCGTGCTCGGAGGGTCCGG
>WHTC01000319.1 GCA_009379795.1 Nitriliruptorales bacterium | reverse complement strand
GTCGGTGGAGTACGGCGTCGGGCGGATACCCTGCAACGTGCGGTCCGGCTGGAACAGGGCGTAGGTGCCGATGCCACGAGGCTGCTCGCCGCTTTCCGACGGCAGCGCCAGCAGCGCGACGGCGAGCCAGTCACTCCAGCCCTCACCCATCTGCTCCTGGTTGCTGAGGCAACCGGCCGTGTTGGGACCGCCGGTCAGACGGTTGGAGATGCCGTGCCCGTACTCGTGGATGATGATCCCGGCATCCAGGTCGCCGTCGCGGATCTGGCTGGTCACCGGGTCGCGATGCACCAGGCCGGTAGCGGGCAGGCCGTCCTTGATCGTGTCGCCGTCGGCCAGCGTGACCATCGCCGATGGGATGGTGATCGTGGGATCGGCGCCACCTATCGTGATCGGGGCTCCGGGCACGTCGTTGGCGACGATCACCGCAACCGCCCCGGCGTCCTGGGCGTTGGACACCTTCTCGGTGAACGGGCAGACGCCGCGGTCGAGGAGAGCGATGGCGCCGGAGGGGAAGTCGACCAGCGGCTCGCAGGCGTCCGAGGTGCTCCCGGCGCCGTCGTCGACCAGGGCGATGTCGCCCGAGAGGCCTGTCTCGTCGAGCTCAGGACCGAAGGCCGCCCCGCTGGCCTGGTAGGAACCGGCGGCAGGGGAGGGCGGGTCGACGGTCACCGCGTTCGGTAGCGCGCTGCCCCACAGGAACATCTGCATCCGCGGGCGGTTGCCATCGGAGGGAGCGGCGAAGTTGGCGTTGTTCATGCCGCCGCCGTCCTGCGCCTCGGCTCGCACGTCATCGCCGCCGAGACCACCACGCCCGTAGTTGTTGACCTGGAAGTTGCCGGACGCCTCGTCGAAGCCGTACCGGTAGAAGACGTCGTGGATGATGTTGTTCAAGTAGAACAGGTTGGTGACCGCGGCATCCGAGTACTCGTGCGGGTGCTCCGTCAAGTCGAGCGGGAAGTCGAACACGAGCTCGGGGCCGCCGTCAGGGTCGCTGACCGGGTCCGGGGTGTTGCTGTTGTTGTGGTCGGTGTAGGCGTGGACGTTGTTCCCTTGGGTCCGCGTGGACTCTGGCCCCTCCACGCCGTCGGTGTCGTGCCAGCCGAATGGCGAGGCCAGCGGGTCGGCTGGGTCGGTGACCAGCGAGCGTTCCCCGTCGTTGGGCGTTTCGAGTGGGAGGCCGTACACCCGGTAGGAAGCGCCGTCGGCCTGCGCCGCGGTGGTCGTCGACGTCGCCGTGCCGGTCCCGCTCGTGGTTGCCGCGGCGGGCCGAGCGAGCGCCGCCGCCGTCGCCCGGACATCGTCCTGGTCGACGTAGTCCACGGTCGCCAACAGTTCGCCGGTCTGGGCGTCGATGCTGGCGTTCCACCAATGCTCGCCCGAGGGCTCTTCGATCTCGACGTTCCATGCCAGCCGCAGCTCGCCGTCCTCCGTCGGCTGGTACACGAGCTCGGCCGGGATCGGCTGCTCGGAGACCCCACCGTCGGACAGCACGGTCTCGCGCTCAGGTCCGGTCCGGCGGGTCAGGACCTCTGGGTCGCTTGTCGGCTCGAGACCGAGCTGCTCCGCGCCGCGTCGTGTCGCCTGGGGAGCGTCGAGCGAGGCGCGTCCCGCAGCGGAGCCCGCAAGATCGGGCATGAACCGCGCGACCGCGTGGACGACGCTGCCGTCATCGGCAATGTTGACCGTGGTGTTCGCGCCGACGACTTCCAGCTCCTGGTGCCGCTGCCGAAGGTAGACGTGCGTGACGCCGGCGTGGCTGGACTCGAAGGCGTCAGTGACGATGAGGTCAGCGGTGTCGGCAGCCGTGAGGCCAAGCTCCTGCCGCCGCGCCTCGATGAAGTCCCTGGCGATGTCCTCGGGAGAACTCGATCTCGGTGCCGTGAGGAAGCCTGGTCGAGGCTGGTCATCCTCCTCGGCCTGCTCGTCCTGGGGCCACCCAGTGCTGGGCGCGAGCAATACCGTCACCAGCGTCATGACGAGCACGAACGTCGTTCGCCTTAACCTCTTCCGCATGCGGCATTCCTTCCTGCATCCCTCTGTCCTGAGGAGGATGCTTTGGTTGCCGATGCCGAAAGGCGCAGATTTATAAACCCTCCACAGAGGAGAGCCCCCGAGGTGGTGCCTTGCGTGCCCTCCCTCCACCTCCATCCGTGGCACCCGCACCATCGATGCACGCCGGTCCGGCGTGCCCACATACCGACGTCACCATCGGCCCTCCCGCCCAGGTGGGCCAGATGACTGCGAACCAGTCAAACAGCCATATACCGAACCGTCAAGACCAAATCCGGCACTGTGCGGAATCGCATCTTCCTCCATGAGGGTTGTGTCACCTCTGGTCGCGGAACCCTGGGCCGCGTTGGTGCGTCGACCTGTGGAGAAGGAAAGGGGAGGCTGATGCGCTCGATGCTGGCCGTACTGGTGGTGCTTTCGCTCAGCTCCTGTGCTACGGCTCCTGACGCGCCAGGTCAGGATCCTCCGCGGGAGGAGGACTCCGAGGCGTTGGTGGGCACCACGACGCAGGCCGATGCGAACGCCGGCTTCACCCTCGCCGTCGAGCCCGACCCCGCCGCTCCAAGCGCGGAGGCCGAGATCGTGATCGCCAACCAGCGCGACGAGCCGCTCGAGCTGGGCGCGGAGTACGCGCTGGACCGCTGGGACGGCCAGGAGTGGAGCAATGCGCTCGACTGTGAGGGGCTGTGCGCGTGGCCTGACATTCTTTACGTCGTTGAGCCGGG
>WHTC01000271.1 GCA_009379795.1 Nitriliruptorales bacterium | reverse complement strand
GCTCGAGTGCGTGACGCTGGAGGAAGTGCGTTCCCACCAGGCGGCGTTCCAGCAGATCGCCGACGCCAACGACGGGACGCGCGCATCGGGGACGCCCGGTTACGACGCGTCAGCCGACTACGTCGCCGGCCTGCTGAGCGAGGCCGGGTACACGGTCGAGCGTCAGGAGTTCGAGTTCTCGTTCTTCCAGGAGCTCAGCCCGGCGGAGCTCGAGCAGTTGACCCCGGTGGCGGCCTCCTACGAGACCGGCGCCTTCGTCTATTCCGGGGCGGGTGATGTCACCGCCGCGGTGACGCCGGTGGATATCAACCTCGAGGGCGACCGTGCCTCCACGAGCGGTTGCGAACCGGAGGACTTCGACGGCTTCCCCGAGGGCACGATCGCGCTGATCCAGCGGGGAACCTGTCCCTTCGCGGACAAGTCGGTCAACGCAGAGGAGGCGGGTGCCGCCGCCGTCATCATCTTCAACCAGGGCAACGCGGGCAATGAGGGACTGATCATCGGCACGCTCGCCGCCCCTGTCGTCACGATCCCCGTGGTAGGCGCGAGCTTCGACGATGGCGTCGCGCTGGCGCAGGACGGCAGCACCGCCCGGGTGTTCGCCGACACGATCGCGGAGACCCGCGTGACCGAGAACGTCTTCGCCGAGACCCCCAAGGGCCGCGACGACAATGTCGTGATGGCGGGGGCGCACCTCGACTCCGTGACCGCGGGGCCGGGAATCAACGACAACGGATCGGGCTCGGCGGCGATCCTCGAAATTGCCCTGAAGATGCGCAAGGTGAACCCCGTCAACCAGGTGCGCTTCGCCTGGTGGGGGGCGGAGGAGCTCGGCCTGGTCGGCTCCAATCACTACGTCGCCAACCTGTCCGAGGAGGAGCGAGACGACATCGCCCTGTACCTCAACTTCGACATGGTGGGATCGCCTAACTTCGTGCGCTTCGTGTACGACGGGAACCAGTCCACCTTCGAGGCGCCCGTCCCGGTGCCCGAGGGCTCGGCGGAGATCGAAGATCTCTTCGAGCGCTGGTTCACCAGCCAGGCCTTGCCGTATGACGACACGGAGTTCTCTGGTCGCAGCGACTATCAGGCCTTTATCCTGAATGACATTCCCGCAGGGGGACTGTTCACCGGTGCCGAGGGCATCAAGACCGAGGAGCAGACTGCCATCTGGGGCGGCACGGTCGGTGACCAGTACGACCCGTGCTATCACCTGGCCTGCGACACGTTCGATAACAACAGCGACGAAGCCCTGGAGACCAACTCCGGCGCGATCGCGTTCGTGACCCTGACCTATGCCTATTCGACGGAGTCGGTGAACGGCGAGGCCGGCAAGCCGGTTCCCGGCAAGCCCTTCCCGCTGCCCGAGCCAGCCGGACCTGAGGGGACGGCCGGCGGCGGCGGCGGTGGTGCCGATCCCCACGATCACCACGGCGAGCGCTGACCGGACCGGGTCCACGGTAGGGGGCGCGGCCCATCGCGTCCCCTACCGCTCCCTCGGCAGCCGCCCGCCGTCCATCCGCCGCACCGGCGGACGCCCGCGCGCCCAGTCCGGCGTCTAGCCTCGGCGTCATGCTGCTCGGTGCTCACGTTCCCGGCTCGGACCCTCTCGGCCAGGCGGCCGCCCGCGGCGCTGAGGTCGTGCAGGTCTTCCTGTCGCCCCCGCAGAGCTGGAAGGCTCCAAAACCGCGCGAGGACGCCGCGCAGTTGCGGGAGGCCGACCTGCCGATCTATGTGCACGCGCCCTACATCATGAACGTGGCCACAACCGACAACCGGGTCCGCCACCCCTCGCGCCAGACGCTCCAGCGCACCCTCGACGCCGCCGCCGCGATCGGCTCCGAGGGCGTGATCGTCCACGGCGGGCATCTACCGGTCGATGACGATCCCGTCAAGGGCTTACAGAACTGGCGCACGACCATGGAGCGGATGGAGACCGAGGTCCCGATCCTGATCGAGAACACGGCTGGTGGTGACAACGCCATGGCCCGCCACCTCGACCGGATCGGCCCGCTGTGGGAGGCCCTCGAAGGGATCGAAGCGCCCTACGGGCTGTGCCTGGACACCTGCCACCTCCACGCCGCCGGGGAGGACCTGGAGGGCGTGGTCGATCGCGTGCGGGCCATCACCGGCCGGATCGACCTCCTGCATCTCAACGACTCCCGCGATCCGGCCGGCAGCGGCCGCGACCGCCACGCCAACCTCGGCTCCGGCCGGATCGACCCGCGGCTGCTCGTCGCCGCGGTCGCTGAGGCGCAGGTGCCCACGATCGTCGAGACACCGGGGGAGGCTGATGCCCACGCCGCCGACCTCGCCTGGATCCGCAAGCACCTCGGCCTGCGCCAGCCGTGAGCCGCCGAGGCGCGACCGGGTGGAGATGAAGTGGGCCTAACGCCACCCCATGAGAACTCTTCGGTGGATCGGTGGGCGTGATGGATGGCAGATTGCATGAAGTTTGCAGTACACTGTCTCCGTGAACAACGAGATCCTTCAGGTTCGCGACGTGGACAGCGGCGACCTTGCCGTGCTGCGTGATCGCGCTGCGAGAGAGGGCAAGTCGCTGTCCGCATATCTTCGCGACTTGTTGCACGACGAGGCTACTCAGATGACCAACGCCGAGGTTGTCGCGCGCATCGCCGAGGAAGAGCCCATCGACGTCAGCCTTGACGAGATCCGCGACTACATTGATGCGGAGCGCTCCTGGTGACAGTCGTCGACGCCTCGGTGGTCGTGCGGCTGCTGCTGGCCAGGAAGTCAGACGGCTTGTTGCGTCAGCGTGTCGTCGGAGCCGGGCGCAGACTGCACGCTCCCGCACACCTGGACACCGAGGTTTTGTCGGCCATCAGTGGCCTGCTCAAAGGCGGCAAGATCGCCGAGGAGCGGGCACGGCGTATGGTGAGCCAGTACAGCGCGCTCCGCATCGCTCCGCATAAGGTCGCGCCCTTCGGCAACCGTGTGCTGTCACTCCGGCACAATTTCACCGTGCACGACGCCGCTTACGTCGCACTTGCTGAAGCGCTGGAACAACCGCTGCTCACCTGTGACGCCAAGTTCGCTCGCGCGCCCGAGAGCATCCATCGCGCGGAGATCCACACCTACCCCACCTGAGCCGCACGGTGTGGACCGTCCAACGCGACGGACCGCTTTGCCTCGCGTGTGGGAGTACGGCGTTGGGCGGACACTGCCGACATTGGGGTCGTGATAGCTGAACGCCCCACCCTCGAAGCGGTCGCTGATGAGAACGCGACCGCGAGGCTCCTGCCTGCCTGGGATGCGCTGGAGCGGGGGCGCTGGGAGCAAAGCCCGCCAAGGGCAGCACGAAGCCTCAGAAAGAGTTCGCTGACTGACTGTTTGGTGGGTCGCCGGGGACTCGAACCCCGAACGCGCCGGTTAAGAGCCGGGTGCTCTGCCAATTGAGCTAGCGACCCGCCGGTGAGTCTAGCGAGCCCCTCTGTGAGCCGCACACCCTTCTGACCAGTGCCGACAGGGGCTTGTGAGGGTGACCGACGGGAATTGAACCCGCGACCTCCGCGACCACAACGCGGCGCTCTAACCGACTGAGCTACGGTCACCATGCCGCACCCGGCACCGCCGGCGTGCAGGCTCATGGTAGCGCCGCCACGTCCGG
>WHTC01000242.1 GCA_009379795.1 Nitriliruptorales bacterium | reverse complement strand
TTGCTTTCAGGCGGTGTTTGACACGCCTGCGGAGGTTGCGGTTGTGGATACGGGCACTGGGGGTGTGGTGAGTCAGTTGCCTGAGCCGTTCTGTCCCGAGCCCGCTGCTGGTGCTGTACCGGGCCCGGCGCTCCCCGCTCCCGAGGAGATTGCGCTGCGGTTCTGGGAACAGGTGCGGTTGCCGGCGCCGGAGCCGCACATTGCGCCGGGGTACGCGGTCACGGGCAAGACCGCGTACCTGGAGACCGGCGCGCAGCCGAACGCCAGCTTCGAGAGGGTGACCCCGCTCGGGACGCTGACGATCCAGGCCAGCGCCGAACTCTGGGTGGACTGGGGTGAGGGCGAAGGCCCGCAAGGCCCGTACGCCAGCCTTGGGGGCCCCTGGCCTCACGGCGAGATCACCAACGTCTACGCGGAGGCTGGAACCGTGGACGTGACGGTCACCCAGCAGTGGAGCGCGACGTGGGCGCTCGCCGGCGCCACCGGGACGCTCGGCGGGTTGTCCACCACCGCCACCATCCCGGACCTCGCCATCGAACAACTCCAGGCCGTACTACAATGACAGATCATCAGATAGCATGAAGATGTCTGAAGGCTGAACGTGCGGGAGAGTGTCGCGGATGCGCAGGCTGTTGGTAGTCGTGGGGTGGATCGCGCTGCTGTGCGTGACGCTGCTCGGGCTGGTCGCGCTCGGAGACGGCCCGCTGGGAGCACCGCCCCTGGCCGACCCCCGAGCCTGGTCAGCGTGGGCCTCGTCGAGGCCTCCGCTCGCCGCGGTATTCGCGGTGCTGAGGCTGGCAGTGCTCGGTCTGGGCTGGTACCTGCTGGCTGTGTCGGTCATCGGGCTCGTGCTCCGACTCGTTCACCTGGCGCGACTGGTCGCGATCGCCGACGTGATCACCGTGCCGGTTGTGCGACGCCTGCTGCAGGGCGCAATCGGTGTCGGCCTTGTCACTGCCGCGGTCACCTCCGTCGGCACCGGTCGCACCCCACCCCCAGTCAGCGCCGCGGCCATCGAGATGGCGGCCAGCCCCACCCCCGCCGCGCAGATTATGGCTCCCTCCGGCGGCGGCACGGCGCTCATAGCATCTCCCGGCAGCACCCTGGAGACATCCTCCACCCCACTCCAACCCCCCTCCACGCGCCCGTGGGTCACCCGTGACCCAGACCCGGACCCGGACCCGACACCCGAGCATCAGGCCGAGACCCGCCGATGGACGGTCAGCAGCGGTGAGCACTTCTGGTCGATCGCGGAGCAGGTTCTGGAGGAGGCGTGGCGGCGCCCCGTCGAGGGCCACGAGATTGTGCCCTATTGGACGTCGCTGATCGAGGCGAACCGCGACGTCCTGGCCGATCCCGGCAATCCCGACCTGGTCTACCCCGGCCAGGTATTCGTGCTGCCCGATCCTCCCGCTGCGGCCGCGGCGAGTTCCTGAGTAGCGGCCGTGTTAGGTTCGGCGCCGTTCCAACCTACCCTCTGGTAGAGACAGGGCCATGCACGATCCCCGTATGCTCCTCGATCCCGCCACGGACGCCGTTCGTCGTCTAGCGCGGCGGGGGTTCACGCTAGAGATGCCGGTGCTGGAGGACCTCCTGTCCCGCCGTAACCAAGCCATCGCCCGCATCGGTGAGTTGAGAAACCAAGCGAAGCGCGTTGCAGATACTGTACGCGACACCGCTCAAGCGGGTGGGGACTCAACTGCACTGAAAGAGCAAGCGCGGCCCCTGAAAGATGAGATCGGCAGCACTGAGGAGGAACAGCAAAAGCTCAGCGCCGAGCTTCATAGCTTCCTGCTCACTATCCCCAACCTTCCTGATGACCGAGCCCCTGACGGCGACTCTGACGAGTTCGCGAGCGAGATCCGTCGCTGGGAAACACCACCGCTATTCGACCATCCCAAGGATCACGTCGACATCGGCGAGGGGCTGGGAATTTTTGATCTCAAGCGAGCCACCAAGCTTTCAGGTCCCAGGTTCAGTATCTTGAGCGGTCCGGGTGCAGCACTGGATCGCGCGATTGCGCGGTTCTTCCTCGATCTTCACACACAACGGCACGGCTACACGGAATACGCCGTACCGTCTCTGGTCACGCGAGATACGATGACCGGCACAGGTCAGCTTCCGAAGTTCGAAGAGGATCTTTTCAAAACGTCCTTCGGTAGCCGTGAGCTCTTCCTGATCCCGACCGCGGAGGTCCCGCTCACAAATCTGTACGCGGACGAGATTCTCAACACAACAGCACTCCCGCTTGCCCTCACGGCCCACACCCCCTGCTTCCGATCAGAAGCAGGTTCGTACGGTCGCGACACGCGAGGGATCTTACGCCTACACGAATTCTCGAAGGTAGAACTCGTCCGAGTCTGCGCGAGTGAGGACTCATCTCAGGAACTCGAAGTCATGCTCGGACATGCAGAGGCGTGCCTCCGAGAGTTGGGACTCGCCTACCGGGTGGTCGCTCTGGCTGCAGGCGATATTGGGTTCGCTGCACGGTTCACCTACGACGTAGAGGTGTGGCTGCCTAGCCAACAGCAGTATCGTGAGATCTCGAGCTGCTCTGACTGCGGTACTTTTCAGGCACGACGAGCCAAGATTCGAGCCCGTGACAAGGATGGGAAGAAAAGCCTTGTGGCGACGCTGAACGGCTCTGGGCTCCCCATCGGACGGACCTTGGCCGCGATTCTGGAGCAGAACCAGCAGCCAGATGGTTCAGTCGTTATGCCTGAGGCTCTCGTGCCTTACCTGGGCTTCCGCGTCATCCATCCCGGTGGTGAGACCAAGAATTGAGAGTTGGCGTCTGCGATAGCGGTCGGGGCGGATGAGGCTGGGGCAGACGTAACCCTCATCGGTCAGGGCTGGCGATTCGAGACCGAGCAGCGCTGTCACCGGCTTCCCTTGCGCCTCGAAGATCTGGAGCCCTCTTCATCAGCCGTTGTCCTCCTTGACCGCTGCAGGTTTGATGTGCTTGTCGTCGGCCACGAGTACGCGTCGCTTCCTGCATGGCGCCAAGTACAGGAGCGTCTGGGCACTGATGTGGCCCCGTTCCTACGTGGCAGTGCCGACGGGCAGCACGAACACGTGGCGGTGACCCTTTGTGGCCGTGGCTGAGGCCCGCTGGGGATGTCCCACGTTCTTGAGCAGAGGCGGCCGGCGGCCAGTCGCCGCACGATCCGATCGTGCTGCCCCGCGTTACCGCCGTGCGGGATGCCGCGCCCTGCCGTGGGGCATTGGCGCGTCGTGATGCTAAGATGCGGATATGGCAAAGACGCGTACCACCCTCACGATCGACGAGGATGTCTTGCGAGCGGTGAAGGTGCGTGCTGCACGCACCGGGAAGGGCGACGGGGAGGTGATCGAGGAGGCTCTCCGGCGAGACCTGGGCTTTGACCTGCTCGACCGCTTGTGGGCCCGCAATGACCTTGCCGAGGACGAGGCGGTCGCACTGGCCGTCGAAGCTCAACACGCTACTCGCCGCCGCCAGCGCTGAGCCGTGAGGGCGGTCCTCGACCCGAACGTCATCATCTCGGCACTCCTCGCACCGGGCGGCACTCCCGCCAAGGTGCTGCGCGCGTGGCTCGAGGGAGCCTACGGACTCGTCGGCTCCCCGCTGTTGATCGCCGAACTCGAACGCGCCCTCGCCTACCCCAAGCTCCGCAAGCGTATCGAAGAAGCCGAAGCGTCGGATTTGGTCGATCTGCTCCGCCGCGAGGCAAAGATGGCCGACGACCCTGCGGATCCGCCCAGCGTCCGGTCGCCTGACCCGGGGGGCGACTATCTCATCGCACTCGCCGCGGCTGCCCACGCCGCGATCGTGTCGGGCGACGGCCACCTGCTGGGCTTGGCCGAGCACCTCCCGGTGTATTCGCCCGCGGCGTTCCTCGCACTCCTCGAGGGCGATGCCTGAATCCGCAAGTGTCGGCCCACTGGACAGCGCAGTCGAAGCGAGAAGTACTCGGGGGTCACGGCCCTGTGACCAGCACCCCGCCGGGAGCCATTACGCTTCGCTCATGAAGCGGATACTCGTGGCCGCCGGAACTGATTGCGTTGCTGCTGCTTGTCGCGGCGCCGGCGGCGATCGCCGCCACTGTTGACGAGGTGGCCGACGCGCTGACCTCCGACGGCTACTACATCGAGCCGGACGCCGAGCCTGTGGACGAACAGGAGTTGGCCGCCGTCGTCCGGAACTCCGAAGTGGGACTGCGAGTCGTCCTGCTGGCCGCCACCCCGCCGGAGGGCGCGCCTGCGCTGGCCGAGGACCTCCTCGACGAGATGGGCGGCGGCACCGTGGTGGTCGTCACCCCGGAGGACGTGGGGACGTCGGCCAGCCGGGCCGACCCCGGCGCGGTCGACCGGGCGTTCGACCGCGCCGAAGAGCAGGCCGACTCCGTTGAAGACCTTCCTGGCTACCTCGCGGCATTCGACGAGGCGCTTGCCGGGCAGGCCGGGAGCTCCGGCGGCCTGT
>WHTC01000241.1 GCA_009379795.1 Nitriliruptorales bacterium | reverse complement strand
CTAGCCCTCGGCCCCCAGGACAGCGAGCCGCTCGCCACGCTCGTGCGAGGGTTGAGCCCGCCCAGCGTTGCGGAAGGAGGCGGACCGACATGCCGGTCGCGGTCCGCGGCTGGAGGATGGGGTTCCCAGTCGACGAGCACGCGGAGTACCGGCCCTTGAGCACGCTGGCCAAGCTCCTCGCGGGCGTGTTCGGGTTCGCCCTTGCCCTTGATCTGCTGCTCGCCGCGCTGACCGGCAGGGTGCTCGCCCGGCTCGGCACGCATCCCAGCGTGCTGAATGGCTTCACCCCAGCCGACGTGGCGAGCCTGGTCCGCATCGTCCATGCCGGCAGCACCATCTCGTTCATCTGGTGGTTCAGGCGCGCGTACGGCAACCTGCCCGCCCTGGGGCATGCGCGCCACCACGGCGTGGGATGGAGCATCGGAGCGTGGTTCGTGCCGATCCTGAACCTCTTCCGGCCGAAGCAGATCGCCATCGAACTGTGGGCGGCGGGCGACCCGCCTGCACCACCTCCCGATCCGCCCGGTCTCGTTGGATGGTGGTGGGGGATCTTCCTGTTCAGGGTTTGGATGGATGCCCGTGCCAGCACTCCTGCTCGTCCCCAGACACTGGGCGAGTTCCAGACCTCGCTCCTTCTCGGTGTGGCCTCCTGCCTGGTCAGCGCCGCCGCGGCGGCCGTCGCGATCGCGCTCGTCGTCCGCGTCAGCAACCGGCAGGACGCCCGCGCCGCAACCTTCTCCCATGACTGCTCGCCGAGCCAGGCGTCCCGGTAATCCTGGGTGGTCCGTGGCCTGGAGTCTGGACGATCTCCAGGAAGCGGGGCGGGACCTCGTCGGCCAGCCAGACCATCCCGTTGCCCCGGTAGAAGGCCACCCCGTCAGCAAACGCCTCGGCCGCGCGCACCCGCACGACGACCGAGGCGCTGGACTTGCGCCGTCCGACCTGCACAGCGGTCTCCACGTCGGTGGACAGATGCACGTGCTGACGGCCCATCGGTCGGAGCCCTTCCCGCACGATCGCCGCCGAGACCTCGGGCGGCGTGCCATGGAACAACTCCGGTGGTGGCTGCGCCGGCCCCCGGGACAGACGTCCCGAAACCGAGTGGCCGTACAGCGCGCGGATGCGGTCGCCCTGGATCTCGTATCTGGTCTTGGACGAGACCCGGATCATCTCCTCCAGATCGGAACGGTCGACCACCGTCCACGCGCCGCCCCGCTCGCGCAGCGCCGACAGCAGACTCACCACCGGCACCCAGCCCTCGTCGTCGAGTTCCAGCTCGTAGCGCCAAGGCTCGTGCCGCAGCGCGTGCGACACCACCCGACTCAGCGACGTCAACCACGTCACCCGCGGATCTCCGCTAGCAGCGACCAAGAATCCTCACCTCGTGGGAGATCGTACTGAATCGGGTACTGAATCGGTGTTCGACGCCGGCGCTGACCGGGGCAGCCGATGTCGTCCGCCGCACCATGGACGCGGGCGCCGCGGATGCGCAAGTGCAGTCTCCTCGCCACCCGCGCCTCGAGAACCCTGCGCGCGTGGGGTGCCGCAACCAACTGGTCAGAAGCCCTTACGATCACCCAGCAAGACGGCGAGGAGATGCGGGCGCGACACGACATCCAGCCACTTTGGAGAACCTGCTCTTGGCGGCCTTGTGATGGCTACGTCGAGGTAACCCTGCGTGGAGGGCTGCGTGGAGGCGCCGAACCCGTACACCGGGACGAAACCTGCGCTGTTCCTCGCCGGCGGGATCACCGGATGCCCCGACTGGCAGGTCCAGGCCGTCCACCTATTGCGGCAGGCCGGAGTCCGGTGGGTGATCCTGAACCCGCGTCGGGCCTCTTTCCCACTCGCGGACCCGGCGGCCGCCGCCGAGCAGACCGCTTGGGAGTACCGACACCTGCGGACGGCACAGGCGATCCTCTTCTGGTTCCCGCCTTCGTCCTCGACGCAGCCGATCGCACTGTACGAACTCGGTGCCTGCGCGGCGGGTGTCAAACCGCTGGCCGTCGGAGCAAATCCGAGCTATCCGCGCCGACTGGACGTTCTGCTGCAGTTGTCGCATGCTCGTCCTGGCCTGGCGGTGCGGAACACGCTCGTCGATACGGTTGCCGATATGGCCCGCTTGTGTCGGCAAGCTCGGCTACCGCCCTGACCCCGTCTGGCGGCCTCCACTCCCGCTCGAGCCGTTCGATGGCCTCACCCGTCTCCAATCACAACCTCCTCACCGCCTCGAGGGATCCAGTTCGGAACAAGGATCTCTGGGACTTCCGACCCCAGTCGGGACAACACGAAAGCCTGCGTCCACCGAGCGCTGCCACCCGGCTGGCGGTTTCTCATCGGGGCGGACTACGAGGACGTCCGGGAAGACCCAGCGCTACTCAACGTCCGATGATGCGCCGACACATTGCTGGGCTTTGCCCATGACCATGTTTCTGGCTGTGCGTGGACTTTTCACAGGATCTCTTCGACCGTGGAGTCGCCGCCGAGGGTCAAGTAGGCCGGCCTGAGCAGATCGATCAGGTCGGTGCCGCGGACGGTCAGGTCGACGGCGGGCAACTGGTCGAGCACGGCGTCGCTGGGGGTTTGCGCTGGGGTGCGCCGCGGGACCTCGGCCTGCTGGACGAAGAAGGAGTCCAGGCAGTCGGCCAGCGGCACGGCGGCGTCCGCTCGTTCGGCGCGGTCGGCCGGCAGGCTGCCGGAGCGCAGGGCGCTCAGCGTGTCCAGCAGGTCCTCGCGGGCGCGTCCCCGCCAGGCGAGGATGCCGAACGGGTCGTCGTCGAACGACTCAGCCAGCAGGTAGAACACCGCGGCGAGGTGCTTGCACGGCACTTCCCAGTCGGGGCAGGTGCAGTCCATCGACAGCTCGTCGACACTGGCGGGGAACAGCGACAGGCCGACCGATGCGAACACGTCCTCGATGTCTTCTGGCATCTCCCCGGCGAGCAGCTTCGCGGTGTACCACGCATTGTCGGCGAGTGTCCGACTGACCTGCGTCCAGCCGGTCTTGTCGAACGGGGTGAGCCCGATGCGGACGCGGTAAGGCCTGGCCCGGCTGCCCTGCACGGCGGCGGTGACCGCGCCGGCGTCGACGTTCATGTCGATGACCTGCCCCTTGCGGGCGTACGTGCGTCCGCGCTGCAACCGGCCGCCGACACCGATCGACTCGAGCACCTCGATGAACCGCTCGGACCACCAGGTCTGGGCAATCGCGCCACGCTTGCTACGGGCCTTGATGCCACCCTCGACGGGGCGGGGCTTCGACGGGGGCGGGAACCAGTTACTCACCGACGGCTCCTTCGGACAGGGTGAACATGTCGCGCAGCGCGTCGGTGGACAGCTCGGTCAGCCACCGCTCACCGTCGGTGATCACCAGGTCGGCCAGCGCCTTCTTCTCCTCGATCACCAGGTCGATCTTCTCCTCGAGGGTGCCGGTGCAGATGAACTTGCGCACCTGGACATTGCGCCGCTGCCCGATCCGGAACGCCCGGTCGGTGGCCTGATTCTCCACTGCCGGGTTCCACCACCGGTCCAGGTGGACGACGTGGGTGGCCGCGGTGAGGTTCAGCCCTGTGCCGCCGGCCTTCAGCGACAACAGGAAGATCGCCGGACCGCCGTCGGACTGGAAGCGCTGGACCATCTCGTCCCGCCGCTTCTTGGGCGTCTTGCCGTGCAGGTAGAGCACGTCGGAGTCGAAGCACGCTGACAGGTGGGGGAGGAGCAACTCGGCGAACTCGGTGAACTGGGTGAACAGCAGGACCTGGTCCCCCTCGGCCAGGATCTCGTCCAGGATCTCCTCGAGCCTGATCACCTTGCCCGATCGCCTTCCGATCGGGGAATGGTCGTGCATGAGCTGCGCCGGATGGTTGCAGATCTGCTTGAGCTTGGTCATCGCCGCCAGCACGTTGCCGCGGCGCTCGATTCCCTCGGTGTTCTCGATCTTCTCCATCATGTCGTCCACCACCGACTGGTACAGCGAGGCCTGTTCGGTGGTGAGATGGCAGTACTGCTTGATCTCGATCTTGTCCGGCAGGTCGTTGATGATGTGCGGGTCGGTCTTCAGCCGACGCAGGACGTACGGACGGGTGATGGTGCGCAGCCGTTCCGCCGGCTCGGTCTGCCCGTGGCGCTCGACCGGGATCGCGTACCGGGTACGGAACAGCTCGGACGACCCGAGGATGCCCGGGTTGAGGAAGTCCATGATCGACCACAGCTCGGCCAGCCGGTTCTCCATCGGTGTGCCGGTCAGGGCTACCCGGTGCTCGGCCCGTAGCCGGCGGACCGCCTTGGCCGACTGGGACAGGCTGTTCTTCACCGCCTGTGCCTCGTCGAGCACCACCCGGTTCCAGTCGTACTGCTCCAGCTCGTCGATGTCGCGAGTCGCGGTGGCGTAGGTCGTGACGACGATGTCCGCGTTCGCCAGCTGCGCCTCGAGGGCCTCCTCGTGACCTCGTCCCGGCCCGTGGTGGGCGTACACCCGGAGGGT
>WHTC01000163.1 GCA_009379795.1 Nitriliruptorales bacterium | reverse complement strand
GCGCTTCGCGCTGCCGCACTCGCGGATCCTGCTCCACCAGCCCTCCGGTGGCGCCGAGGGGCAGTCGGCGGACATCGAGATCCAGGCGCGGGAGATCCAGCGGATCCGCGACCTGCTGGACGAGATCCTGGCGGACAAGACCGGTCAGACAAGGGACAAGGTGTCCAAGGACACCGACCGTGACTTCATCATGATCGCCGAGGACGCCAGGGCCTACGGCATGATCGACGAGGTCATCCAGAGCCGCCGCACCCAGGAACGCCAACTCCTCCGCGCCAGCTGAACCCCCGAACGGCAGGGCCGCGGGCGGCCGTGCGCATCGTGCATCCCGCCGCCCACGCCGAACGAGGGGGTCGACCGCTGGTCATGATCATGCGCCCGGTCCTGCTGACCATGGGCGTGGTGCTGGCGCTCGCGATCCTGCTCGTGACGCTGTTCTGGTTGTTCCAGCGCCGGCTCATCTACTACCCGTCCAGCGCGCCGGTGCCGCCGGCGGTCGACGTCCTGCCCGGCGCGCAGCACGTGACCCTGGAGACGGAGGACGGCCTGGCCCTCGGCGCCTGGTTCGTGCCGGCGGGACCGCCCAAGACATCGCCGCCCGGGCGAGCCATGCCGGCGGTGCTCGTGGCGAACGGCAACGCCGGCGACCGCTCGCTGCGCGCGCCGCTGGCCCAGGCGCTGGTCCGCGAGGGGCTGTCAGTGCTGCTGTTCGATTACCGCGGCTACGGGGCCAACCCCGGCTCCCCCTCCGAGAAGGGTCTGCTGGCGGACGCCCGCGCTGCCACCGATCTCTTGGCGGAGCGCGATGACGTCGACGCCGAACGGATCGTCTACTACGCCGAGTCGCTGGGCACGGGCGTGGTCACGGCCCTGGCCGCGGAGCGCCCACCTGCGGCGCTGGTGCTGCGCTCGCCCTTCCCCTCGCTTGCCGAGGTCGGCAGGCTGCACTACCCGTTCCTACCGGTTGGCGCGCTCTTGCGGGACCGATACCCGGTCGCGGAGCAGGTCGGCAGGATCCGCCGGCCCCTGCTGGTGATCGCCGGTGAGCAGGACCGCCTGGTGCCGCCCGAGCTGAGCAGGCGGCTGTACGAAGCCGCCGGTGAGCCCAAGGAAATGGTCGTGATCCCCGGCGCCGGACACAACGATCGAGCACTACTCGACGGCGAGCTGATGATTGCTGCGATCATCGACTTCCTCCGCACCACGGCGGACGTGACCCTCGACGAATGAACCTGAACTTCAGGTCGAGGTCGTGCGATCGGCGGCGGGTGACCGGCTCGGAGCCGATGGTTCGGCCGAGCGATCCCTGACGTTGGGCCCCAGGATCAACCGTGCGGCGCGGTCCCACGTCAGGTAGTTCCACGTCCAGTTGAGCAGCACGCTCAGGCGATTGCGGAAGCCGATCAGGATCACCAGGTGCAGGAACAGCCACGCCAGCCAGGCCAGACTGCCCGTCAAGCACAGACCGAAGGACAACTGGGCGACAGCCGCTCGCCGGCCGATCGTCGCCATGATGCCCTTGTCCACGTAGCGGAACCGCTCGGTCGGACGCCCTTCCAGGCGGCGGCGGATGCTGCGAGCGACATGACGGCCACCCTGCATCGCCACAGGCGCCAACTGAGGCAGCAATTGACCTTCCACGTCCTTGGCCGCACCGAGGTCACCCACCACCCAGATCTGCGGGCGACCGGGCACCGACAGGTCAGGCCCGACAACGATCCGACCGCCTCGCCCTTGGGGCACATCGAGTCGGTCCGCCAGCGAGTTGGCGCGCACACCGGCCGCCCACAGGACGGTACGGGCGGGGATGTGCGACCCATCCGACAACTCGACGCGCTCAGGGGTGACGCGGGACACGCTCGTGCCCAACCGCAGTTCGACCCTGCGGACCTTCAACGCGCGGGCGGCGTCCCGCTGGAGGGAGCGGTGGAAGGCGGTCAGCACCGAGTCGGCCATCTCGACCAGCATGACGCGCGCGCGCCAGACCTCCAGAGCGGGGAAGTCCTTGGCCAGCACCTTGGTGAACAGTTCGCGCAGCGCACCTGCCATCTCCACGCCGGTCGGCCCTCCGCCCACGATCACGACAGTGAGCAGGCCCTCGTCGATGAGTTCGGGATGGGCGGCGCAGCGCTCGAACTGCTCCAGCAGGTGGCTGCGCAGCGCGACGGCGTGCCGCAGATCCTTCAGTGCGAAGGCGTGCTCCGCGGCTCCGGGGACGCCGAAGGTGGCAGTGGTCGCTCCTGCAGCAAGAACCAGGTGATCGAACGGGATCTTCTCCCCTGCTGCGGTGAGGAGGCAGGAGGCGTCCCAGTCCACGCCGACAACCTCGGCCATGAAGAAGTGTGCGTTGGGGATGCGCCGCAGGATCCCGCGCAGCGCGTATGCGATGTCCGCGGGCTCCAGGCCTGCGGTAGCGACCTGGTACAGCAGCGGCTGGAACAAATGGTAGTTGTCCTGGTCAACCAGGAGCACGTCGACCGGCACGCCGCGCAGTTCCCGAGCCACCGCCAACCCCCCGAAGCCGCCACCAACAACCACCACTCGCGGTCGACGACCCGCCATACCCCCTCCTTCCCTTGCGACGATCGCCGGGGCAGCGCCAGCCTAGGTCTCGTCGTGATGCTGCGCTTCCTCTCTGAAACTCACCTGAGCGTGAGGACCCGCGACGGCCGGTCTGAACAGAGGCTCAGTTCAGCTTCGGGCGGGCGCGTTCGATGATCGTGCCGGCATCGCTGCCGGCCGGCAGCGTGCCGAAGGCGCCGCCGTGGTCACCGGCCACGCGGCTGACGACGAAGGCGTCGGCGATCGCCGGATGGCCATGGCGCACGAGCAGCGAGGCCTGCAGCACCAGCGCCATTCGCTCGACGACCCGCCGCGCGCGGACCTCAAGGGTCTCGGTGTCGGCGACCTCATCACGCAGGGCGGCGACCTCGATGTCCAGGCGAGCATCCGCGCCCGCAGCCGCCCCGACCTCGGCGAAGAAGGCCTCGACCGTCTCGGGGTCGCGGCGCATGGCACGCAGGACGTCCAGGCAGATGACGTTGCCCGACCCCTCCCAAATCCCGTTCAGTGGGCTCTCGCGCAACAGCCGGGGCATCGGAGAGTCCTCGACGTAGCCGTCGCCGCCCAGGCACTCCAGCGCCTCGGCAGCGTGAGCAGGCGCGCGCTTGCAGATCCAGTACTTGGCGACGGCGGTGGCCAGGCGCTTGAAGGCGTTCTCGGCAGCGTCCTGCTGAGCGTCGTACGCCCGGGCCAGCCGCATCGCCAGGGTCGTGGCCGCCTCGGACTCCAGCGCCAGATCGGCGAGCACGTTGCGCATCAGCGGCTGGTCGATCAGCTCCCGCCCGAAGGCCCGTCGGTGGGCGGCATGGTGCACCGCCTCCGCCACGCCGAGGCGCATGCCCGCGGAGGAACCGATGACGCAGTCGAGCCGGGTGTGACCCACCATCTCGATGATGGTCGCCACGCCCCGGCCCTCCTCGCCGATCAGCCGCCCCCACGCGCGGTCGAACTCGACTTCACTGGAGGCGTTGGAGCGGTTGCCGAGCTTGTCCTTCAGTCGCTGCAATCGAAGCGAGTTGCGCGCGCCGTCGGGTAGCCAGCGCGGGACCAGGAAGCACGAGAGCCCCCCAGACGCTTGCGCGAGCACCAGGTGACCGTCGCACATGGGTGCCGAGAAGAACCACTTGTGCCCGGTCAGCGCGTACTCTCCACCCGGGCCGCCGGCACCGAGCGGCTCGGCGCGCGTCGTGTTGGCCCGCACGTCGGATCCGCCCTGCCTCTCGGTCATGCCCATGCCAAGCAGCGCGCCGTGCTTCTCGCTGGCCGGGCGGAAGCGGGGGTCGTAGACCCGCGAGACGAGCCGCGGCTCCCACTCGGCGGCGATCTCGGGCTGTGCGCGCAGGGCGGGAACCGCCGCATACGTCATGGTGATCGGGCAGCCGTGCCCGGCTTCAACGGCGACCCAGACCTGGAGCTTGGCGGCGCGAGCGACATGCGCGCCTGGCCGCTCGTCGGCCCACGGCGCGGCGTGCAGGCCATGCGACACGGCGGTGCGCATGAGGTCGTGGTACGCCGGGTGGAACTCGACCTCGTCCCTGCGGTCGCCGTAGCGGTCATGGGTGTGCAGGACCGGCTCGTAGGTGTTGGCGAGCCGGCCCCAGGCCTTGGCCTCCGCCGAGCCGGCCAGGGTGCCGAGGGCGTGAAGCTCCTCTTGGGCCCAGCCCGCACCCTCACGGTGGAGCGCTTCCATCAGCGCGGTGTCGTCGGCGAAGGCGTCATGCCCGGCAAGCGGCGGTGGCTGGTTGGTGCTCTCACGCATGGGCATGAGCGGCTCCTTGAGGGCAGGCTCGTTCGCCACGGCTCGCACGCAGAACGCGAGCAGAGCGTCGACGAGCGATGCGGACTCGGGATGCTCCTTGGGCGGGTGACAGCGGGGCGACCAGGGCCTCGCTGATCGCGCCGGTGAGGGCGGCGGCCGCGACGTCGACGTCCTGCGGTGGAAGTTCGCCCTGCTCGACGCAGTCGCGCAGCAGGCCGGCGAACAGTTCGTGATGGGCGCGGCGGAATGCCAGACGCTCGCGTTCCACGGCAGGGGCCACGGGTTCTGCCAGCGGCGCGTATGCCAGGCGCTGCCCGCGCACAGTGCGCACGGCGATAGGCCATGGCAAGAAGTGAACCACGCTTCAACTCTTCACGCCGCCGCTTTCCACAGCAGGGTGCTCAGGCGGTTGCGCGAATCGAGTAGGGGGATGTCTAGCCCCGGCCCTTCCACACCACCGTACGTGCGGGTCTCGCATACGGCGGTTCGTCACACCTGGGCGTTGCAGCGGGGCGGAGCCAGCCAGACGGTACACGCCTTTGCTGGACCATGACCGCATGCCGGCGGTTGCGGATGTTGTTGGGAGGGCGGTCGCCGAAGAGAGGTGACCGGTCCCGAGCAAGCCCGATCAGGCCGCCGCAGTCCGGGGCCCGTTGGTTTGTGTGCGTCGGCATCGGCTCGTTCGGTGCTGCCAGAGGGCCTAGTTCCTTATGCCAGCACCTCGCCCACCTTCCCGACGATGCCAGCCGCGAACTTGCTGAACCTTAAGTCGTCTGCAGGCTCCCGGACGGCTTCTGGTCCGCCACCGTCCGAGCAGACGAAAGAGGCTCCGCTGTAGAGCCGCTTCTGGACGAGGCGACGGCAGAGCAGTTCGATCCTGCGCACATACGAGGCATCCTGGAACGCCCGGTCAGTGACGAAGTGAGGCTGATTGAGCCTGACCGGCGTTGTGGACCGCTTGTCTTCTTGAATGATGAAGACGTAGCCCAGCCACGGGGCACGAGCGTTTCCGCCCAGCAAGCCCTCCTCGAAGGCCTCCAGGAGGTCAGCGGCGTTGCCAGTCGCTTCTTCGACGCGGTTGTTCATGTTGTTCCCGTAGGAGCCGAGCATGGACTTGAACTCGATGGCTGCCACGAGCTCCTTGTCGTGGACGACCACGAGGTCCCACTGCTTCTCGGACCTATAGAACCCCGGTAGCTCCACGTTCACGCCGTAGTGGATGGCTTGCTCCGGCATCCCTGCGTCGATGAAGACCTTGGCGACCAGAGCGGCGAGCGGGTCGAGATGCTTGCCGGACGTGACCCCTGCACGAAGCCCGACATCCTCGACGAGGCCTTCCGCGATCTGCCTGACGCGAGCATCTTGGCGGGCGGTCCAGCAGTAGTGGATGGCGGCGCGAAACTCCTCCTGGTCGTAGTGCTTCACACTGCCCTACTTTGATGGTGCTAGTCGGGTGGTCGTTCAAGTCCGTACGCCTCCAGTGCCACCTGCGTAGCTGACTCGACATCCCTATCAGCAAACGCTTGCCGAAGCACACACCGTTGCTCGTTGCTGAGTGACTCGACCTCTGGGACGTGGATGCGGCGCAGGTACTGCGCCTGGAAGCGCAGCGTTCCGCCTCGCATGCGCACGGCATAGGCCTCGATGAAGAACTGCGCGACCTTTGACATGAGAAGGCCGCCGAGCACCCCGAGGTCCCATTCCTCGGAGACGACGTAGTACAGGTTATGATGGGGATAGTGTCCGCCCGGGTCCAGGACCGGGTGCGCGAACATCTTCATGTCCGGGAACAGCAGTTTCCTCTTCGGCGTCAGCCGTGGGTGCACCGGGTCAATGGTCCGATACCACTGCTCTGGACGTCTCCCGGCCACGTGCCGCCTCCGGAGCGCAGCTTCATGACGCCCCAGGTAGCGCTTCAGCCCAGGATACTCCGCGAGATCGACGAGTTGACGCGGTCCTGCCCACGGGTTCACGAGGTACTTACCGCCCCAGTTGAGCAACCCACTCGTCGTGTCGCGAGTCATCGCCAGGGGGATCAGTCGGTCCTCTTCAACAACCAACGGGTCGTCAGTAACGAAGACGGCATCGGCTCCGGTCGCCACGCCGATGCCAACCCGAGTGGAACCGCTCTCCAACGGTCGCAGGCGGTCTTCGAGTTCACGCAGCAAAGTGAGCCGCTGGGGCGAGCCAGTGGGCCACGACGAGTCCGTCTCAAACCAACCGGGAAGACGCGCGACCTTCGTCCCGCCTCGCAGGCTTGCTGTAGAACCCGCCTCGTCGTGTCGTCTCGCCCAATGAACCACGGCCGCAGCCGCCTCGCCATCGAACGCCGAGGTGGTGGTGGCCACGAGAGCCGAAGCCTGGGTACCTCGGCGGATGACGGTGACCGCCGGATACGCAGCCACCGCGTCCGCAAAGGCCTCCGCGTCGTGCATCTCCACGGTCGCCTCGACGGAATACCCCGCGATGACGAGCTGGCGAAGATGCTTGCCGTAGGCGTTGCGCATCCAGCGGTCTGCACAGATGAAGCCGAGCATCCCCTCCTTCGCAAGCAGGCGCAGGCCCGTCTCGAAGAACCCGAGGTAGATGTCTGCCCGTCCAGACATGGTCGTGCACGTGTGCTTGTAGGCAGCCATGCGCTCGGCGGGTACGTCTTCGAGGCGTATGTAGGGAGGGTTGCCGACCACGAAATCGGCGGTTTCCTCCTCATGCGGTAGCAGGAGGAAGTCACTGTGGCTCACCCAAGCCTCGGCCAGCCCGCGGGCTGCATCGTCGTCTAGCCCCGACTCGCTGAACAGGGCCGACAGCAACCTTCGGGACCGGTCGACGTGCTGGGCCTGAAGGTCAAAGGCCCGGACGGCGTCCGCAGCCTCGGTGAGTGGACGGCCATGCTGGCGACACGACTCGATGACCCGTTCAGCGATAGGGAGAAGGAACGCGCCGTCACCGCACGCCGGCTCAACGAGCAGCTTCGATGCGAGATCCTCGGATGGGTCGAAACGGACCGTGTCGAGGATAAACTCAACGACCCACCGCCGAGTGAAGACCGCGCCATGATTCACGTGCGGGTCGTTCTGCGGGAAGGGCGGTGGCGGAATGGGGAGCACCTGCTGTCGCGGTATCGCTCTCTGCGGAGACATGGCAACTCCTTGAAGATACAGGGCCGAGCCCGCGTGAACATTGAAGTCGGCCGACCGAACCCACGTTCGCCAAACTTAGCGGCTCGCTAAGGGAACGCGCAGGCGTCGGG
>WHTC01000070.1 GCA_009379795.1 Nitriliruptorales bacterium | reverse complement strand
GGCATGGCGCTGACCAAGGTGCTGTCGAAGGAGTACGCCGCGAGCAATATCCTCGTGAATACGGTGTGCATCGGGACGATCGAGAGCGGCCAGCACGATCGGCGGTGGGAGGCGGCCGGGCGGCAGCAGTCCCGCGAGGAGCACTACGCGCAACTCGCCGCCCAGCGCGGGATCCCGATGCGGCGGGTGGGGCGCCCGGAGGAGGCAGCGAGCGTCATCGTCTTCCTGGCGTCCGATGCGGCCTCCTACCTGACCGGAACGGCCATCAACATCGACGGTGGACACGCTCATGCCCTCTGACACTGTGACGGACCGCACCCTCGTCCATGCCGACCCGCTGCGCGCGACCACGCGCGCGATCTTTGAGGCCATCGGGTTCTCCGCTGGGCACGCGGAGCTTTCGGCCCACGTCCTGGTCGCAGCCGACCTCCGCGGCGTGGACACGCACGGGGTGTCCAACATGCTCCGGCGCTACCTCGACTGGGCGGGCAGCGGACACCTCAACCCGAAGCCGCGGCCGCGCCTGCTGCGGGAAGGCCCCTCGACCGCGGCGTTCGACTCCGACGCCGGTCTGGGGATCGCCCTACTGCCCACGATGATGCAGACGGCCATCGAGAAGGCCGGGCAGACCGGCGTCGGGATGATCGCGCTGCACAACGGGCGGCACTCCGGGATGCTCGCCTACCACGCCATGCTGGCCCTGCCGCACGACATGCTCGGCGTGTGCGCCACAGCGGGCGGGCCGCGCGTGCTGCCGACCTTCGGCCGGGAGCCACGTCTCGGCACCAACCCGCTGGCGGTCGCGATCCCCACCGCGCAGGACCCGCCGTTCGTGTTCGACGCCTCGACGGCGACGGTCGCGCACAACAAGATCAGCACGGCCCGCCGCCTCGGGGAACCGATCTCGGCGGGGTGGTGTGCGGAGCCGGACGGGACCCCGATCATGGAGGACACACCGTCGTCGCGGGAACTTGACTCGCTGATCCTTCCGCTCGGGGCAACCGCGGAGATGGGCTCGCACAAGGGATACGCGCTCGCGTCCATCGTCGAGGTGCTGTCCAGCATCCTGTCGGGCGGCGTCTTCATCGCCAAGCTCGGGCCGGGCTTCTCCAACCACTTCGTGGCGGCGATCGACGTGTCCGGCTTCACCGATCCCGCCGGGTTCAAGGAGGAGATGACCGACTTCATGGACACGCTGCGCGCGACACCGCCGGCGGCCGGCCGCGAGCGGGTCCTTGTGCCCAACGACCGCGAATGGGAGACCGAGCGACAGCGCTGCCGCGACGGCATCCCGCTGCATCCGGAGGTCGTCGGCTGGTTCGACGAGACCTGCCGGCGCTACGGCATCGCCCCGCTCGCGAGAGCGTAAGGGGCTTCTCAGGCGCCGCCGGCCATCTCAGCCGCGCGCTTGGCCATCTCCTCGGGTGATACGTCCTCGACGTGGGTGGATACGCTCCACCGGTGGCCGAAGGGGTCCTCGAACTGACCCGACCGGTCGCCGTAGAACTGCTCCTCGACCGGACGCAGGGCCCGGGCACCAGCATTCACCGCCCGGTTGAAGACAGCGTCGACGTCATCGACGTAGACGCTCATCGTCACGGGGCTGCCGCCGACGGACTTCGGGCTGCGCATGCCCATCTCCGGGGCCTCGTCGGCGAGCATGATCACCGAATCGCCCAGCTGAAGCTCGGCGTGGCCGACCTTGCCGCCGGGCGACGGCATGCGCGTCCGCTCCGTCGTCCCGAACACCTTGCTGTAGAACTCGATCGCGGCGCTGGCGCCGTCGATGCAGAGGTACGCCGAGACCTGCGGGTATCCATCGGGGATGGGCTTCACGTTCGCCATGGGACGACCTCCTCGTCGCCGCCGAACTGACGTCCGGGGGTCTTGCGGTTCGGACGAAGCCGCAAGGTACCGTCACGGGGGCTCCTCGCAGCGCGCGCCGGAGCAGTCGGTGCCCGGTGCCTGAGTGTGGACTTTCCCTTCACTATGACAGGAAAGTCCACACTCAATCGGGGGTCGGCCGGGTCGGCCGGGTCGGAGACGTCGAGGAAGCCGACCTGCATGGGCAGGCCCTACGTGCGGTGGGAGAACGAACCGCGGTCGAACGCCGACAGCGCGTCGGGCGAGATCTGCATATCCACCACGGTTGGCCGGTCCTCGGCGAACGCCTGCCGGAGCACGTCCTCGACCGTGTCCGGGTCGTCGGCACGGTAGCCGGCGGCCCCATAGAGCTTGGCGACCTCGTCGAAAGGCGGGTTGTCGAGGTCGGAGCCGATGTAACGGCCACCGAAGAAGTCCTGCTGGTACGCCTTCTCCGCGCCCCAGCAGTGGTTGTTCAGGACCACGACCTTGATCGGGATGTCCTCACTGACCGCAGTGCTCAGCTCGGCGACGGTCATCGCGAAGCCGCCGTCGCCCGCGAGGCTCACCACCGGACGGTCCGGCGCCGCGACCTGGGCGCCGAGGCCGGCACCGAAGCTGAAACCGACGCAGCCCCAATCGAGCGGGGTGATCAGCCCCGGCGGCATGAAGTATTCGAGCGCGTCGGTCGCCTGCCGGTTGAGCGTGCCGGCGTCGAGCGTGACGACGGCATCCCGCGGCAGGGTCCGCCGGAGAGCCCGGAAGGCGCGCGCGGGCGCGATGGGCGACCCCGAGTCGTTCGCGGTCTCGTCGCGCTCGAAGCGGAAGCGGTCGCGGTCCTCCTTGAACTGCCGGGCCCACTTGACGACCGGCTCGCCCGGCTGGTGACCGGCGAGCAGATCGGACAGGCTGGCGGCGGTCAGCGGCGCGTCGCCCACGAGCCCGACGCTCACCGGGAAGTACCGGCCGATCGCTGGAGTGTGGACGTCGACCTGGATGAGGTCGGCGTCGGGGTTCACGGACTCTGACGACAGGAACGTCGTATTGAAGCCCAGTCGCGACCCCAGCACGAGGATGACGTCCGCCCGCTGGACCGCGGCGGTGGCCACCGGGTTGCCGCGCGGACCGAACTGGCCGCCCGTCAGCGGGTGATCGCTGGGGATGGCGTCACCGTGACCGGCGGACATCACCACCGGGCAACCCAGCAACTCGGCGAGCGTCGCGGTCTCCTGCCACCTGCCGCCGTCCTTGACCCCGCCGCCGGCGACGATGACGGGTCGTTCGGCGCCAGCGAGCAACCTCGCCGCCCGGCGGAGCGCCTCGGGGTCCGGCGCTGGCCGGGACGCGAGCCGGTAGGCGTCGGGGGCCGCAAGCCCTGCCATGTCGGTCGCCTCGGCGAACACGTCGCGCGGGACGTTCACGACGACCGGTCCCTTGCGCCCGGTGAGGGCGTGCCGCATCGCCTCCTGCAGGACCGGGATCAGGCGGCCGGCGTTGGGGACGGTGTAGGTCCTCTTGGTGATCGGCTCGAGCAGCCGCTGCTGGTCGATCTCCTGGAAGCCGTCAGCGTAGACGTGCTTACGCATGATGCCGCCGGCGATGACGAGCACGGGGGAGAACGCGAGCTGGGCCTGGGCGACGCCGGTGACGGCGTTCGTGACGCCGGGGCCGCTCTGTCCGGCGATCATCACGCCGAGGGCACCCGACACGCGGGCGTAGCCGTCGGCCATGTTCGTCCCGGTGCGCTCGTCCCGGGCGCCCACGAAGCGGATGTCGTCCGCGTCGTAGAGCTTGTCGAACAGGTCCATGGTGGACGAGCCCACGAGCCCGAAGATCGTGTTGACCCCTTCGGCTCGCAGGGCCTCGACGACGGCATCCGCGCCTGTGCTCGGGTTCTCCATCGGCAGCTCCTTCGTTGGGCCGACACGCTACCCCTGATATGCCAACTGTCTGCAGAAGACTGTTGGTCGGGCCTTGCGGCCATCATCGCCTGGTGTCAAGGTGCGTCGCATGGCCACCACCTACTCGATCTGCGTGATTCCCGGCGATGGGATCGGCCCCGAGGTAACCGGCTGCGCCCAGCGCGTTCTCGACGCCTTGCAAGACAGCGTGGGCGGACCGGCATTCGCCTTCGAACAGCACCCTGCCGGCCTCACGGCGTACAACGACATCGGGCAGGCGTTGCCAGCCGCGACCCTTGACGCGGCGAAGTCAGCCGATGCGGTGCTTGTCGGCGCCATGGATGTAGCTGCCCTCCCGCCGGGCGTGCCCGAACCCCTGACCGGTCTGCGCACGCAGCTCGAGGTGCACGCCAGCGTCCGCCCCTCGCGCACGATGCCCGGCGTGCCCGCGCCCAGTGGTGACATCGACACGCTGGTCGTGCGCGAAGTCACGGAAGGTGTCTACTCGGGCATCGAGTACCAGGCGGGCCCGGATGCCGCGTGCGCGGTCCGCCTGGTCACGCGCCAGGCGTCGACAAGGACCGCCAGGATCGCCTTCCAGCATGCGATCGAGCGTCGCGGAAAGGTGACCGCGGTCCACAAAGTCGGCGCACTGAAGCTGACCGACTCGCTGTTCCTGGAGGCCGTCGAACACGTCGCCCGCGGGTTCCCGCAGGTGGAGTACGAGACCCGCAATGTCGACGCCTGCGCACTGGAGATGATCCGCGCGCCGGAGGACTTCGACGTCATCCTGGCCACGAACACCTTCGGGGACATCCTGTCCGACGTCGCCGCCGGCCTGGCGGGGGGACTCGGCCTGGCGGCCTCCGGGTGCGTCGGCGAGCGCTGGGCCTATTTCGAGCCGGTCCACGGCTCGGCTCCGGACATCGCCGGGAAGGGCATCGCCAACCCCATGGCGACGGTGCTCAGCGCCGCGATGATGCTGCGCCATCTCGGGGAGCGGGCTTCCGCCGACGCCGTCGAGGCCGCAGTCACGGCCGTGCTGGTGGCGGGCTCGCCACGCACCGGGGATCTCGGCGGGAGTGCGGACAGCCAGGAGGTCACCGACGCGATCATCCAGGCGCTGTCCACGCCGGTCTAGGAATCGGGCGGCCTTGACAGCTTGGCGTCACTACATGATGCTTGCTGCACAATGCATGATCGCTCCGCCTGACGTCTCGACACCCTCGATCTCGGGCGAGGGGGTGCACTGATGCAAGGGCGGCGCTCCGAGCGCCTCTTCATGATGGTCATCGGCCTGGTCGCCGCGGGGTTGATCCTGGTGCCGATGCTCAACCTGCTGCTCGGAAGCCTCACCGTACAAGAAGGCCGGGAGATCATCAGCCGTTTCAGCCTGCAGAACTACGTCGAGGTCTTCACCAATACACGACTGGTCACTGCGCTGCGAAACACGCTGATCACCAGCGCGGGGGCGACACTGGGCGCGGTGGTGGTCGGCGTGAGCCTGGCGTGGGCGACGGCCCGAACCGACATGCCGGGCACCCGCGCCTTCGAGTCGCTCAACCTGATCCCGTTCTTCATGAGCCCGTTTGTGGGCGCCTTCGCGTGGCGCATGTTGGCCGCCCCCAACGTCGGCGTGCTCAACCGCGTCGGCGACGCGCTCCCGATCCCGCTGCCCGAACTGAACATCTATTCCCTCGGCGGGATCATCTGGGTCTTGATCCTGTTCTACACACCCTACGTGTATCTGTTCACGATCGGTTCGTTCCGCGGCATGGACCCGAGCCTCGAAGACGCCGCTCGCATGTGCGGCTCTTCCATCTGGCAGACAGCCCGCAGGATCACGTTGCCGGTCATCGCGCCCGCCATCATGTCGGGAATGCTGATCACGTTCGTGACGAGCGCGGGGATCTTCGACGTACCGATCGCCCTCGGCGCCATCTCCGGTATCGACACGATGTCGACCGAGATCTTCCGTGTCCTTCAGTTCCCTGCAGACTTCGGTCTTGCGGCGACCATCTCCTCGGCGCTGTTCGTGTTGACGATCACCGCCTTGATGCTGCAACGAAGGATCATCGCCTCGCGCAGCTACGCAACGGTTACAGGACGCGGATACCGGCCTCGCAAGATCGCCCTTGGCAAGTGGCGCTACGCGCTGTTCGGCTTGAACGTCCTGTACATCACCGCCGCCGCCGTGCTGCCCATCGCGATTCTCTTCGTCGTGTCGATCCAGCGCGTGTGGACGGCGAACTTCGTTCCCGAACTGCTCACGCTCGACACCTACAGGTACATCCTGTTCGACTACCCGCTGACGCGCCGCGCGCTCACGAACAGCATCGTGCTTTCCCTTGTGGGCGCGACCGTCGCGGTTGCTGCGGTGGTGTTCCTGTCCTACAGCATCTATCGCACGCGTATGCCGGGTCGCGGCGCGCTGGACGCGATTATCACCTTCCCAATCACGGTCCCCGGCATCGTGCTGGCGATGGGCATCCTGGTCACCTACATCAGAACACCGCTGTACGCCACGCTGGGGATCGTGGGGCTCGCCTACGTCACAAGGTTCCTCCCATTCGCGCACCGTACCGTGTCCTCGGTCCTGCTGTCGATCGATCCGGAACTCGACGAGTGCTCCAGGGTGAGTGGCGCGCGCCTGTGGGAGACCGTCAGGCGGATCCTGCTTCCGCTGCTGCGGCCCGGCGTCGCCGCCGCGTGGTTGATGCTCTTCGTGATCTTCATCAGAGAACTGGGTTCATCAATCCTTCTGTACAGCAGCGGGACCGAAGTGATGTCGGTGGCCATTCTTCTGCTCACCAGGTTCGGCGATATCGAGGAGGCAGCAGCCCTGTCGATCGTGCAGACCCTGTTCCTGCTGAGCGCGGTGGTCCTGTACCGCAAGTTCGTCGGGCTCGAGCGGATAGGCATGTAGGTCGATGGACGCCGGCGATGCGCTGAGCCGACGGATGAGGGGTCGATGATGGTGGATGCGACGGCGACTCAGGGGGGCGAGAGCGCGCGCGGGCGAATCGAGAGCGCGAAGGGCATGCGACTCGAAGCGGTGACCAAGAGCTTCGACGGGGTCAAGGCGGTCAACGACGTCACCCTGGACCTGGAGCCGGGCACGCTGCTCACGCTGCTCGGCCCCAGCGGTTGTGGCAAGACCACCACCCTGCGCTGCGTGGCCGGTCTGGAAGTGCCGGACTCCGGCACCATCCGGATCGGCGAATCAGTCGTCTTCGACGTCGGCGAGCGCAGGAACCTCGCGCCAGAAGATCGCCATCTCGGAATGGTCTTTCAGTCTTATGCGGTCTGGCCCCACATGAAGGTGTTCGACAACGTCGCCTACCCGCTGACCGTCAACCGGCGCCGCCGACGCGCCGAGGTTCGGGACCGGGTCCGCGGCGTGTTGAAGGCCGTGGGACTGACCGGGATGGAGGACCGCTTCGCCACCCATCTCAGCGGCGGCCAACAGCAGCGCGTCGCGCTCGCACGAGCGCTTGTGGCCAACCCTCGCATCGTGCTGTTCGACGAACCGTTGAGCAACCTCGACGTAGCGCTCCGCAAGGAGATGCGGGTACAGATCAGCAGGGTCCACCGCACGCTGGGCATCAGCGCGCTGTACGTCACCCATGACCAGGAGGAAGCCCTCGCGCTGAGTGATGAGATCGCGGTGATGAACCATGGTGTCGTCGAACAGGTCGGCCCCGCCGAGGAGGTCTTCTCCAATCCACGAACCGAATTCGTGGCGAGCTTCATCGGCGGAGGAGCACCCTGCCGCGGCAGCGTGGTCGAGCACGCGGGCGGCAAGCGGGTGGTCGTTCGTCTCAAGGGATCGCAGGGTTTCCACGTCAAGTGCCGTCCCGTCACGGGCTTCGAGGTCGGGGACGCGGTGTCCGTCGTGGTGCGCCCCGAGGCGATCTCGGTCCTGGGGGAAACGCCGTCCCAACCCGCTGAGAACGTTTTCGAAGCAGAGATCGGTGTGGTGCAGTTCCTTGGGCACACCACCGAAGTACACACTGAAGTCGACGGCTGGCCGCTGGTCGTCCGGGATTCCCGCGCGCAGGGAATCAGTGTGGGCTCGCGTTGCGCATTCCGCATTGACGATGACCTCGCGGTGGCGGTTCCAGCAAGCACCCAGGAAGAACCTCAAGAGGAGGATGAACCGGTATGAGCGTTGGGAGTAGACCCGGAATGAGGCGGTATCCGTTACTGATCGCTCTGGTCGCCTTCGTGGCCGCCTGCGCTCCGCCGGCAGAAGCCCCAGACGATCCCGCTGCCGCGCCCGAGGAGAACGGCGCGGCTGAAACGGCGGAACCGGACGCCGACGCGCCGGCTGCGGACGATGACGAGCAGGCGCTCGTCGAGGCCGCCATCGAGGAGGGTTCAGTCGGCTACTGGCACACGCTGATGACCCCGGAGACCGCTGAAGAACTCGCGACGGCCTTCCGGGAGCGGTACGGCCTTGGTGACGATTTCACGGTCGAGTTCACGGCGCTGTCCACGGCCGACCTCGCCACCCGCGCCGAGCAGGAGATCGGCGCCGGAGCGGTGTCGGTGGACGTCCTGTCCACCGGGGCGGCGCCGTTCTTCTACGGACTGCTGGAGGACGGCGAGATCACCGAATACAACTCGCCGTCTCACGAGGCTTACGAGGCGGCCTTCGAGGCGGGAATCGGCGAGCCCGGGTACTTCGCGGGGGACGCCATCTCTCTCGGTTTCCCGATGTGGAACCCCGCGCACATCGACCTCGAAATCGAAGAATGGGCGGACCTGCTCGAGTACGACTTGACCGACCAGGTCATGATCGGGGACGCCGAGAACTCCCTTACGCATCTCGCCACCTACATGGGGATGCGCCAGGTGCTGGACCGCGAGTTCTTCGAGCAGCTCGCGGAGTTCAACCCCGGTGCCACCGTTCGGGCTGACGACATCGCGCAGAGCATGGTGACAGGAGAATTTCCGGTCACGAGTACGGGAACGCCGAGCCGCGGGTACCAGACCGAGCGGGACGGCGTGGATCTGGAGATCGCCTATCCCACCGACGGTGTCGTGCTCGTCCCGCAGAACTGGGCGATCCTCGAGCAGGCGCCCCACCCGAACGCTGCGAAGCTGTTGATCGACTTCGTCTTCAGCGAGGAAGGCCAGCGCGTCTACCAGGACGGTGAGGCAGCGATATCCGGGCGTGCCGGGTTCGAGTCACCGTCCGACAAGTGGGCACCGCCGCTGGAAGAGCTCAACGTCATCGAAATGGACTGGGCCAGCATCACCCCGCAGGACGAAGAGGAGGCCCTCGAGGAATGGAGAGAGATCTTCAGATAGTAGGGAGCCCGACGCAGACAGACCTCGACCAGACCGCGATCGGAAAGGAACGACGGTGGCCAGCGATCTCATTCTCGACGACCGCACGCGCGCCTGGCAGACGCGCGCGCGTGAGTTCGCCCGCGAGCGCATCCGGCCCGGTGCGCTCGAGCGCGAGTGGATCCAGGACCCCAACGAGCGCATGCCGTGGGACATCATCGAGGCAGGGTCGCGGGCCGGCTTCCGGACCATGGGGGTGCCGCCGCGGTACGGCGGCCCGGATCCGGAACTGTCGCCGCTTGCGGCGGCGCTGGTCATCGAGGAGTTTGCCGCCGCGGATCCCGGCGTGGCGAGTTCCTTCAACCATGTCGTCAAGGAAATCCGGCAGATCGCGCGTGCGGGCACCGAGGAGCAGAAAGAGGCGTTCTTCGCCGAATTCCTCGCCGACGACCGTTACCTCACCGGAACCGCCATGACCGAGCCGGGCCACGGGTCCGATCGCTGGCTGCAGCCGGATGGGTTCCACTTCGACACCACCGCGGTACGCGACGGTGAAGATTGGGTGATCAACGGTCGCAAGCACTGCATCACGAGCGGAAACGAGGCCGGGCTCCTGCTCGTTCAGGCGACGACGGATACCTCGAAGGAGTATCCAGAGGCCACGACCGTGTTCATGGTGCGCCGGAACACTCCCGGCCTCCGGCGCGGCGTGGTCCACGACAAGCTCGGGCTGAGGCTGGTCAACAACACCGAGGTGATCTTCGACAACTGCCGCGTTCCCCACAGCCAGGTGCTCGGGGAGGTCAACAAGGGCATCTCCAACGTCAGCGGCTTCATGCACGACAACGACCTGCTCTCGCTTGGAATGAAGCTCGGGATCGCCCGGGCGGCGTACGAGACTGCGCTCGACCATGCCAAGAACCGCGTACAGGGCAACACGCCCATCATCGCGCACCAGGCGGTCGGGCTGAAGCTGGCCGAGATGGCCGCGCATGTCGAGATGATCCGTTCCCAGATGTACCGGCTGGCAGCGATGCTGGAGGGCCGCGAGGTCTTCGACCCGATGTTCATGGAGCTGGCCACCTGGCAGTCCGTCGAGTCCGTCTTCCACGTCGCGACCCTGGGGGTTCACGTCTGCGGCTGCCGGGGCGTCTGGCTGGATCACCCGGCCCAGAAGCACCTGCGCGACGCGCTCGTGTACTTCCCCAACGACGGCAACCACACCACACACCTGCTGGTCGCGCACCGGATGATGATGAACGACTGCCGGTAGGCTACGGCCCCGGCGCTGGATATGTGGTGGATTTCGGACTGAACTCAAGGCAGCTCGAGTTGCGCGATGTCGCGCAACAGTTCGCCGTCAACCGGATTCGGCCGGCCGCCGAGCGGCTCGACAGGCTCGAGGACCCGGCGAGCACGTACCCGGAGGCGCTGATCGAGGAGGCCTCCGACCTCGGCCTGCGCACCCTGGGACTGCCGGAGCGGTACGGCGGCTCGGGAGCAGATGCACTCACCGAGGTCCTGGTTCTCGAGGAGCTGTGCTACGGCGATGCCGGATTCGGCATGACACTCGCGCACCCATGGCGGGAGGGCCGGATGCTGGCCGAGCTCGGTACCGAAGCCCAGCAGGAGCGGTTCCTCACCGAGCTGATCAAGGATCGAAGCTTCGTCACCGCGCTCGCCATCACCGAGGAGCATTCGGGGAGTGACAACGCCTTGCCGTACACCGCAAGCCTGGATGCGGGACCGCGTACGACCGCGATCCGGCACGGCGGCCACTGGATCCTGAACGGTCGGAAGCGCTGGATCACGAGCGGCAACGTTGCGAAACTCATCCTGGTCGTTGCTCGAACGGATGCCTCGGTGCCGTGGCCCGAGGGCATCTCGATGTTCATCGTACCGCGCGAAGCACCGGGACTGCGGGTGGGGGTGATCGAAGACAAGCTCGGGCTGCGCTTGAACCAGAACGCAGAATTGATCTTCGAGGACTGTGCGATCCCCCACGACCAGGTACTGGGAGAAGTCAACGGAGCGGCGCCGATCCTGCGGGCGATCGGACCGAGCTCGAAGGCGAAGGAAGGAGCCAAGACCCTGGGAATCGGGCGGGCCGCTCTCGACGCCGGCCGACAGTGGGCAGCGTCCCGGGTGCAAGGGGGCGTGCCCCTCGCCGAGCACCAGGTGATCGGCAACAGCCTGGCAGAGCTCGCCATGGAACTGGAGGCCGCAAGGACCCTGGTCTGGCGGGCGGCGTGGGCCAGCGACCATGATCGGGGGGCGGCCGATTCGCTCAGTGACATGGCGAAGGTCTTGAGTTCCCGGGTGGTCGTCCGCGTCAGCCTGCGCTCACTGGAACTGCATGGCGGCCACGGCATCAGGCGAGGGACGGCGGCCGAACGCAACCTCCGCAACGCGGTCACGATGCTGCACGCGACCGGCGGGAACGACGCCCTGCTTGCGCGGCTGCATCGCGATCTGTGGAGAGCAGGGAGCTGAGCGCAGCCGCATACCTGGTCGGCCTCCGAACACAGGAGGGAGTTCATGGCGACACACGACGTCGTATTGGCCGCGGTCGGCGACGTGGTCCTGGCACGCGACGACCCGGCGTGTGCGTTCCAGCACGTCAGAGACGAACTGGCACGCGCTGACGTGCGGGTCTGCAACCTCGAAGTACCGCTGTCCAACGAGGGTATGCCGCAGTACTCGAAGCTGGTGACACTGCACTCCTCCCCGGAGATGGTCACCGGCTACGTCCATGCAGGGTTCGAGGTGGTCAGCCTCGCGAATAACCACACGATGGACTACGGTCCGGCAGCGCTGGTCGACACGATGCGGCTGCTTGACGCGCACGGCATCGCCCATGCCGGCGCCGGCCAGGATCGGGAAGCTGCCTGGTGCCCACTGTTGCGGCAGGTCAACGGTGCGACGGTCGGCTTCGTGTCGTTCGCCAGTGAGGCGTTCCCAGGCTACGGCGCGACCGCGACGCGGCCGGGCATCGCGATGGTCCGCCGAGACCCCTTGTACGGACCGGACGGGGTGTCGCCTGACGACGTCGCCCAGTTGCAGGCCTCGATCCGTCGAGCGCGGGATGAAGCCGACTGGGTGGTTGCCTTCTTCCACTGGGGCCTGAGCCAGAGCCGGCAGACCACGGTTTCGCAGCGCCATCTCGCCCGGGCCGCCATCGACGCAGGAGCGGATGTCGTCGTCGGTCACCATCCGCACATCCTGCAAGGCCTCGAGCTGTACAAGGATGCACCGATCCTCTACAGCCTCGGAAACTTCGTCTTCGACCTGCGTCCCCACTTCTTCGGCCCGATGACCAACGCGACCGTCATCGCCAGGATCGGCCTGTCTTCCGGCGCCGTCGTGCACGTTGAGCTCTTGCCCGTCTGGATCGGCGACGATGGCCGTCCGTTCCGCCTGCCGCCCCAGGACGAGCGGACCGGGCAAGTGCTTGCCGAGATTCGGCGGCTCTCGCGCTGTCTGGGCACCGACACGGCGCTCGCGGCCGATGCGATCAGCCTCGTGCCCACGGCGAGATAGCTGTGGCGTCACGGCAGCGAGTCATCTGGAGTTGGGTCATGGCGAAATCACGAACGCACCACATCGGTCGCCTGGTCACGGTCGTCCTGGAACCAGGCGAGCCGCTTCTGGCCTCGGTGGCGCAGGTCGCGAGCAGCATGGGCATCTCGTTCGCCAGCGTCTCGTTCCGGGCAAACCTGTCTTCCGCGCGCCTGATCCTCGGCCGGCGCCGCTACACTCGCCGCGCCCACGACCCGGATCGTGTCTCGTTCGACGACGGCCGCGAAGTCGTCGGCAACGGCCACATCACACAGTCCGAGTCGGGCAGTGTCGAGGTGGCGCTGCGCTGTGCGGTGGGCCGCGAACGCGAGGTGCTCGTCGCCGACATCGTCGAGGCCACGGTCGGCGACGGCGCAACGCTCACGCTCGTGGAGGGGTATGCGGCGGCGTGACTACCTGGAGATTGTCCATCCGCCGTCGACCAGGAGGGTGTGGCCGGTGACGAAGTCGGACATCGGGCTGGCGAGGAACAGGGCGGGCCCGACCATGTCTTCGGGGGTGGCGATTCGTCGCAGGGGGGTGCGTTCGACCAGAGAGGCTTCGCGGCCCGGTTCGCGGGCCAGGGCGCCCTCCGCCCTTGGGGTTCTGGTGGTCGAGGGGGCGAGGCCGTTGACGCGAATGCCCTGCGGTCCCCATTCCAACGCCAGCGCCGCGGTGAGCTGATTCAGCCCGGCTTTGGCGACCGAGTAGACGCTTCTGCCCGGGTTGATCAGGTACGCCGCGGTCGAGCTCAGGTTGACGATCTTGCCGTAGCCCTGTTCCGCCATGGCCGGGGCGAAAGCGGTGCAGGTCAGGAAGGTGCCACGCAGATGGGTGTGGTGCAGGTCGTCCCATTCTTCGACATCGACGTCAAGCAGGTCCTTGATCAGCGACCCGCCCATGCTGTTGACCAGCACGCGTGGGGCGCCGTGCTGGTGGAGGACGGCGCGGCTGAAGGTGGTGACGGCGTCGGGATCGCGTACGTCGACGGGGTGCACGTGGACCTGGCCGCCAGCGGCCTGGGCCTGCTCCACGGTGGCGCCCATGCGCTGGGGGTCGCGCCCCGCAGCGATCACCAGCGCCCCGGCCTTGACCAGGCCGACGGCGATCGCCGCTCCGATGCCTTCGCTGGCGCCGATGACCACCGACACCGCATCCTGCAGCCCCAGGCTCCAGCCATCGCCTGGGTGGCTGGGCGCGGTCATCGCCCCGCCGCCTCGTCGACCAGGCCGACCGCGACCAGTTCCGCGCGCAACCTGTCCTGCTCCGCGCTGTCCAGCCCCGGCAGGGGTGCGGGCACTGGTCCGCCAGTCATCCCCAGTTGCGCGGTCCAGAATTTGATCGCGCCCAGCGGGCACAGCCCGGCCTCACGCCACGGCTGCAACACCCAGCGGCGGTGCAGCGCCCGGATTTTCTCCATCCCCTGGTGCCGCCGGGCAGCCTCTTCCCGCTCCCCCGCCAAGGCCGCGTCGACATAGCCCTTCATCGGCTGCGCAACTGCAGAGTCGAACATCATGTTCGTTCCCGTGTAGATCGCTTGCTGCCCGAAGCGCAACAGGTTCGTCAAGAAGTTCTCCTCATCCGGGTCGATCACCAGGATCTCGTCACCGACCAGTTCCCGCACCTCGATAGTATGCGACACGCCCACATC
>WHTC01000258.1 GCA_009379795.1 Nitriliruptorales bacterium | reverse complement strand
GACGTCGGCCTGGAACCGGCCTGCGCGGTGGTCTGTCCCGTCGAGGCGATCCTCGTCGGCGATCTCAATGACACGGATTCCAAGGTCGCCAAGGTGGTCGGCCGCGAACCGGTCACGGTGCGACGACCCGAGAAGGACACCCGCCCGAGCCTGTACTACGCGGGCGCGCACCAGGCGACGCTTGACCCGCTGGCCGCCGAGCTTCCAGAGGGTGGCATCTTTGCCTGGGCCCAGCAGGCTCCTCCCGACCCTCACTCGATCAATTCGGGCTCGCCGCGTGGATCCGGCAACAGCTCGGCGGCGGCGATCCTGTCCTACGACGTCGGCCACAGCGTGCCGTGGGACTGGCGAGTTGGTCTGTACACCTGGACCAAGAGCATCTCCGCCGGCGCCTATCTGGTAGCCGCTGCGCTGGTCGGCGTGGGAATGCTCGACGGCGGCAGTCCGCTGTGGAACTGGGCGGCTCCCGCGATCGGTCTGGCGCTGCTCGCCGTCACGGGTGGCCTGCTCGTCTGGGACCTGGAGCATCCGACCCGCTTCTATTACATCTTCACCCGGCCGCAGTGGAAGAGCTGGCTGGTCCGCGGCGGTGTTCTCATCGCGGCCTACGGAGCGCTGCTCGGGTTGCACGTCGTCGCCGTGCTCGTCGGTGCTGAAGCGCTCCGAACCGCGCTGGTGGTGCCGGGGATTCCGCTCGCGGTCATGGCCGCCGTCTACACCGCGTGCTTGTTCGCCCAGGCGAAGGCGCGCGACCTGTGGCAGAACCCGCTGCTGCCACCGCACTTCGTGGTCCAGGCGGCACTCGCCGGCGCGGCCGCGCTGTTGCTCGTCGCCGCGGTGTTGGAGCCCTCCGCTGTGGACGTGCTCGAGATCGTACTGGCGTGCTGTTCGGCGTTGCACCTGCTGTTGGTGATGGGCGAGCTCACGTTGCCCCACCCCACCGCACACGCGCGGTTGGCGGCCCACGAGCTGACCGGGGGACGATTCCGCACGCTGTTCTGGTGCGGAGTCGCGCTGACCGCGCTGGCGGTGAGCGCGCCGCTGCTGGGCCCTGGCGTCGCTGTCCTCGGGTTGCTGGGGCTGCTGGCGCACGAGCACGCCTACGTCCAGGCCGCTCAGCAGGTTCCTCTGGCTTGAAGGGGAAGCCGTGTCCGAGAGCCTGTCCCAGCTGAGCGAGCGTGTCAGCGCCGCCCGCGCGGAGGTCGAGGCCCGCGGGGAGACCTTCTATCCGGGCCCGTCGCGCGTCCACCTGGCCATGTTCCCCCCGAAGGAGCGCTGGGACGACTGGGTCGAGCTGGACTCCAAGGCGTGGCCGCGCCGTGTCGAGAGGCGCTATCTGCTCGTGCCCACGACCTGCTTCAACTGCGAGTCGGCGTGCGGGCTGCTCGCCTACGTCGACCGCGACACGCTGCAGATCCGCAAGTTCGAGGGCAACCCGGAGTCGCCGGGGTCGCGCGGGCGCAACTGCGCCAAGGGACCGGCGACGATCAACCAGGTCACCGACCCGGATCGGATCCTGTATCCGCTCAGGCGCGTCGGCGCGCGGGGCGAGGGCAAGTGGCGGCGCATCTCCTGGGACGAGGCCCTCGACCTGGTCGCCGCACGCGTGCGCACCGCCATACAGGAGGACCGGCACAACGAGATCATGTACCACGTGGGGCGACCCGGGGAGGACGGCTTCACCGAGCGGGTGCTGGCTGCCTGGGGTGTGGACGGGCACAACTCCCACACCAACGTCTGCTCGTCCGGCGGTCGCGCGGGGTTCCAGTTCTGGATGGGCATCGACCGCCCGAGCCCAGACCACGCCAACGCCGAGGTGATGTTCCTGATCAGCGCCCACCTCGAGAGCGGCCACTACTTCAACCCTCACGCCCAGCGGATCATCGAGGCCAAGGCCAACGGCGCCAAGCTGATCGTGCTCGACGTGCGCATGTCCAACACCGCGACGCACGCCACCCACTGGCTCGCGTCGTACCCCGGCAGCGAGCCGGCGATCTGCCTGGCCATCGCCAACCACCTGATCCAAACCAACCGGTATGACCGCGACTACGTGCGGCGCTGGTGGAACTGGCACGAGTACCTCACCCATGAGCACCCCGGCGTCGAGCCAACCTTCGAGCGCTTTGAGCAGAACCTCAAGACGATGTACGCGGACTACACGTTCGACTTCGCAGCCGCCGAGTCGGGTGTGGCAGCGGCGACGTTGCACGACGTGGCTGAGATCGTCGCGGAGGCCGGCACGCGGCTGTCGACCCACAGCTGGCGGTCGGCGGCGGCCGGCAACGAGGGCGGCTGGCAGGTCTCACGGACGCTGTTTCTGCTCAATGCGCTGCTCGGAGCCGTCGCGGTCCCAGGTGGGACGTATCCCAATGCGTGGAACAAGTTCGTCGCGCAGCCCATCCACACTCCGCCGCACCCGGAGGCGTGGAACGAGCTGACCTATCCGCTGGAGTACCCGGTCGCGCAGAACGAGATGTCGTTCCTGCTGCCCCACTTCCTCAAGGACGGCCGCGGCAGGATCGACACCTACTTCACCCGCGTGTACAACCCCGTGTGGACCAACCCCGACGGGTTCAGCTGGATCGAGGCGCTCACCGACGAAGACCTTGTCGGGTTGCACGTCGCACTCACCCCGACGTGGAACGAGACCGCCTACTTCGCCGACCTCGTGCTGCCGATGGGCCACGCCTCCGAGCGGCACGACGTCGCCAGCTACGAGCAGTACGACGGGCAGTGGATCTCGTTTCGTCAGCCGGTGCTGCGGGCCGCGCGTGAGCGCCTGGGCGAGACGATCACCGACACCCGGCAGGTCAACCCCGGCGAGGTGTGGGAGGAGAACGAGCTGTGGATGGAGCTGTCGTGGCGCATCGACCCCGATGGCTCGATGGGGATCCGCCAGTACTTCGAGTCCAAGCAGCACCCCGGACGCAGGCTGGGTGTTGACGAGTACTACGGCTGGATGTTCGAGCACTCAGTGCCAGGCCTGAAGGACAAGGCAGCGGCCGAGAGCATGACGCCGCTGGACTACATGCGGCGCTACGGAAGCTTTGAGGTCGCCAGGGGCGTGGGGCCGCTGCACCAGCAGCAGGTGCCCGCCGACGAACTGGCCGACGATGTCACCATCGACGACCACGGCCGCGTGTACACCCGCAGCCCCGCGCCGGCCAAGGTCAACCTCGCCCCCACCGGCGCGCCTGCCATGGACCTCGACGGCCGTCGCCCCGTCGGCGTCGAGGTCGACGGCACGGTCCTGCGTGGCTTCCCGACCCCATCAGGACGGCTGGAGTTCTACTCGCGCACACTCGTCGAGTGGGGCTGGCCCGAGCACGCGCTGCCCGGCTACATCAAGAGCCAGGTCCACCCCGAGCGCCTCCAGGACGGCCAACTGCCGTTGATCTCCACGTTCCGGCTCCCGACGCAGATCCACACTCGCAGCGCGAACTCCAAGTGGCTCGACGAGCTGGCGCACGCCAACCCTCTGTGGATTCACCCGGCCCAAGCCGATCCGCTCGGGCTGCGCACCGGCGACCTGGTGCGCGTGGAGACCGACCTGGGCCGATTCGTGGTCAAGGCGTGGGTGACCGAGGGCATCCGCCCCGGCGTGGTCGCCTGTAGCCACCACATGGGCCGCTGGCGCCTGGAAGGCCATGAGCAGGCCCATCGACACAACACCTCGGCCGTTCGCCTGGGCCGTGACGGGACGCGCTGGTCGCTGCAGCCGCAAGACGGGGGCGGCCCGTTCCCCAGCGAGGACCCTGACACTCTCCGGATCTGGTGGACGCAGGTCGGTGTCCACCAGAACATGACCTTCGGGGTGCATCCCGATCCGATCTCGGGCATGCACTGCTGGCACCAGGCCGTGCGCGTGCGACCAGCCGAGCCGGGGGACCATGCCGGCG
>WHTC01000228.1 GCA_009379795.1 Nitriliruptorales bacterium | reverse complement strand
GGGGAGTGGAGCCGGGAGCGGGATTCGAACCCGCGACCTTCGCTTTACAAGAGCGCTGCTCTGACCTGCTGAGCTATCCCGGCGGGGATGGCGCCGGCGGATAGCCGGACACCATGAGGGTACCGGCCCGTTGGCGGGATCGTGAAGCTGAGCGGGCGCCCGGTGCGGGTTCACCTTCACGATCGGCTGCCGCCCACCTCCACGTGAAGCCGAGCGGTCAACTGAAAGGCATTCGCCTCCACGTGAAGGTGACCGGCGCGGGGCGGCGGAGGGGATTGTGGTGCCATCGAAGACTGGCTGCAGCGGATGGCGGTCAGCCCGCCTCGGCACCAATGACGTGGTTCTCGATGGCCCCGAGGCCTTCGATCTCGCAGCGCACGACATCGCCGGGGGCGAGGTAGCGGGGCGGGTCCATGGCGAACCCCACGCCGTGCGGTGTGCCCGTGAGGATGACGTCGCCGGGCTCCAGAGTCATCCCCCGGGAGAGGAACTCGATCAGTTCCGCCACGCTGTACGCCATCTCCTTGGTGGACGAGTCCTGGCGGATTTCGCCGTTCACCCAGGCGCGGATGGCCAGTGTCTGGGGGTTGGGCACCTCGTCAGCGGTCGTGATCCAGGGGCCGATGGGGCAGAACGTGTCGAAGCTCTTCGACCGTGCGAGCTGCCCATCCCGGCGCTGCGCATCGCGGGCGGACACGTCGTTGGCGACGGTGTAGCCGTACACGTGATCAAGGGCCGCGCCGAGCGTGACCTTGCGGGCGGGGCTGCCGATGACGACGGCGAGCTCGACCTCGTAGTCGCCCTGCTCGGTGAGCGCTGGGCCCATCACCACGTCACCGAAAGGGTCGTTGAGGCTGTTGGGGAACTTGGCGAACAGCACGGGACGCTCCGGGGTGGGGGCGTTCGTCTCCCGGATGTGATCCATGTAGTTGAGCCCGATGGCGAGCACCTTGCTGGGGCGCACGACCGGGCACCGCAACGTCACGTCCTCACGCCCCGGAGGCGCGCCGTCGAGCGCCCGGCGGATCACGGCGTCCTGCGCGATGACCTCAGCCGTGTCCTGGGCGGTGATTCCAAGGTCGGCCAGCGACGCCCATCCACCTTCAGGATGGGCGACGGCCAGGCCCTCATCGGTGCGGGCGATTCTCACGGTGGGTTTCCTCCCTTGAAAGGTCAGGTCGCCGCCAGGTCCGTGGGGTCGGAGCGATGCCAGAAGACGATTTTGCGTTCGATCCACCCGACGAGGCCGAACAGCGCCAGGCCGATGAGGCTCAGGTAGAAGATGAGCGCGAATACCCTGTCCATCCGCAACTGCTGGGCGGACAGGCGCACGAGCTCGCCGAGACCGCTGCCGCCACCCAGGTATTCGCCGACAACCGCGCCGACGACGCTGAACACGGCTGCCGTCTTCAATCCGGCGAAGATGAAGGGCAGAGCGGCAGGCAACTTGAGTTTCCGCAGGGTCTGCCAGCGAGAAGCGCCCATCGACCGGAACAGCATCACCGTGTCCCGGTCGGCCGCGGCCAACCCCGCGGCGGTGTCGACGATCACCGGGAAGAAGGCGATGAACAGCGCCATCACGATCTTCGAGTTGACGCCGAAGCCGAGCCACGCCACGAACACCGGCGCGAAGGCGACCTTCGGCACGGCGTTGAAGCCCACCAGGTACGGCATGACCGCGCGCTGGCCGAACTTCGTCTCGCCGACGATCACGCCAAGGGCGAAGCCCAACGCGCCCGCCGCAAGAAAGCCCAGGATCACCTCCTGGGTCGTGATCCACAGCGCCTCGGCGACGTGATCGAAGGAAAGAATCCCCTGCGCGCTGCTCACGATCTCATCGAACGTCTCTGCGGGTCCGGGCAGCAGGATCCTCGACACGAGCTCCAAGCCCGCGAGCAGCTGCCAGATGCCGAGGCCCAGCAGCCCCAGCGCGATGATCGCCAACGGGCGCGGAATGCGGTCGAGCAGCGACTCCTCTTCCTCGTAGACGACCGGAATGTCGAGGTCTGGCGTGCCCGTCTCCGCTGTCTGCATGCTCATAGCTGGGCTCCTAAGTCGAGCTGCTCACGCACGTGCCGGACAATCTCGCCGAAGTGCGGCTCGGTGGTCACCGTAAACGTGCGTGGGCGCGGCAGGTCGATCTCGACCACCTCGGCGATCCGCCCGGGACGCGACGACATCACGAACAGCACGTCGCCGAGGAACACCGCCTCCGGGATCGAGTGGGTGACCATGAAGGTCGTGGCGTTGCGCTCACTGCAGATCCTCTGCAGCTCTTCGTTCATACGCTCGCGGGTGAGCTCGTCCAGGGCGCCGAACGGCTCGTCGAGGAGCAGCACGGACGGCTCGGTCACGAGCATCCGGCAGATCGCGACGCGCTGCGCCATGCCGCCGGAAAGCTCGCCGGGATACGACTGAGTGAAACCGGACAGCCCCACCGTGGACAGCAACTCGGTGGCGATCTCGCGGTGCGACTGCGCGGTCTTGGTTCCCTTGTGGATCTCGATCGGAAGGAGCACGTTGTCGAGTGCCGTCCGCCAGGGAAGCAACGTGGCCTGCTGGAACATCATCCCGATGTCGGGCCGTGGCGCCTGGACGCGGGTGCCGGTCAGCAGCACCTCGCCCGCGCTCGGTGGGAAGAGCCCGGCCATGATCTTCAGGAGTGTGGACTTGCCGCAGCCACTGGGCCCGATGACCGTGGCGAACTGTCCTTCCTTGATGCGGAGATCGATCGCGTCAAGGGCGTGGACTCGGTTGCGAGCGTACGTCTTGGACAGGCTCCTGACCTCAAGCACGTCATGCGCGGCCGGGCGGGGGTCGACCCCCGCCCGGCCGCCGGACGTGCCTGCCCGATCAGCCGCCACCTCTACGATCCGCTCTCGACGAACTCGTTGGTGTAGGCGGCGTTGAGATCGTCCACCGGCTCGTCGAGCTCCCCCGAGTCAAGCAGGTTCTGCTCCCAGGCCTCCCAGCCTTCCACCGGGAACGCACCGACGGGCTCTTCACCCAGCGGCTGCGAGCGAGCCGTGATCGCGTCATACAGCACCGCCGTCAACTCCGTGTCGGCGCCCTCCTCAGGGTTGATCTCCGCGCAGTGCTCGAGCGTGCCCTCCTTGTTGTCGAGGGCCCACTCGTTGCCGCGGAGCATCGCCTGGGCGAACCCCTCGATGAGGTCGGGGTTCTCCTCCATGAAGTCGGCCATGGCAGCGTAGCCATTGCCGAAGAACGCCAGGAACTCCTCCGGGGTGATCTCGCGCAGCGGCAGGCCGCGGGCCTCGATGATCGCCATGTCCGAGATCGCCGCGGAGTACGCCACGATATCGCCGCGTTGGAACGCCGCAGTGGCCTGGCCGCCATCGCCGACCGGCAGGAACTCGTAGTCGGTGTCCTCCTCCATGCCCGCGTCGGCCAGGATACCGCGGGCGTAGGACACCTCGGCGCCCTCCGCAGTCCCCACGCCGATCGTATGACCTTCCAGGTCGTCGACCGTCTCGATCTCGGAGTCGTCCGGGGCCACCAGCCCGAACAGGCTCTGAGCGAAGCTGTTGTAGAACATGCGGACTTCCTCGCCGCGGGCACGGGCGTTCAGTATCGGACCGGGACCAGGCAACCCGATCTCCGCCTGACCCGCCACCATCGCCTGCAGCACCGGGCCGGATCCGTCGACGGCCTCGACAGTGACCTCGATTCCCTCCTCGGCGAGATAGCCCTCGCCCATCGCAGCGCAGAGGTTGAACACGTTGACGGCTGACGGGTTCGGCAACAGAACGGTGATGCTTTCGGTTTCCCCGGTGGTCGCCGCTTCTTCGCCGTCGCCCGCCGGCTCCTCTGTGGCGGTTGCCCCGCCGTCGCCCCCCTCACCCCCGCCATCGTCCTGGCCCCCGCATCCCACCGCGATCAGCGCGAGGACGGTCAGGACAACCACCATCCGCCAATGCCTGTTTCGGCCCATCGTTTCACCCTTCTGTTCCGGCTGGTCCACGCCTCGACGGCGCGCTGGAGGGCATAGCAGCAGCCCTGCGCGGGCGAGACAAGGGCCCTTCTCCGATCCTTGTCGGAGAAAACCCTGAATGCTCCGGGAGTATGCCGCTACCAACGGTTCGTTTCCGTTCGCCGTGACAGATCTCATCCGGCAGACGTCTCTGTCATGCTCGGAATGGGAACAGGACCAGCGAGCCTGTTTCCAGCCGTACCCGGAGCCTGCCAGCGGAGGAGGACGACGTGCGGCGAGACGACCTTCAACACGAATTCGACGAGGCCTACCGGCAGGCGGTTGCGGCCGGGGAGCGCTTCGGGCACCGCCAGCACCTGCACGTGGCCTGGCTGCTGATGCGGCGGCTGGGACTCGAGACCGGCGCGGATGCGGTCGCCGAGGGCGTGCGCCGGTTGACCGGCCTTCACGGCGAACGGGCCCGGCATCAGGCCAGCATCACGAGCTTCTGGACCCGGCTGATCGCCCAGGTCCAGCAGATGCGCCCGGACCTTGAAGATTTCGAGTCGGCCTTGCGCGCGTTCCCCTTGCTGCTCGACCTCGGCCTCTTCCGGCGCCCCAGGCGGGGGGCGACCAATGACACGCTCGCCGCCCGCAAGCGCTGGGTGACCCGGGACCTCACAGCCTTCCCGTAGGCCCAACTCGCCGGGCCCTTCAGGGCTCCATGGCCTCCAGCGCGGCC
>WHTC01000495.1 GCA_009379795.1 Nitriliruptorales bacterium | reverse complement strand
TTCACCTCAGGGACGTCCGAGAACTGAAGAATCGGGTAGCTGTCCCAGGAGTCGCTCAGGATCCGTTCGGTCGAGAAGCGGACCTGCTCCATCGTCGACCAGCTGGTGGATTGAATGGCCCCTCCCGCGACCTGGTTCTCCAGGCCGTCGGGGTTGATCACGCAGCCGGCGTCGACCGCGATCGTCAGCTCGACGACCCGCAGCCGGGACGTCGCCTCCACCTCGGCCACGACCGCGCAGTAGCCGGCCTGCCCCTTGTATCGGGCGTACCCGATGCCCCGACCGCGACCCTCGGCCACCGGCGCCTCGTCCCAGCCGGCCTCGCGGGCCGCGACCTCAATGACCTCCCGCCCTCGCACGTCGTCAAGGTGGCGCAGGCGGAAGGCGACCGGATCGGTGCCCGTCGCCGCTGCCAGCTCGTCCATGAACGATTCGATGGCGAACACGTTGAGGTGGGCGCCCAGGGAGCGCAGCGACGAGGTGCGCACCGGCTGGTCCAGCAGCCGGTGCGCGACGAGGCGCTTCTCCTTGAGCGTGTAGCCCGGGTCGAGGTTGCGGATCGCGCCCCCCAGATGCGCCGCCTCCCGCTCGAACGGCTCGGCCAGATGGGACGCCGCCCAGAAGGCCGGACCGATCGACGAGTAGCCTGGCCGGCCCCGCGAGCCGTAGGACCAGAGCTCATGGCTCCAGGTGAGGATGTCGCCGTCGGCATCGAGCGTCGCCTCCAGCTCGGCCACCGCCGCCGGACCGTAGGGGGCCCACCCCAATTCCTCCTCACGCATCCACTGCAGGCGGACGGGCCTGCCCTCGGCGTGGCGGGCCAGCAGCGCGGCCTCATACGCCGCGTCGTCGTTGCCGTTGTGGCCGTAGCAACCGGATCCTTCGAGGAATTCGACCTCGATCTGCCCGACCGGCAACCCGCCACGCTGCGCTACCAACTGCTGCACGTCCCCGCCCGACTCGTCCGCTCCGGTCGCACCTGGACCATGCGCATCCAACACGACTGGCCCTGGGCCGCCGACCTCCTCGCCGCGTTCGACCGGCTGCGGCGCCTCCCC
>WHTC01000334.1 GCA_009379795.1 Nitriliruptorales bacterium | reverse complement strand
GCTTACGGGGCGGGCGGGATGACGAGCTCGTCGCCAATGATGATGAGGTCAGGGTCGTCGAGATCGTTCGCCTCCACGATTGCGTCGACCGTCGTGTCGAAGCCCTGCGCGATCGACGACAGGGTGTCGCCGGACTCCACCACGTAGATCTCACCTTCCGCCTCGCCCTCCGCCTCCGGCTCCGGTGAGGGGCTGGGCTCCTCGTCTGGCGCCGCCGGGGCGGTTGGGGTGGGTGTCGCGGCCGGTTCCTCCACGTCGCCGTCATCGTTGCCGCAGCCCACGGCGGCGAGCGTCAGCGCCAGCACCAAACAGGTTGTCGTCCGGCCGTTGATCCGCGCCACCATGTCGGCTCCCTTTCCGCCCGGGCGCTTCATCATCTCCTTGTGAGCATGCCACCTGCGAGGCCATCGGTCCCGGAGGGCGTTATCCCCGGACGCCGATTCCTCCGTCGGAGTGAACGATCGTCCCTGTGGTGCCCCGAGACCGGTCGGAGGCGAGGAACACGTACGCGCCGGCGTGGCCGCTCCCGTCGAGCGCGATGCGCAGGGGCGTGCGGCTTGCGAGCTCCTCCGCACGGCCGGGAGTGGTCCCGAGCGTCCGCCCCTGCATGCCGAGCGCGCGCAGACCGCGGAGTTCCGTCCCCAGGGTGCCGCCAGGAGCGACCCCGTTGACGCGGATGCTTGGAGCGAGTTCGTGCGCCAGTTCGGTGACGAGTCCGCGGCCGGCGAACTTGGTCGCCACGTACAGGACCCCACCGCGACCCGGGTAGAAGCTGGACGTCGACAGGGTGAGCACGATGGAGCCACCACGTTCGCGCAGCGGCTCGGCCGCGGCTTTCACGCTCAGCAGGCAGCTGAGCACGTTGGTCCTGAAGATCTCGTCGAACGCCGCCTCGATCGCGTCGTCAGGCAGGTCGACGAGATGGGTGTAGTAGTCGAAGACCCCGACGAACGTCGCCAGCACGTCAAGCCTGCCGAAGGCCTCCAGCGCCGCCTCGACCGCCCGCCGGTTGTCCGCGAGCGACGTCGCATCGCCCGGGACGGCTCGCAGGTCCTCGCCGAGACCCGACAGCGCCTTGCACTTGGTCTCGTCCACATCGAGCACCATCACGCGGGCGCCTTCGTCACGAAACGCATCGACAACCGCGCGGCCGATCCCGGCACCGCCGCCCACGAGGAGCGCGACCTTGCCGTCCAGCATCCCCATCCTCAGTCCTCCTCGGCCTCGAGCTCGGGGCCGAAGGGGGTCGCGAGGAATCCGGAGAACACCTCAGACGTCTGCCAGGTCAAGGCCTCGAGTTCCAGCGGGCAGAGCCTGACCTGCCGTCCGAGCCTGGGCGCCTGGATCGCCAGTCTCACACCGTTGCGGGTGCGGACCTTCTTGACCACGACCTCAGCGAACTCGTTGCCGAGGCGCAGCTCGGGCTCGTCGTCGTCGCGTCGCGCGTCCATGCGATGCTCCTACAGGAAGATGGCAAGGTTCTGAGTGCGCAGGACGGACTCGTCCACGAGGATGTCGCGTCTCGCGATCTTCCACGAGTCACCATCACGGCGGAGGCGGTCCGTGCGCTCGGCCGCCACGAACTCCGCCTCCCGGACGTCACCACGACTGCGGAACAGCAGGATGTAGGTCTTCGCGATGACCTCGTCGTCCCGATCCTCCACCCGGAACGTGCGCACGTTGGTCACGAAGTGCCGAACGCGCGAAGGCGGGTCCTCCGTCCACGCATGCTCGGTGTAGAGCCGCTCGACCCGCTTGCCCAAGGAGTAGCGGTCCTCGTGGAAATGGTCCATGTCCGCGAGCACGGTGTCGCCGAGCTCGCCGGGCGTCGTGACGCGCACCGGCATGCGGTACACGACGTCGCCGGTCAGCAGCGCCAGCCAGTCCTCGTAGCGGCGTTCGTCCAGGATCGCCGCCTCCTCGACCAGGAACTGGTGGACCTCGTGGTGCAGATCGTCACTGAAGGGCACGAGCGCGCCGGCGGACGCCGGCGTGGTCTGCGAGCCTGCGGTCATCGGGGAGGCCCTCCGTGGGGCGCGCTCATATCGCGACCCCAGAGGTTGAGCAGGGCACGCTGGTTGTACTCGCCGAAGCCCTGGAACGCGCGTCCCGGACCCGGCCAGTCATCGAGCGGGTCATGCAGGAGCCCACCCTCGGTGTCGAGCCCCATGGCGCTGTGCAGCCGCAGCCTGCGGGCCATCCGCCCGCGGGCGACCTGCGTGATCGAGACCCAGTTCTCGACGTCGTCCTGCTCGAACATGCCCGACGAGCCGAAGGACATGAGGTAGGCCTTGTACGAGACCTCCTTGAACCAGTCCGGAGCGAGCTTGTCGACGGCGAACCAGGAGTAGACCTCGCACTCGCCGGGCCCCACCGGCTGCCACTGCCGGATGGAGATGAACGGGACGACGAGCCCCTCCTCGTTTACTACCGGCCAGTTGTGCACGAAGCTGAGATTCGGATACACGCTCGCCGCCGACACCATGAACCGAGCATC
>WHTC01000122.1 GCA_009379795.1 Nitriliruptorales bacterium | reverse complement strand
CGCAAGGCGCTACAGGGCCGGGGACAGGCCGAGTTTGCGGGTGAGTTTGCGGGCGCCGACCTGCAGCAGGTCCCAGACGCCGCCGAAGGGCGGTGCGTAGGACAGGTCCAGGAACTGGGCCTGCTGGACGGTCACGCCGAGCTGGCACCAGGTGGCGGCGACGTCGATGCGCTTGCCGACGTTGGTGTTGCCGACGAACTGCGCGCCGAGCATCCGCCCGGTGCCGGCCTCGGCCAGCATCTTCACGTGCACCGTCCCGGCGTCGGGCAGGTAGCCGGCCTTGGCGGTGCCGGTGAAGGCGATCGCGGCGTAGTCGATGCCCGCCTGTTGCACCTCCGCCTCCTGCAGGCCGGTGCGGGCGATCTCCCACTCACAGACCTTGGTGATCGCCGTGCCCACATGGCCCGGGAAGGTGGCCTCGCCGGGGCCGTGGCCGCTCAGCATGGACACCAGGTCGATGCCGGCGACCCGGCCCTGCTTGTTGGCATGGGTTCCCAGTTGCACGTTGCGCCGCCCGCCGTGCACCAGGTTGACGCTCTCCACACAGTCGCCAGCCGCCCAGATGCCGTCGACGCTGGTACGCATGCGCTCATCGACCAGCAGGGCCCCGCTCGTGCCGAGCTCGCAGCCCGCCTCGACGGCCATGTCCACGTTCGGACGAGACCCCGCGGCGATGACCACCCCTTCCGCCGGATAGATGCCCAGATCGGTGACCACCTCGTAGCAGCGGCCGTCGTGCCCACGGACCTCCCGCAGTTCCTCGCCCAGGCGCACACCCACGCCAAAGTCGATCAGGATGCGCTCGACGTGCTCCGCCATCTCCGGGTCGAGTTGCCTCATCACCTGCGACGAGCGGTCCAGGAGGGTCGCTTCGAAGCCCCGCCGCACCAGCGCCTCGGCCAGTTCCATGCCGATGTAGCCGGCGCCGACCACCACCACGCGTTTGATGTCCCCCTCGAGCGCGTCCAGTTCGCCGCGCAGTCGTTCCCCTTCGTCGAGGGTGTGCACGACCCTGCCGAACTCCTCCGCTCCGGCGACCGTGGGCAGGCTCGGGTGGGCGCCCACAGCGTAGAGCAGGGCGTCGTAGGGTTCCTCGCGGGCGGCTCCGGACTGGAGGTCGCGGACCCGGACCCGCCGCGCGCCAGGGTCGATCGCCAGGGCCTCGGTGCGCAGGTGCACGGTGATGCCGGCCTCCCGGTGCTGCTCGGGAGTGCGGACCACCAGGTCGCTGGCCCTGTCGACCTCCTGGCCGACGTAATACGGGATGCCGCACATCGAGTACGAGGTGTAGGGTCCTCGCTCGATCGCGACGACCTCGGCAGCGGGCAGTTCCCGGCGAACGTGGGACGCCGCGGTCATCCCCGCGGCGTCGGCGCCCAGCACCAGGAGGCGCATCAATCCCCCACCGGGTCCCCGATGCGGTGCACGGTGATCCGGTTGGTGCCGCCCTGGCCACCGGGGCGGCCACTCACGATCACGATGCGATCGCCCTGCGTGGCCCACTTGCCGTCGACCAACATCCGCTCGGCCGCGGTGGTGAGGTCGGTCGCCGCCCCCTTCATCGGCACCAGCGCCGCCTCGGTGCCCCACATCAAGGCGGTCCTGCGGAGGGTGGTCTTCCTGGGTGTCAGGCCGATCAGCGGCATGGTGGGCCGGTACTTGCTGACCAGTTCGACTGAGGAGCCCGAGATCGAATAGCCCACGATCGCGACGGCGTTGATGTCCTTGGCGACCTGCACCGCGGCCTGAGCCACGACCCTCCCCAGGGTCGCCTCGGAGTGCGGCGGCGGGGACGGGTGGACCAGGTGCGGCGAGGACTCGGCCACCTCGATGATGCGCGCCATGGTGCGCACCGCCTCGACCGGGTAGCGCCCGGCCGCGGTCTCGCCCGACAGCATCACCGCGTCGGTCCCGTCGAAGATCGCGTTGGCCACGTCCGAGGCCTCTGCGCGCGTCGGCCGCGGCGAGTTGATCATCGACTCGAGCATCTCGGTCGCGGTGATGACCGGCCGGCCCTCGGCGTTGGCCTCGTCGATGATCTCCTTCTGGATCGCCGGTACGCGCTCCGGACCGATCTCCACGCCGAGGTCGCCGCGAGCCACCATCACCGCGTCGCTGGCCCCGACGATGGCCTCGAGATCCTGGATCGACTCCGGCCGTTCCAGCTTGGACACGATCGGGCTCTCCCCGCCCAGCGCATGCACGCGCTGGCGGGCCTCGATGATGTCTTCGGGGCGGCGCACGAACGACAGCGCCAGCCAGTCGCAGCCCAACTCGACGGCGACCTTCAGATCTGCGGTGTCCTTGTCGGTCAGGCTGGGAGCGGACACTTCGACACCGGGCAGGTTCACGCCCTTCCTGCTTTTGGCAATGCCCCCGGCGACCACCCGCGCCACCACGCCGCCGTTTTCGACCCGCGAGCAGACCAGCCGGATCGAGCCGTCGTCGATCAGCACCAGCGCGCCGGGTTGCACGTCACGGGCGAGGGCCTCGTAGACCACGGGCAGGGCGGTCTGACCCTCGCTCACATAGCTGTCGAGCTCGTCCCGGCCGGGATAGAGCGTAACCTCGGAGCCGGTCGGTACGTCTATGCCCTGATCGGGCAGGATGCCGAGACGGATCTTCGGGCCCTGCAGATCGGCCAGGCTCCCGACGTTGCGCCCCAGGCGCACCGCCAGATCCCGGACCATGTCCAGCCTGCGCTGGTGGCTCTCGCGGTCGCCGTGCGAGAAGTTCAGGCGCACCACATCGATGCCGGCTTCCAGCGCGGCACGCAGTCGCTCACGGTCGTCCAGGGCTGGGCCAAGCGTGGCCACGATCTTCGCTCGCCGCACGTGCGTCGTCCTCTCCAAGGTCTCGGTCATGCTATCCATCACCGGGTGACGCGACGCTGAACAGCTACGATCGCGGTCGTTTCCGATTACGATGCGCCTTGCGCACCATCGTCCGGCCAGGCGAAGCCTCCCTCCGGCGGGAGCCGGCCGGAAAAAATGCGTTGCGATAACAGAGAGAGGATCGGTCCCATGCGATCTTGGAAGGGCCTGCTCGCGCTGCTGCTGCTGGCGCTGGTTGCCGCCGCCTGCAACGGGGGCGACGCGCCCGAGGAAGACACGGACGACACCGAGACCACCGAGGAGACCACCGAAGAACCCGCCCAGGAGACGGACACCGAAGAGGACGCGGCCGCCGATGGCGCGGATGTCCGCGCGGCGATGGTGACCGACGTCGGTGGCCTGGGTGACCAGAGCTTCAACGACTCGGCATTCGCCGGTCTCGAGCGCGCCGAGACGGAACTCGGCGTCGAAATCAGTGTGCTGGAGTCGGCCTCGCCGACCGACTACGTCGGCAACCTGACCCAGTTGGCCGAGAACGGCTTCTCGCCGATCTTCGCCGTGGGCTTCCTGATGACCGACGCGGTGGCCGAGGTGGCGCCGCAGTTCCCCGACACCGAGTTCGCGATCATCGACTCGGTGGTCGAGGAGGGCAACGTCGCCAGCCTGACCTTCGAGGAGCACCAGGGCAGCTACCTGGCAGGCGTCGTCGCAGGGCTGATGACCTCCGAGGACACCGAGTACACCAACCCTGACGACCAGGTCGTGGGCTTCCTCGGCGGTCTGGAAGGGCCGCTGATCCAGAAGTTCCAGGCCGGGTACGAGGCCGGCGTGGAATCGGTCTGCCCCGACTGCGAGATCCTCGTACAGTACGCCGGCACCACCCCGACCGCATTCGAGGACCCGGCAGCCGGTCAGGAGATCTCCCTGTCGATGAACGACAGCGGCGCGGACGTCATCTACCACGCCTCCGGGGCCACCGGCGCCGGGCTGTTCGAGGCCGCGATCGACCGCAACTTCTTCGCAATCGGTGTCGACAGCGACCAGGCGACGATCGTGCCGGACGCGCCGATCCTGACGTCGATGCTGAAGCGTGTGGACAACGGGGTGTTCCAGGCGGTGGAGGACTCGGTGAACGGCGAGTTCCCCGCCGGTACGCTGACGACCTACGGCCTGGAGGACGAGGGCGTGGACCTGGCGTCGTTCGGCGAGCTCGAGGCTCTGGTGCCCGAGGAGGTCACATCGGCGGTGGACGAGGCGCGCACGGGCATCACCAGCGGTGAGATCGAGGTTCCCAGCGAGCCTTCCTGATGGCCGAACAGGGAGCGCGCAGCTGGGACGGCGGGGGGGGCGAACACGCCGTCCCCGACACCCCCGTGGTGCTCCAGATGCGGGACGTGACCAAGGCGTTCGGCGCCAACGTCGCCAATGACCGCATCGCTCTCACCCTCCGCCGCGGCGAGGTCCACGGCCTGCTCGGGGAGAACGGCGCGGGCAAGTCCACGCTGGTGAAGATCCTATACGGCCTGTACCACGCCGACTCCGGCGAGATCCTGCTCGACGGGGACCCCGTGACCATCGCCACGCCGAGAGACGCGGTCGACCGGGGCATCGGCATGGTGCACCAGAATTTCATGCTCGTGCCGACCTTGACTGTGGCCGAGAACGTCGTGCTCGGCGCGGAGCCCCACCGCGGCCCGCGCCTGGATCGGCGCGCGGCGGAGGGGGCCGTGCGAGATCTGGCGCAACGCTACGGCCTGCAGGTCGATCCCACCGCCAGAGTCGGGGACCTCTCGGTCGGCGTGCAGCAGCGCGTAGAAATCCTCAAGGCGCTCTACCGCGACGCGCGCATCCTGATCCTGGACGAGCCGACCGCGGTGCTCACCCCCCAGGAGACCGAGGACCTGTTCGCCGTCCTGGACGAGTTCGTCCAGCAGGGACTGTCGATCATCCTCATCACCCACAAGCTCGGCGAACTGCTGCGCACCGCAGACCGCATCACCGTCATCCGCGACGGCAAGGTCGTGCAGACACTGGACAAGGTCGCCACCAGCGAGGCCGAACTCGCGCGTCTGATGGTGGGACGGGAGGTCGGCCTGGGAGCGCGGCCGGCGGCCGGTCCGCCCGGGCATGTGCGCCTGGAAGCCCGCGGTCTGGTGGTCGACGGCCCCCACGGCGCGGCGGTGCATGGCGTGGACCTGACGGTACGTGGCGGGGAGATCCTGGCCGTGGCCGGGGTGGACGGCAACGGGCAGGTGGAGCTCGCCGAGGCTCTCGCAGGCACACGCCGAGCACGCGAGGGCACGGTGACGATCGACGGGGTCGACGTGACCGGCCAGAGTGCGGTGGCCCGGCGCCGGCGCGGCCTGGCCTACATCCCCGAGGACCGATCGGCCAAGGGTCTGATCGCCGAGTTCACGCTCGCTGAGAACATGACCGTCAAGCGCTACAGCGAGGAGCCGTTCTCCGTCCGCGGCTGGCTGCGCCGCACAGTCATGCGCCGCGTCGCGACCCGGGAGCTCAAAGCGTTTGACGTACGGCCTCCGGACGCTGACGCTGCCGCCCGCTCACTGTCCGGTGGGAACCAGCAGAAGGCCGTCTGCGCCCGCGAACTGGCCGAGGAGCCCGGGGTGCTTGTCGCGGCCCAGCCGACGAGAGGGGTAGACGTCGGCGCGATCGAGTTCATCCACCGCCAACTGCTGGAGCAGCGCGCCCAGGGTGCCGCCATCCTGCTGATCTCCCTGGAACTGGACGAGATCCACGCGCTGGCCGACCGCATCGTGGTGATCTGTGACGGCCGCTTCGTCGGGGAGGTCAACGCGGCCGAGGCCACCGATGAGCAACTCGGCCTGTGGATGGCGGGCCGCGACGGCCTGACCGGGGTCGGGCGATCATGACGGTGGACACCCGACCGCGCGCGGAGACGCGCTCGCTCGGCCGGCTCATGCTGATGCGGGCCGTCACCACCCTGCAGGCGCTGGCCTTCCCGGTGATCGCCACCATCCTCGCCTTCAGCATCGGCGCGGTCGTCATCCTGCTGAGCGGTCAGAACCCGCTGGAGGCCTACCGTGCGCTGCTGCGCGGAGGCTTCGGCTCGATGAGCGCCTGGGGCAGGACCCTGCTGAACGCCACGCCCCTGCTGCTCACCGGGCTCGCCGTCGCGGTGCCGTTCCGGGCAGGGCTGTTCAACATCGGTGGTGAGGGTCAGTTGTTCATCGGCGCGATCGCCGCCGCGGCAGTCGCGCTGCTGATGCCCGGCCCCGCTCCGCTGGTGATCATCGCCGCAGTCGTCGCCGCCACCCTTGGCGGCTTGATCTGGGGCGGTATTCCCGGGGCGCTCAAGAGCCTCGGCGCCCACGAGGTGATCGTGACGATCATGCTGAACTTCGTCGCGATCAACCTGGTCTATTACCTGGCGCAGAACCCGCTGTCGGGCGAGGGGCAGATCCCCGGCACCGACATGATCGGACCGGAGTACCGGCTGGCCCAGTTCGGGGCCGGTCTCGGCCGGGCGCACTGGGGCTTCGCGCTCGCGCTGGTCGCCGCCCTGGCCGCCTATCTGCTGATCTGGCGGACGACTCGCGGGTTCGCGATCCGTGCGGTGGGACTCGGCCCCGAGGCCGCGCGCTACGCCGGCATCCCGCTCGGAGCCAATGGGTTCCTGGCGATCGCCGTTGGTGGGCTGTTCGCGGGGCTCGGCGGCGGCCTGGAGGTACTCGGCGTCTACGGCAGGGTGAGTGTCCCGTTCGTCACCGGGCTGGGCTTCACCGGGATCGGTGTGGCGTTGCTGGGCCGCAACCATCCGGTCGGGGTGGTGATCGGCGCGCTGTTCTTCGGCGGGCTGGCGGCCGGCGCGCAGGAGATGCAGTTCTCCGCGGGGGTGCCGCTGGACCTGGCCGACGTGCTGCTGGCGATCGTGCTCCTGTTCGTCACCGCCACCAAGCTTGTGGAACTGATCCTCGGGCGCCGCGCCCGGTCGCTGGCCGCCGGCACCAAGTTGGAGAAGGGGCTTGCGAGCTGATGGACCCCCTGGCTGACCTCGGGCCGATTCTCGCCTCCACCATCCGCAACACCACGCCGCTGGCCTTCGCCGCACTCGGCGGCATGTTCAGCGAGCGCTCGGGCGTGATCAACATCGGTCTGGAGGGTCTGATGCTGATCTCGGCATTCGCCGGGGTGGTCGGCTCCTACGCGTCGGGCAGCGCCTGGGTCGGGCTGCTGGCCGCCGTGGGCGCGGGTCTGGCCTTCGCCCTGATCCACGCCGTGGCCACGATCACCTTCGAGGCCGACCAGATCATCTCTGGCGCCGCAATCAACCTGCTGGCGCTGGGAGGCACCGGCTTCTTGATGGTGGAGATCTTCGGGGCGGGAGGGACCACGCCGCGGGTGAACAGCTTCCGCCCCGTGGCGGTCCCGCTGCTGAGCGACATCCCGGTCATCGGACCGGCGCTGTTCAACCAGTCGCTGCTCGTCTACCTGCTCTACGTCCTGGTGCCGGTCTGCTCCCTGGCGGTCTACCGCTCCAGATTCGGGCTGCGGTTGCGCGCGACCGGCGAGGTGCCCGAAGCGGTGGACACCGCGGGAGTGAGCGTGCCACGGATGCGCTACCTCGGCGTGGGGCTGTCGGGGGTGCTCAGCGCCCTGGGCGGGGCGTACCTTTCGATGAGCCTGCTGTCGGCGTTCTCCGAGAACATGACCCTGGGCCGGGGCTTCATCGCGCTGGCCGCGCTGATCTTCGGCCGGTGGAACCCGATCGGTGCGTTCGGCGCGGCACTGCTGTTCGGGTTCGCGCAGGCAATCGTGTTCCGCGGGACGCAGGATCTCATCCCCCAGGAGTTCATCCAGATGTTCCCCTACCTGCTGGTGATCGTCGCCCTGGCGGGCTTCGGTGGCCGGGCCATCGCGCCGGCCGCGGTCGGCAAGCCCTACCGCAAGGAGTGACCATCCGCTCGGACAAGCTGACCATCGTCGACCACCCGCTGGCCGGTCACCTGCTGGCCGGCCTGAGGGACAAGCGGACCGAACCGGAGCGTTTCCGGTTCCTGGCGGGCCGGTTGGCCACGGTGCTCGTGCTGGAGGCTACCCGCGACCTGCCCACGCGAGCCTCGACGGTCATGACGCCGCTCACGCAGACGGACGTGCGGTTGCTGGACGGCAAGGTCGTGGCGGTGCCGATCCTCCGGGCCGGCCTGGGGCTGCTGGAGGCGGTCACCGACCTGCTGCCCGACGTGCGCGTGGGCTACGCCGGCCTGGAGCGCGACGAGGGCACGTTGCAGCCGACCTCCTACTACCTGAAGGTCCCGGCACTGCAGGGGTCCACCGTGCTGCTGCTCGATCCGATGCTGGCCACGGGCGGCTCCGCGGCGTTCGCGGCGGCCCTGCTGAAGGAGCGGGGCGCCACCGACGTGCGCCTGGTCTGCGTGGTCGCCGCCCCCGAGGGTGTCGCGCGCCTGACCGCCGAGCACCCGGACGTGCGCATCATCACCGCCAGCCTCGACGAAAGCCTCAACGACGTCGGCTTCATCGTCCCGGGCCTTGGCGACTTCGGCGACCGCCTGTTCGGCACCGAGTAGCGAGGCTGCCAAAGCCACGGACCTCGGCTCCCCGCTGTCAGCCGGCTTACGTGTGCAGATTCGTGCACCCGCGCACGCTGTCGCACACGTGTGCCTTTCTGCACACTCTTCGGCCAGTTCCAGAACGCCGAACCGTGCCAGCAGCGCGGCCACGTCCCTGTGCCGGGATACCAGCCACAGCCCGCTGGGCTGGTGCCAGCAGACCGGCGCATGGTCCCGCAACGCCCCGTAGGGTAAGGGCCGGCCACGAAGGTGGGGTCTTCCGGGTCGAACCCGAGCCTTGCCCATCCTGCTGTGGCCGCCTCGCTCATCGCTCAGTCCTCCGGCAGTCGGTGGTAGCCGCTTTCGTACCACAGCAGCGGAGCCTTGCCGCCCAGCTCCCCGAGGTCGCGGACCGCACCAAGGAAGATCGAGTGGTCGCCCCCCTTGAGGATGTCAGCCACCTCACAGTCCAGGTACGCCAGCGCGCCGTCCAGCAGCGGCGACCCGGTGACCGGGGAGGGCACCCAGACGACCCCGTCGAACTGGCTGTAGCCCTCCGGTCGCCGCTTCGAGGAGAACCAGCGGGACAGGTCCTCCTGGCCCTCCGCAAGCACGTTGACCGCGAACGTGCGCGAGTGGGGCAGCAGTTCATGCAGACCCGCGTCGAGGTCCACGCAGACCAGCACCAGGAGCGGATCCAGCGACAACGAAGCGAACGCGTTGGCCGTCATCCCGTGGATGGTCCCCTCGACACCGGTGGTGACCACGGTGACGCCGGTGGCGAACCGCCCGGCGATACGGCGGAACTCAGCGGTGTCGACGGGTGGCACCATGCACCGCACCCTACCGTCCGCCATCCGCGGCCCCCCGCTACCCGACGATCGCCGTCCCGATCAGCGCGTCCCGGGAAATGCGCCCGGCCAGTTCGGTCTCGGACAACCCGGCGGTGCCCTCGGGCCGGCGCGGGAGGACCAGGTAGCGCAACTCGGAACTGGCGTCCCAGACGCGGATGCCAACGTCATCGGGCAGTCCGAGCCCGAACTCGCTCAGGACCCCTCTGGGATCGCGCACCACGCGGGAGCGGTAGGCCAAATCCTTGTACCAGGTCGGGGGCGGGCCGAGCAGGCCGATCGGGTAGCACGAGCACAGGGTGCAGACGATCACGTTGTGCACCTGCTCGGTGTTCTCGACCACCACCAGTTTCTGGACCGACGGGCCGGCGCCCATGTCGAGGCCCAGTTCGGCGATGGCCTCGTTGGCATCGTCCAGCAGACGAGCCTTGAAGCCGGGGTCGACCCAGGCCCTTGCGACGACCCGGGCGCCCTGCGTCGTGCCGGTGCGGGCCAGCAGGCGCTCGATCAGGTCGTCGAGTTCGCCCTCGCCGACGAGACCCCGCTCGGAGAGCAGCCCCTCCAGGGCCTGCACCCGGCGGCTGAGCGTAGCCGTCCGGTCATGATCGCCGCCCTCAGCCACCGCCGGCCTCCTCTATCAAATGGCGCTTCCGGATTTTCCGTGGGCGCGCCTCCCCGGTCTGGAGCCTCGGTGACCGCACGATCCGGGCATGCGCGATGTCGAGCTGTACCGCCACCTGTTGGGACTCGTGGCGCCGTGGACGGTGAGCAGGGTCGAGCTGT
>WHTC01000378.1 GCA_009379795.1 Nitriliruptorales bacterium | reverse complement strand
GGGCGGAGCGATCAGGGCAGCCGGATGAGGATGAAGCTGACCGGGACGAACAGGGCGAGGCAACCGGTGAGCGCGACGGTCGGCCAAGCGGTGCGCTGGCGCTCGAGGCTGCCGGCCACGATCAGCGCGAACGCACCGACGATGGCCGCCGCCCACACCGAGAACACGAAGCGCCCCGCGCTGAAGAACAGCGCGAACGGGTTGAACGGCCCGATCGCCAGCAGCACGACCGGCGCGATCAGCGTCGCCCGGGTGCTCGTGCCTGCCCCGCTGATCCGCCGCAGCAGCAGCGCGACCGACCCCGCGACCCCGAGCGGAAGCAGGAGCACGATCGCCTCCAACCCCTGGGTGGCGACCAGCAGGAGCGCGGCCACGCCTCCGGCGATCCCCAGGACACGGCCGACCTCGTTCACCCCGTCCGTGGTGGAGCGCAGGTCTGACCGGAACGCATCACGCGCCTTGACCGTGGCGAACACCGCCAGCACCCCCAGCCCGACCCACCCGGCGACGTTGGCCGCGAACGCCGCGAGGGAGCCCCCCGCCAGCACCAGCGCGGGCAGAGTGCCCGGCGCGAGCACCCCCTGCAGGGCCAGCGCGACGGCCAGAGCGCCGACGATCGGCAGCGCGAGCAGCAGTCCCCACTGCAGACCGGCAAAGCGCTGGCCGCCGAGGCCGAAGTGGCTGCCTGGGTTGCCCCGGTACCGCGCCAGCAGGATCGGTACCATCGCGGTGACCAGCAGCGGGGTGACGACAGTCAGCAACTGACCGAGGATCCCCAGGCCGAACAGCGGGTTGGCGAAGCGCAGCAGCACCGGACCGAACAGGTACACCGCCCCGGCGAGGAACAGATCGGAACGGGCTTCCTCGGGATCGGTGTACATGGCTCCTCGTCTGCTCGCTTCGGGTGCCTGCCCCGCGTTCGGTTGGTGCCCGACCCGCGTCCCGCCACGGGGATAGGGGCGCAGCCGGCGGGCGGGGAGGCGCCGCGCCTGGAGGCGATCCTACGGTGCCGGGCGCCGCGAGCGACTGACCCCACTGGAGCGAGTGACCGGGGGGCGGCGCAGCGCCCTTCCGGGCATCGGGCCGGGATGCAGACGTGCTCAACCACCAGCGGCCTCCCGCGACGGCCCACTGGCTATGCTGGCGGCCATGTGCGGAGCCCTGTTCCCGTCCGAGCAGGGGCGGCTGCGCGTCTCCGTTGTGGTGATCGGCGACGAGATCCTCAGCGGCTTTGTGCAGGACACCAACTCCGGGTGGATCGCTCAGCGTCTGGCGACGCTCGGGGTGCCGCTGGATCGCGTGGCCACGGTCCCCGATCAACTCGAGGCCATCGGCGAGGCGCTGCGCATCGAACTGGACCGCCCGCGGCCACGGGTCGTGATCACCTCCGGCGGGATCGGGTCCACCCCCGACGATCTGACGCTGGCAGCGGTGGCGGCCGAACTCGGCATGCAGATGCGCGTGGAACCGTCGATCGACGCGCGCATCACCGAGACGCTGGTCTGGACGGCGGCGCAGGGCATGAGGGTGTCGGCCAGCCACGATCGCTCGATGCGCAAGATGGCACGGGTGCCCCACGAGGCCTTTGTGCTGCCGGGCGCCGACGGGGTCGCTCCGGGGGTCGCGGTGAACGTGGGCGGCGGCGCGGCCGACGCCGGGGGGGCCAGCATCGTCGTGTTGCCCGGCGTGCCCGCGGAGTTGCGCCGGATCATGATCCAGGGGGTCGAGCCGACCTTCCTTGAGGGCCGGGGCATCCCCCTGCATGTCGTGGAGATCTCGCACAGCTACCCCGAATCCGCGCTGAACCCCGTCCTGGACGAGATCGTGCGTGACTTTCCGGACGTGCTCCTCGGCTCCTATCCGGGCAGCGAGTGCCTGATCCGCCTGCGGGGCCGTGAGGAACGCGCTGAGGCGGCCGCCGCCCTGGTGCGCGGCTTCCTGGCACAACTGGAGGGCAGTGAGGGCGCAAACCGGATCCAGCAGCGCTGGCGAGAGCGCTGGGACGAGCGAATGCGCTCGATCTGACGCCTCATGGTCCTCCGGTCGACGGCAGCACCCCG
>WHTC01000191.1 GCA_009379795.1 Nitriliruptorales bacterium | reverse complement strand
GAGGGTCCGCCGCCGGAGGGCGAGGGTCCGCCGCCGGAGGGCGAGGGTCCGCCGCCGGAGGGCGAGGGTCCGCCGCCGGAGGGCGAGGGTCCGCCGCCGGAGGGCGAGGGTCCGCCGCCGGAGGGCGAGGGTCCGCCGCCGCCTCCGGAGGTCGACGCCGGCGACTGGGACGGCGAGGAGTTCATCTCCTCGGGCACGTTCTGGGACGGTACGTACCGCATCACGTTCACCAGGCCCGGCACGTACTCGTATGCCTGCCTCATCCATCCGCAGATGGTGGGCGCCGTCGTGGTCGAGTAGCGGGGCGAGCTGATGACGGACCCGAGAACGGACGCCGGAGCTGCCGGGGGCACCCCTGCGCCCCCGGCCCCGCCCGCGCCGCGGACGCCGGCCTGGAACCGGCTGTTCGCCGCAGCCTTCGGCATCTACCCGCTGTACAGCCTGGCGGCTCTCGCCGCCGGCGTGCTGGCGGCGCTGGCCCTGCCCACCGGGCTGCACGACACCCTGCACCTCTGGGGCTTCTCCCGGGATCTGTTCGGCCGCACCGCCGAGGCGATCGCCGACGCCGCCCACCGGCCGCAGCCGCCGCTGGGGCTGGCGATCGACTATGGATTCAGCCTGTTCAACCTGGCGCTCGCCGCGCTGCTGATCCGCCTGCGCCCGCGGGACTGGACGGCTCGGCTGCTGGCCGCCGGGATGGTGGGGACCGCGGCGATCTTCAACGTCCAGGCCTACGGGGTCTACGAGGCCATGGTGCCGACCCTGTTCGACGATGTCGCCCACGACCTGTTCCACCTGATTGCAGCCGGGTCGTACGGGCTGGCGCTGCTGCTGTTTCCGGACAGCCGCCTCGTACCCCGCTGGCGGTGGCCCGCACCGCTCGTCCTCTACGTGCCGGTCCTGATCGCCATCACCGTGCTGGCGCTGCGGATCGAGGGCACGTCGCGAACCCTCGTGCTCGTCATGGTGTTCGGGATCCTCACACCCGTCATCGGGCTGGGCGCTCAGGCCTACCGCTACGGCCGGTCGCCGACGGCGGTGGAGCGGCAGCAGGCCAGGCTGGTCTTCTGGGCGCTGATCCCGGCGTTCCTGCTCAGCGTCATCGTCGTCGCCGGCGGACTCACCGAGTCGGCTTTCACCGCCTTCGAGGGCCGGGGCATCGAGATCATCCCAGTGGAGCTCTTCCGGGTCTTCCAGCCGATCTTCGCGATCATTCCGGTGGCCCTGCTCGTCGGCATCCTCAAGTTCCGGCTGTGGGACGTCGACCGCCTGATCAGGCGAACCCTCGTCTACGGGGCCCTCGCCGGCTTCATCAGCGTGGTGTACGTGGGCGTGGTCGTCGGTATCGGCCAGGCGATCGGTACGCAGAGCGACAACGTCCTGCTGGCGATCGTCGCGACCGGCATCGTGGCGGTCGCCTTCCAGCCGGTGAAGGAGCGCGTGCAGCATCTGGCGAACCGCCTCGTGTACGGCCGTCGCACGACCCCCTACGAGGCGCTCTCGACGTTCTCGAAGGGCATGGGCGACACGGTCGCCACCGAGGAGAAGCTCTCCCGCCTGGCGCGGATCCTCGCCGAGGGAACGGCGGCGCGCAGCGTGAAGGTGTGGCTGGCGGTCGGTGACGAGCTTCGTCCTGCCGCCTCCTGGCCGCAGGATCGCGTCGAGGACCCGCCCTCAGCCATTGCCCTGAGCGGCGAGGGGCTGCCGCCTCTCGGGCACGGCACTGTCGCCGTCCCCGTGCTGCACGACGGCGAGCTGCTCGGGGCGCTGGCGGTGACGAAGCCGGTCAACGAGCCGCTCGACCCGAACGAGGAGAAGGTCATCGCCGACCTGGCCGCGCAGGCGGGCCTGGTCCTGCGCAACGTGCGCCTCACGGCCGAACTGCTCGACCGCCTGAAGGACCTGCGCGCATCCCGGCAGCGGCTCCTGGCCGCCCAGGACGAAGCCCGCCGGCGTCTCGAGCGCAACCTGCACGACGGCGCGCAGCAGCAACTGGTCTCGCTCAAGGTCCGGCTCGCGCTGGCGGAGAAGATGGCCGAGCAGGGCAAGCCGGTCGCCGAGATCCTCCACCAGCTGGCTGTGGACACCGGCGAGGCGATCGACACGCTCCGGGATCTGGCGCGCGGGATCTACCCTCCTCTGCTCGCCGCCGAGGGGCTCCCGGCGGCGCTGCGGGCCCAGGCCCGCAAGACCCCGTTGGCCGTCGCCGTCGAGGCCGAAGGCATCGGCCGGTACTCCCAGGACGTCGAGGCGGCGGTGTACTTCTGCTGCCTGGAGGCGCTGCAGAACATCACCAAGTACGCCGAAGCCCACGAAGCCGTCATCGCGCTGCGCGAGGAGGACGGAACACTGGCGTTTCGCGTCTCCGATGACGGGCAGGGCTTCGATCCCGCCGGCGCCTGGAGCGGCGCGGGTCTGCAGAACATGGCGGACCGGGTCGACGCGCTGGACGGCGCGCTCGAGGTGATCGCCGCGCCTGGCTCCGGGGCTACGACCACCGGCCGCATCCCCATGTATCTCGCGAGCTCCGCGACGGCGGATACCCCGTTGCCCGAACCGATCGCGCAGGAGCTTGCCGAGACCGTTCGAGGCTCGCAGGAGTCTCCGAGAGCGTGAACGGTCCCCGTGCGGCCGTGCCGGGATCGTTCAACGCTCGGCGGTCGCGGCCTCCCAGGCCTCGGCGAGGGCGTCCGGGCCGAACAGGGACTTGGGGATGTAGGCCGCCGCGCCGGCCGCCGCGGCGCGCGGCGCGTACTCGTCCGGCTCATAGGTGGACAGCACGAGGATGATCCGCGTGCGATCGGAGCCGGCGAGGATCCGCCGTGTGGCCTCCAGTCCGTCGATGCCTGGCAGGTTGACGTCCATGAGGACCAGGTCCGGGTCGAGGTCCCGCACCATCTCGACCGCGGCCTCGCCCGTCTCCGCCTCGCCGACCACCTCGAAGCTGTCGGTCAACTCGGCGACCATCCGTGCCGCATCACGGAAAGGGGCCTGGTCATCCACGATGACCACCCGCACTATGCCGACCCTTATCTCTTTGATCATGCGGTCATGGTGCCAGCGGGCCCACAGGGTCACCAACCTGCCAGTATGAGAAAGCGGGGTGTGGCTAGCCTGCCTCTTCGAGGCGGCGCGAGGCGCTGGAATCAGGCGCGCTGCTCGCTGAGGAACAGCAGCACCGCGCGGACCCTGCGGTGGATGTGCTCCTCGCTGGACAGTCCCAGCTTGGAGAAGATCGAGTTGATGTGCTTCTCGACGGCCCGCTCGGTGAGGAACAGCGACTGGGCGATGGCGTGGTTGTTCTTGCCCTGCGCGATCTCCGCAAGTACCTCGGCCTCCCGCGGGGTGAGCCTGGCCAGCTTGGAGCCCGGTCTGGCGCGCGCGGCAACGAGCAGGTCGACGACCTTCGGGTCGATGACGGACCCGCCGCCGGCCACGTCGCGGATGGTGGACAACAGGTGGTCGAGGTCGGCCACCCGCTCTTTGAGCAGGTAGGCGCGTCCCTGCGAGCCGCCCTCGAACAGTGCGAGCGCATAGTCGGGCTCGGCGTACTGGCTGAGCACGACGACTCCGACCTGGGGATTCGTCTCCCGCAGCAGGGCGGCGGCTCGGATGCCCTCGTTGGTGCCGGTCGGCGGCATCCGGATGTCGGTGAGGACCACGTCCGGCTCGTGCTCCTCGACCGCGGCCAGCAGCGAGTCGAGGTCCTCGCAAACGGCGACGAGTTCGAGTTCGGGCTCGCTTTCGATCAGCAGCTTGACGCCCTCGCGGACGAGAAAGCTGTCTTCGGCAAGCACGATGCGGATCGCCATCCCTGCGAAGCATAGGCCGCTGGCGCGGGCCGGCAGGGGAGGAGCTCATCGGTCGTCCGCTAAAGTCTCACGGCCGGGGGGCAACGGGTGCCTGCCCGGCGGCGTAGCGGTACGAGATCGCAAGGATCTGCCAGACGGTTTCCAGCTCATCATCGTCTCGCGGCCCGAAGACCATCATCGTCCCGCTGATGGGGTGCGGTTCGCCCCATTGTGCGGAGAGGACCTTCTGATAGACCTCGGGCGGCAGGGTCAGGTGCAGGCTGCCGTCGTAGGCGGGGTGCACGTGGGCGAACTCGGTGCCGCGCTGGAACGCCCCGGGTGGACCAACGGCGAGGGCGGCGTCGAGGTGGAAAGCCCGGGCGCCAGGGACGGACACGAGGCTGTCAGCCACCCTCACGCCGGGCAGGGTGGCGGCCCTGGCGACGAGCTGCTCCTGCAGCGCGGGCGGCGCGTTCTGGGAGCGTTGCGTGTGCGGGTGCGGATCCGCGGGAGTCGGCCTGGTGGTCTCAGGCCGGGCGCCCTCGCGGTTCGGCAGCCGTAGGTTCAGCGTCATCGGATGGCCTGGCGGGTCACGCGCTGTCGTCGATGTACGCGATGCACTCGACTTCCAGGATCCAGTCGGGGTGGACCAGACTGCCCACCTCGACGGCGGTGCTGACGGGATAGGGCTCCTCGATCATCGGCACCTCGGCCTGCGACAGGCCGGCGGTCGGCTCGTCGAGCCTCGTTTCGCACGACGAGCAGTTACTCATAGTGCACGATGCGTGATCTCAGCGCCAGATGTTGCGGCGTGCCATCCGCAGATTGCCGATCCGCCTGGTCCTACAGCGTTGACAGCGCTGCTCGCAGGATGCCGAGGCGGTCGGGATCGACACGGTAGTGCGTGTACTGGCCGTGCCGTTCCCGGGTGAGGAGTCCGGAGTCGAGCAGGATCCTGAGGTGATGCGAGACTGTCGGCTGTGACAGGGCCACCTCGCCGGTCAGATCGCAGGTGCAGGCCCCACCGGGCTGCGCGGCGATCAGCGACAGCAACCGCAGGCGGACGGGATCGCCGAGTACCTTGAACCCTGCTGCCAGCTTCTCCGCCTCGTCAGCGGACAGCCGGGAGCTGAGCAGGGGCGGGCAGCAGGCCTCGATCAGTGTCGTCGTCATATCGTCCATCATTGCACGTTGATGTTATTGAAGGTTGTCTATGGACTCGCTGATGAGGAGCGACTCGTGTGGTGCGCCGGTCACCCCGGGTGTGGCCAGCGACGCAGGGCGCGGATGAGCGTCCCCTCCGGCTCCGCCAGCGCAAGGGCGGGCACGACGACACGCGGTCTGGGAGGAAACCGGTCCCTGGTGATCGGCCTGGCGGTCACCAGGGACCGTGTCCCGGGTGCACAGCATCGGCCCGCGCGGTGTCGTGTGCACGGTGAACGGCGATATTCCGCACCTCAGGTGCACGGAAGCTCGTAGGTCCGGACGAGAGACAGGGCGGAGTCAGGTCGAACTCGCGGCGGTGCGACCCACTCGGAGGAGCCCCACTCCCAGGGTCACCAGGGCGGCGGCGATCAGCACCGCGCCGATCCGGGTGACGAGGGTCCCGGCGGAACTGCTGCCCTCGCTCCCCACCACCATGTGGAGGAAGAAACCACTGGATTGCAGCAGAACCCCAGCGAGCAGCCCAAGGCTGACGATCCACTGGGTCGATTCGGCGAAGGAGGTCCGTCCCATAAGTATCAGGAACACGAGCGAAAGGAGGAGCAGCACCCCCGCATGGCCGTGGCCGGCGCGAAGAACTGCTCCTCGAATGGGGTCAGGGCGTCGCGCTGCGTGAGCAGGCCCAGCAGCGACCAGCCCCCGAACTCGACCGTCACCAGGGCGAACAGCACCAGCGCCGGTAGCAGGGTCGTCGGCTTCATGATCGGTTCTCCTTCTCAGAGTTGGACTACCGAATCTGCCTACTCCTCAGGGTGAACTGGAACGTGTTGAAGGCGGGTTGGCCGCGACGCCGATGCGCCGCGCTGGTGCCGCAGCGGATCCCGTGCCCCTCCGCTCACGCATCTTATGCGGCCAGGACTCTGCGCCTGTAGCGCGCGACAAGCACGTTCCCAATCGCCAGAGCTGCAATTGCTACCAGGGGGACAGTCACCTGCGGAAGCGGCAAGTTGAGGGCAGGGATGATCACGAACCCTATCCACAGCGAAATATACGTGAAGTATACGTGTCCGATATAGCGGCCCTGCCAATTTCCTGTCTGCGCGGAAGCCTCTTGGCGGGAACGTACGATGCGATATGCCATCACAGCCCCAAGCGCGGTCAGGCCACTGAAGGCGATGCGGGCGGCGACATTGAGGCCGCTCCAGTCGACAGCGATGAGTACGACCAGGGACACGAGCAAGATCGCTATGCACAGGAAATAG
>WHTC01000166.1 GCA_009379795.1 Nitriliruptorales bacterium | reverse complement strand
CTAGGAGATCGAGCGCCGCCGTCAGTATGTGGGGATCGAGTCGTCCACGTCGCGTGCGTAGGCGTTGATCCCACCCCGCAGGTTTCGCACCTTGCGGAAACCCGCGCCCTGCAACTGTTCCAGCGCCTGCATGGAACGCATCCCCGACTTGCAGTGCAGGACGATCTCCTCGGAGGAGTCGAGCCGGTTCAGGTGCTTGTGCAGCTCGCCGAGCGGCATGAGCTCGGCGCCGGGGATACGGCTGATCTCGTACTCGTGCGGGTCGCGCACGTCGATCAGGCGCACCTTGTCCCGGATCTCCGCGAACTCCGTGGGCGTGATCTCCAGGCCCGAGTCGGCGAGGGTCGTGGCCTCGTGGTCGTCGGCCGGCATGCCGCAGAACTGCTCGTAGTCGATCAATTCCGTGACGGTACGGTTCTTGCCGCAGACCGGGCACTCGGGGTCCTTGTTGACCTTGATGGTCTGCCAGCGGGCCTCGAGGGCGTCGTAGATCTGCATACGGCCGATCAGCGGATCGCCGAGGCCGGTGAGCAGCTTGATGCCCTCGGTCGCCTGCCCCGCGCCAATGGTCGCGCAGATCACGCCGAACACCCCGCCCTCGGCGCACGAGGGCACCATGCCGGGCGGAGGCGGCTCAGGGAACATGCAGCGGTAGCACGGGCCTTCCTTGGCGTAGAACACGCTCAGCTGGCCGTCGAAGCGGAAGATCGACCCGTAGACGTTGGGCTTGCCCAGCAGCACGCAGGCGTCATTGACCAGGTAGCGGGTCGGGAAGTTGTCCGTCCCATCGATCACGAGGTCGTAGGGCTGGATGATGTCCAGCGCGTTCTCGCTGCTCAGCAGCGTCTCGTGGACGATCACCTCGACGTGGGGGTTGATGTCGAGGATCGTCTCGCGCGCGGATTCGGTCTTGCGCTTGCCGATGTCCTTCGTGCCGTGGATGACCTGGCGCTGGAGGTTGGACTCGTCGACGACGTCGTAGTCGACCAGCCCGATGGTGCCCACGCCGGCCGCGGCGAGGTACATCGCCAGTGGGGACCCGAGCCCACCGGTGCCGACAAGCAGCACGCTGGACGCCTTGAGCCGCCCCTGCCCCTCCACCCCGACGTTGGGCATGATGAGGTGACGGGAGTACCGGCGGATCTCCTCATTGGTGAGAGGAGCCGGGTCCTGCACGAGCGGTTCCATACACGGAGTCCTTTCGGACACGTTCAGCGCCTCACCGGGTTCAGCACGGGACAACCCCTGAATCTTCCCGAATAACGGGGGCGAGGTCCCGCGAGGGCAGTGTCAAACGTTGAAACCCATTGCCCGCAGCTCTTCCTGGGCCCCGTCCGAGATCATATCGGTGGTCCAGGGCGGCGAGAAGACGAAATCCACGTCGACATGCTCGACGCCCGGCAGGCGGGTGAGGATCATCGTGCACTGCTGGTGGATGAGCTCGGTGAGCGGGCAGCCCATCGAAGTCAGCGTCATCTGCAGTGACACGGTTCCGTCCGCCTTGTCCACGTTGTAGACCAGGCCGAGGTCGACGATGTTGATGCCGATCTCGGGATCCAGGACGGCCTTGAGAGCGTCACGGATCGCTGAAGCTGAGGGCATGCCGTCAGCTTCGGTCGGGACCTCGAACCCGCCGTCGGACTGCTGGACGCCGGCGCCCTCCTCCGGCCAGCCTCGCATCGTGTCGGTGCTCATGCCTGGTTTCACCTCATTCGTAGGTCACCCGGTGTTGCCGGGCGCCCTCGTGGTAGCTCTTGATCGCGTCGCGCAGGGCCATCCAGCCCAGCAGCGCGCACTTCACCCGGACGGGAAACTTCGCCACCCCCTGGAAGGCGACGCCGTCGAGCAGGTCGTCCTCACGCTTGACACCCTCGCCGTGCATCATCAGGCGGAAGGACTCGCCGAGATCGTCGGCATCGTCCAGTGTGCGCCCGATGACCGCCTCGGTCATAGCCGAGGCCGCAGCCATCGAGATCGAGCAGCCCTCGCCGTCGAAGACCACCGCCCCTACCCGGGGGTGCTGGGGATCCTCGCTGTCCACCCGCAGGCGCAGGTCCAGCTCGTCGCCGCACAGGGGGTTGGCGTGGTGCACGCGCACGTCGTGCGGCTCCAACTCCGGCGCCCGATGCCGCGGGCTGCGGAAGTGGTCGAGGATGATCTCCTGGTACAGGTCGTCCAAGGCGGCCATTATGACGGGCTCCTTACCGGTCGAAGAAGCGCTTCGTCGCCTCAATCGCGTCGACCAGCGCGCCGATCTCGCCGGCGGTGCTGTAGAGGTAGAAGGAGGCGCGGGTCGTGGCGGCGGCGCCCAGGACGCGGACCAACGGCTTTGCGCAGTGGTGTCCCGCACGAACCATGACTCCCTCACGATCCATGATCGTGCCGATGTCGTGGGGATGCAGCCCCTCGACCGCGAAGCTGATCGCCGCGCCGCGGTCCTCCGGGTCGTGCGGCCCGTGCACGGTGACGCCGTCGACGGCCTCCAGCGCCGGCAGCGCGGCTCCCAGCAGCTCGACCTCGTGGGCGCGCACGTCGGCCATGCCCAGCGCCGACAGATAGTCGACCGCCACGCCGAGCCCGACCGCCTCCGCGGTGGCGGGGGTACCGGCCTCGAACTTGTAGGGCACCTCGTTGAACGTGGTGCCCTCCAGGGTGACGTTGGAGATCATCTCTCCGCCGCCAAGGAACGGCGGCATCCGGTCGAGGAGTTCCGGTTTGCCGGCCAGCGCCCCGATCCCCGCCGGCCCGCACATCTTGTGGCCGGAGAAGCACAGGAAGTCCGCGTCGAGGGCGAGCAGATCGACGGGCATGTGCGGCACGCTCTGCGCGCCGTCCACGGCCACGACCGCCTCCGGGTTGGCGGCCCGCACCCTGGCGGCCAGCTCGGCGACCGGGTTGATCGTCCCCACCACGTTGGACATGTGGGTGACGGTGAACAGCTTCACCCGGCCGGTGGCGACGATCTCGTCGAACGCCTCAAGATCGAGGAGGCCGTCGGGGGTGACCGGCACGAAGCGCAGGTCGAAGCCGGCCAGCGGCTGCACGAGCTGCCAGGGCACGATGTTGGCGTGGTGCTCCATCTGGGTGGACAGCAGGATGTCGCCGGGACCGAGGAATGGCCGCGCATAGGAGTAGGCGATGATGTTGAACGCCTCGGTGGCGTTGCGCGTGAACACCAGCCCCCGCGGATCGGCGCCGACGAACCGCGCGATCCTGGCACGCGCGCTCTCGAACGCCTCGGTGGCCTCCTCCGACAGGGCATCGACCCCGCGGTGCACGTTGGAGTTGCAGGTCTCGTAGAACCGCGATATCGCGTCGATGACCACCCGCGGCTTCTGGGCGGTCGCCGCCGAGTTCAGGTACACGACGGGTCGCCCGTGGACCTGGCGTTCCAGGACCGGGAAGTCCTTGCGGATGGTCTCGACGTCGAACATTCGGGCCTGCCTTCCTGACGGCTGGGCGAGCGTCAGCCGACCGGCTCGGAGCGGTAGACCTCGTAGCCCCGCTCCTCGAGTCGCTCGGCCAGCTCAGGGCCGCCGGATTCCACGATCCTGCCCTCCACCATCACGTGGACGTGGTCCGGGGTGATGTAGCGCAGGACGCGGGTGTAGTGGGTGATGATCAGCATGCCCAGATCGGGACCGCGGAGCCGGTTGACCCCATCGGCCACGACCTTGAGCGCGTCGACGTCCAGGCCGGAGTCGGTCTCGTCGAGCACCGCGATCTCAGGCTTCAGAAGCGCCAACTGCAGGATCTCGAAGCGCTTTTTCTCCCCGCCGGAGAAGCCTTCGTTCACGTTTCGCGACAGGAACTGCTCGTCCATGCCGAGCGCGCTCATCTCGGTGCGCAGCGCGGTCATGAACTGCCGGACCGGGACGTCGTCTTCGCGCACCGCGTTGACCGCGGTGCGCAGGAAGTTCGTCATGGAGACCCCGGGGATCTCCGTCGGGTACTGCATGGCCAGGAACAGGCCCAGCTGCGCCCGCACGTCGGGGGTCAGATCGTGGATGTCGGCACCCTTGAGCAGCACCTGGCCGCCGCTGATCCGGTAGGCGGGGTGACCCATGATCGCGTAGGCCAGGGTCGACTTGCCCGAGCCGTTCGGGCCCATGAGGGCGTGCGTCTCGCCCTTGGCGACCTTCAGGCTCAGACCGGTGAGGATCTCGTTGCCCTCAACCGTGACCCGCAGGTCCTTGATCTCCAACTCTGCCATCGCTGTTCTCTCTCGCTCTCGACTCAAGGGTAGGTCACAGATGCCGGGGAACGGGTGCATCGTTGAGCTGCTTTTCAGGGTCAACCCAGATTTCGGTGTCCCGGACCTCGCAGGCGTAGACCGGAATGGGCTTGACGGCCGGCAGGCCCTCGGGCTGACCGGTGTCCAGATCGAACACGCTGCCGTGCAGGTCGCACTCGATGGTGTTGTCCTCTACCCAGCCCTCCGACAGCGACCACTCCTCGTGGCTGCAGACGTCGTGGACCGCCTTGACCGTGACCTCGTCCAACCGGACGAGGCTGAGGGGCTCGCCCCCGACCTCCACCTGGTAGGCGCTGCCGACCGGGACCTGCTCCAGATCGGCCACCTTCTCGAAGGCCATCAGCGCCTCCTCTGGTCCATCAGCGTGATCGGGCCGGAGCGGATCTCGCCCTCGATCTCCGCGAGCACCACATCGGTGACACCCGGTAGCTTGATCCGGTCGGTGACCTCCTTGAAGAAGCCGAAGACCAGCAGCCGGGCCGCCTCGTCACGCGGGATGCCGCGCGACTCCAGGTAGAACAACTGGACCTCATCGACCTGACCGACCGAGCTGTGGTGGCCGCAGCGCACCACGTCCGAGCAGAGAATCTCCAGGAAGGGGATCGACGAGACCCGCGCGCCATCGCTCAGGATGAGGTTGCGGTTGGTCTCGTCGGAGGCGGTCGCCTTGGCGTGCGCCTCGATGCGGATGTTGCCGTACCAGGAGGCGAAGCTCTCGCCCTGCAGCGCGCCCTTGTAGACCGACTCGCTGCTGGTGTTCGACGCGTTGTGATGGATGAGCGAGCGGTGCTCGATGTGCTGCCCGGTGTCCGTGAAGTACACGCCGAGCAGTTCGGCGGTTGCCCCCGCCTGGGCCATCTCGGCGTCTGGGGTGAGATACACGGTCTTGCCGCCGAGCGTGACCTCGAGGTGCCGGTACTCGGCGTTGGAGCCGACCCAGCCCTTGTGGGCGCCAAGGTGGTCGACGCTCGAGCCCCAGTCCTGGGCGGTGACACAGTCCAGGCGGGAGCCCTCGGCGAGCACCGCCTCGATGACCTCGACGACCGTGGTCTCGGCGTCCCCGAAGTGGTCGACGTACACGCTGGCCCGCGCGTGAGGACCGAGGGCGACCAGCACGCGCGGCAGGAACGCCCCGGGTCCGCTGGCCTGGACGGTGACCGCGATCGGATCGGCCAGTTCGACGTCGGCAGGGACGTAGACGAGCACACCGGCGGTGAAGGCGGCCAGGTTCAGCGCGTCGAACTTGCGCTCGGGGCCGACCGCCCTGCCCAAGGCGTCCCGCACCACGCGCTCGTGCTCACGGGCCGCCGTGGCGAGATCGGTGACGACCACCCCCTGCGCCGCGGCCTCGGGGGTGACGACGGCCTCGGTGACACCGGAGTCAACGATGCCGATGCCGGCGGCAACCTGCTCCCGCACCGCACCGACGATCCCGTCGGTACGCGCAACCGCCGAGCCGGCCGCGTCAAGGATCGGCCGGGAGAAGTCGAACCGCCGGGGATCGGTGTACCGCCACTCCTCGATCCGGTTGTGCGGCCACTGAAGATCGCTGAAGGCCTTGAACGCCTCCTGCCTCCGGTCCCGCAACCACGACGGCTCACCAAGCCGCCCCGAGATCGCGAGGACATCAGCCTCCGTCAACTCCGCAATGTTCATCGTCACCTTGGTCTTTCAGCTAGCGAGGGAAATGTTGAACCGGCCCAGGGCCTGCCGGAGGGGGCGTGGTCGGCCGACCATGGACCGGGGGGTCAGGGGCCCGGTGAGGGGGTGGGGACCCGTCGGTCCGGAGCGGGCTAAAGGCCCTTCCGCCCCGGAGGACCGACGGGTCCCCACCCGACCCCACGGGTCCGACCCCGAGGGCCAGGAAGCGTCAGCCGACCGACCCCTCCATGCTCAGCGAGATCAGCCGGTTCAACTCGACCGAGTACTCCATGGGAAGCTCCTTGGAGATCGGCTCGATGAACCCCCGGACGATCATCGCCATCGCCTCGAACTCCTCGACCCCGCGGGACTGCAGGTAGAACAACTGCTCCTCGCCGATCTTGGAGACGCTGGCCTCGTGGCTGATCTGCGCGTCCTCCTCCGCGATCTGCATGTACGGGTAGGTGTCGGAGCGGGCGGTCTCGTCGAGCAGCAGCGCGTCGCAGACCGTGTTGTTGCGGACCCTCTGGGCGCCCTCATGGATGGCGACCTGGCCGCGATAGCTCGTGCGGCCCTTCCCCTGGGACACCGACTTGGACACGATCGAGGATGAGGTGTCCGGGGCGTGGTGAACCATCTTGGCGCCGGCGTCCTGGTGCTGGCCGTCGCCGGCGAAGGCCACCGACAGCACCTCACCGCGGGCGCCGCGGCCCATCAGGTGCACCGACGGGTACTTCATCGTGATCTTGGACCCGATGTTGCCGTCGATCCACTCCATGGTGGCGTCCTCGTAGGCCGCCGCCCGCTTCGTCACCAGGTTGTAGACGTTGTTCGACCAGTTCTGGATGGTCGTGTAGCGCACCCGTGACCCGGGCTTGCAGATGATCTCCACGACCGCCGAGTGCAGCGAGTCGCTTGAGTAGATCGGCGCGGTGCAGCCCTCGACATAGTGCACGTAGGAGCCGGGCTCGGCGATGATCAGGGTGCGCTCGAACTGGCCCATGTTCTGCTGGTTGATGCGGAAGTAGGCCTGCAGCGGGATGTCGACCTTGACGCCTTCGGGCACCCAGATGAAGGACCCGCCGGACCACACCGCGGTGTTCAGCGCGGCCAGCTTGTTGTCGTTGGCCGGGATGACCTTGGTGAAATGCTCCCGGAACAGGTCCTCGTGCTCCTTGAGGGCGGTGTCGGTGTCCAGGAAGACCACGCCCTCGGCCTCGAGGTCGTCCCGGATCTTGTGGTAGACGACCTCGGACTCGTACTGCGCCGCGACCCCGCCGATCAGGCGCTGCCTCTCCGCCTCCGGAATGCCGAGCTTATCGTAAGTGTCCTTGATCTCCGCCGGCAACTCGTCCCAGGAGTTGACCTGCTTCTCCGTTGACCGGACGAAGTAGTAGATGTCGTTGAAGTCGATCTTCGACAGGTCCGAGCCCCAGGTGGGCATGGGCCGGCGTTCGAAGTGGCGGTAGGCCTTGAGCCGCATGTCTCGCATCCACTTCGGCTCGT
>WHTC01000479.1 GCA_009379795.1 Nitriliruptorales bacterium | reverse complement strand
TGCTGGACGGGATGTTGCGTGAACGGTCGGGCGGCGACCCGGGGGCCGTGCTGTCCTGCGAGATGCGAATCGGGCAGGGCACCGTGTGAGCACGGGCTCCCGATGTCGTGTCGCGATCGCCCGGCAGCGACCCTGAATCAACGACCAGCGGCACGAGGACTGTGGGGTCGACCCCAACCTCGAGCAGCCCGATGCCTTTCTGGACGCCCTGCGCGCCGAGCTCGACGGCCGCTGACCAGTGCATAGACGCAACCGACTGTGACAGGAGGCACCCGATGTCTGACACGCGCAGATCCAGCTATGAGCCGATCATCGTCGCCCTCGCTCCCGCGGCATTGTTCGGTGCCCTGGTGGCCCATCCCTACCTGCCCGGCCGGCTCCCCAACGAGGCGGCCGTCGCTGCGGCGGTCGCCGCCGATACCACCCGCTGGGGGCTTGTGCACCTGGCGGCCGGGGTGGCGTCGGGACTGGTGGTCCTCGCCTTCCTTGCCATTCGCAGTTACCTTCGCGACGCGGGAGATCACCGACTCAGCGCCGTGGGGGTGCCGTTCGTCGTCATCGGCAGCACGCTGTTCGCGATGCTGCCCGGGATGGAGTTCGCGGCGCTCGCCGCCGCCGAAACGGGGACGGACCTTGCGGATATCGCCGCCGCCCAAGCGGCCCTGGAGGAGTGGTTCGTGCCCGTGTTGGCGATCGGTGCGCTCACCTTCGGGATCGGTGTCCTCGCCTTCATCCGGGGTATCACCGTCACCGGCATCCTGAGCGCGCCGTTGACCGCGGTTGTCGTCGTAGCGCTCGCCGTCATGGCCCTGTCGCGCTTCGTCCCACTGACGGCCGCCCAGTTCTACCTGCAGAGCGCGGCCGGCATCCTGGCGCTTTGGCCGCTGGCCTATCACATGTGGAGACGCCCGACGCCAGGGGCCGCAGCCCAGCCTGGACGCGCTCAGGCCGTTCGTTCCTGAGCGAGCCGGAGTCCGTCCGCCCGCTCACACGAGTTACCGGTACGAGCGAGCTCGTCGTCGTCGGAACCCCGCACCTCGTCGTCTACCACATCGAGGCATCCGCGGTTGTGGTCCTCCGTGTACTCCACGGAACTCAACGTTGGCCAGACTCGTAACGCTAGCCAGCGGTCGGCCCTGCGGACCTTGGCCCGAAGGGCCGTACCACCTATGTTGGAGCGTTGAGCTCAACCGATGGTGATGGAGAGCTGCCTGGAGATCTTTCT
>WHTC01000510.1 GCA_009379795.1 Nitriliruptorales bacterium | reverse complement strand
GTCGGCGCCAACGACCGGGGCGACTCCGCCGTCAACGGTCAACCTGGCGACGGGTGTGTCACCTGATCGTGGTGTAATCATGCAATGAGTTGCGCCGTGGAGGACTGCAATCGCCGGCTGCTCCGCGCCCGGGACGCGATGGACCGCACCTATGCGCAGCCAAAGGCGTCGAGTTCACTCAGGAGCCCACCGAGCGCTTCTACGGCATCGACATCGGCATACGGGACCCGTTCGGCAACCACATCCGGATCGTGCAGCCGGCGCCGGAAGGGTCTGCACCGCCGCAGGCGTGAGCGGCAGGATGGATCCGGACAGACTCTTGCGTGTGCCATCCGCCACTCGTGTGCCGAGCCCGTCGCATGCGGCCACTTTGGCACACGTGTGGCGCTGGGCACACGCAAGGCGGCAGCCCGCGCTAACGCCCCTCGCCGGCCCCGGGCCGCCGCCGCTTGGAATCAGTCGACTCCAGGGCTCTCGTCGAAGACGAAGACACGGACGGCGTACCCGGTGTGAGGATCGACCTGGGCGAAGTAGGCGTCGGGACGCTGGCCGACGATCGCCCCGACCTCCTTGCAGAAGTCGTCGTAGGTGGCGAAGTGCACCGCCTCGTGATGCGCCACGACCGCCCCGACCGCCCCGCGATCAACGAGAGTACGGTCCGCGGCCGTGAGGCTGTCCACGCTGAGCACCGTGATGACCTCGGGCGCCGAGTCACTGGTCGCCACCCGGATGGAACTCGGTCCGCGACCGTAGAAGTCGCGCTCGAGTCGCATGACGGCCTCGCCGATCGCAGCCCGCTGCTCTTTGGTGATTGCCATCTGCTTCCCCGGCCGGATGTCGCCGTCAACCCAATTCAGCGGGTAGTCTCAGTCTATCGGGCTCGCTCGGCGGGGAACCGCCAGGCGGGACCGGACAGACGCAGGCTCGTCGCCGGCGATGCGGCGCCCCAAGCGCCGGAGCGCGGACGGCGGGCGAGACCCTGGGGAGGGCCCGCGTCTGGGTGCGC
>WHTC01000125.1 GCA_009379795.1 Nitriliruptorales bacterium | reverse complement strand
TCGCGCTCGTGTTCACGGTAGCGCTCATGATCGTTGGTCCGCTGCTCGGCGGTGGCCAGTTGCTCGCTCGTCGTTTCGGGCTGGGTGAGGCGTGGGCGCTGGCGTGGACGGTGGGTCGTTGGCCGGTGCTCATGGTCATCGTCGTGGCCTTCCTCGCGCTGGTGTACCGGCTCGCCCCGACCGTCGAGCAGCGCTGGCGAGACTGCCTTCCGGGCGCGGCGTTCGGGTTCGCGTTATGGGTGCTGGCGTCAGCGGGCTTTCGCCTGTACCTCGACCTCGGAGGCGGTCCGCAGTCGCCCCGTTTCGACCCTGAGCAGGAGGCGCTCGCGGCTGCCGGGCGTGTGGTCGGCGCACTCGTCGCGTTCATCCTGTGGGTCTACCTATCGGGCATGGCGATCCTCATCGGCGGCGAGTTCAACGCGGAGTTGAGCAAATCGCGGCGGCGCTCGGGCAGGTGGACGGAGAGGTGACCGCCCCGGTGCAACCCCAGTAGGCTGCGGGGTCATGGCGACCGAGATGCCGCTGCGGGCGGAGCTGGATGCGGTGCTGCGCGCCTCTCCGGCGCTGGCCGATCGATCGATCGTGCTGGAGCGCTGGTGGCCGGGTGGGGCGCGGACGCGCCTGAAGACGGTCCCGGCGCAGGGGAACCTGGCCGGCACGGTGCACGGCGGGGCACTGCTCACCCTGGCGGACGCCGCCTTCGAGGCGGCGTGCAACGGCTACGGCCGGCGCTGTGTGGCGCTGGAACTGTCCTGTCACTTTGTCAGCGCCGCACATCCCGGTGAGGAGTTGGTGGCTGAAGCGACCGAGATCAGCCGCTCCCGGCGCACTGCCTCGTATCGGATCGAGGTGTGTGGTGGTGATCCGCCCCGGCTGCGCGTTGTGTGCATGGCGCTGGCCTACCGGACAGCCCGGTGGCATCTGGGCGAGGAAGGCTGGCCAGCGGCATGGGTCGCGCAGCACTGAACTCACCCCCCGGTGCCCGCCGGGCTCCTTCCCCCGTGGCAGAGGGCGTCCGGCCGAAGCTCTCTGTTGCGCCTTCCGCAGGGCGCTGACCAGCTCTCTGTCCGTAAACCTGGTCAGCCGATATGGTGGAGCCTCGCGGGTACTCGCGGGTAGCGGGCTCAGGAGGTTGCGGAGGAGGCGAGGAGCATCGGCGTCTCGCTGGGATTCGACGGGGGCCACGACACGGCCGCCCGGAGAATCGCTGTACAGACCCGGGAACTCGGCAAGGTCTACGGGCTCCGGGAGAGCACCGTGCACGCCCTCAGGGACGTGACGCTGCGCTTCCCGAGCAGCGAGCTTGCGGCGGTCATGGGCCCTTCGGGGTCGGGGAAATCCACGCTCATGCACTGCCTGGCGACGCTGGACCTGCCGACCTCCGGGAGCGTCTTCCTGGGCGGTACCGAGGTCACGGGGCTGAGCCATCGGCAGCGTGCGCACCTGCGCCGAGACCGCATCGGATTCGTCTTCCAGGCGTTCAACCTGATCCCGACCCTCGATGCCTACGAGAACATCACGCTGCCGCAGTTGCTGGCGGGACGGTCGGCGGACCGCGGCTGGCTGGACCGCATCGTGGACCAGGTCGGGCTGGGCGACCGGTTGCACCATCGGCCCGCGGAGTTGTCCGGTGGGCAGCAGCAGCGCGTGGCCGTGGCCCGTGCGCTGGCCGGGAGGCCGGAGATCATCTTCGCCGACGAGCCCACCGGCAACCTCGACACCAGGGCGGGTCATCAGGTCCTGGGGCTGCTGCGCGCCGCCGTTGACTCCTACGGCCAGACCCTGGTCATGGTGACGCATGACCCGATCGCGGCGGCCTATGCCGACCGTGTGGTGTTCCTGAATGATGGTCAGGTCGTTGACGACTTCTACGGACCTACGGCGAACGGGGTGCTGGAGCGACTCAAGCACCTGGACGGGCGGGTTGCCGGCGAGCGCTGGCGAACCGAGTCAGCGCGCCTGCCCGCCCGTGATCCCGAAGCAGACCAGGCCGCGGTCCACTGTCCGGAGTGTCTGCGGCGAACCTCCCACCGTCTCGGCCGGCTGCGCTCGGCGTGGCGCGACGAAGCCCCTCCCGTCCCAGCGCCACGGCCGCCACCCGCGGACGAGGCGGCGCAGGTGCAACGCCGGTTCCGGCAGGAGGGAGCGCGGCTGGGGCCGGCCGGCCCGCCGGAACCCGACGGGGACTGGCTGCCCCCGCTGCGCGGTGACCCTGCCGAGGAGAGAGCGGCACCGGCCGATCTCGACGACTCCACCATCCCGCCACCGCCCAAGCCGGCCACGCACCCCCGCGTCGACACTGGCGGCAGGGTCACCGCGGAACAGTTGCTTGAACGGATCCGCGCCAGGGCCGCCGCCCCAGCGAAGCCCACGTCGATCAGCGGCGAAGACGAGGGTGCTTTCCCGCCCCCCACGGGCCGGGGATCCGGCGGCTCCTCCGGCCCCGCCCCCGGCCGCGAGCAGCGCTGGAGCTGATCCGTGGCCCGCCTCGCCTGGGCCAGCCTGCGGGCTCACCCCCTCCGACTTCTCGCCACCGCGCTGTCGGTGGTGCTCGGGATCGCCTTCGTGTCGGGCACCTTTGTCCTGACCGACACCGTCCAGGCCGCCTTCGACGAGTTGTTCGGCTCCTCAGCCGGGGTGAACGTCGCTGTCCGCGCCGTACCGGCGTTCGAGGCCGAATCGTTGAACGGCGGCCGGCCCGGCGTCCCCGACGACCTGCTGCCGACGATCGACGCGCTTCCCGGAGTGGCCGCGATCGACCCCCGCTACAGCGGCCTGGCCCAACTGGTGGACAGCGATGGCGAGCCCTTGGGCGGTGAGAACGCCCCGACCACCGGCACGGGTGCCCCCGCTGCCGGTGCGCTCGCCGGGGTGGAACTGCAATCGGGCCGCTTCCCCGAGGCCGCCGGCGAAGTGGCGATCGACGGGGCCAGTGCCGAGACGCTGGGGCGCGCCCTCGGCGACGCCGTCGGGGTGTCGTTGAACGCGCCGGCCCGCGAGTTCACGGTCGTCGGCACCGTCAGCTTGCCGGGCGTCGAAGGCAGCGGCGCGACCCTCACCGTGTTCCACCCCGAGACCGCGAAAGCGCTGTACGGGGCCGAAGGTGCCGACCAGGTAGCCGTGCTCGCCGCGGGCGGCCTTGACAACGTCACCCTGCGCGACCGGATCTCGGCCGCCGTCGGTCCCGAGTTCGAGGCGGTGACGGGCGAGGAGTTAGCCTCCGAGGCGGCCTCGCAGGTGGGGGAGTACCTCGGGTTCCTGACGCGTGGGCTGCTGATCTTCGCCGGGGCCGCGCTGCTGGTCGGCGCGGTCATCATTCTCAACACCTTCGCCATCACCGTCGCCCAGCGCACGCGCGAGTTGGCACTGCTGCAGGCCGTCGGAGCCGACGCCCCACAGGTTTTTCGCATGGTCCTGACCGAGGCGGCCGCCGTCGGGTTGGTGGGCGCGGCGGTGGGCGTCGCCGCGGGCGTGATCGTCGCCGCGGGGCTGCGTGCGCTGCTCGATGCGGCGGACGTGCCGCTGCCCTCCGCGGCCCTCGTGCTGGCGCCTCGCACGGTGGTGATCGGGCTGGTAGTGGGCCCGGCGGTCACCCTGCTCGCCGCGATCGGACCGGCCTTGCGGGCGTCCCGCGTCGCGCCGGTGGAGGCGCTGCGTATGGGCGCCGTCCCCTCGGATGGGCGCATCGGAGGGTTCCGGCTTGCGCTCGGCGCGCTGCTGGCCCTGGCGGGGGTCGCAGCGCTCGTGGCGGCGGCACAAGGGCTTGCCGGGCAGGCAGGTCCCTGGCTGATCGGTGGCGGAGCGTTCAGCGGCGGCATCGCCGTCATCCTGCTGGGCCCGATGCTGATGGCGCCCGTGGCCCGGGTGCTCGGCGAGCCGGTGAAGATGGCCCGGGGGCTGCCCGGCCGGCTGGCGCGGCACAACGCCATCCGCAACCCACGACGGACGGGCGCCACCGCGGCGGCGCTGGTCATCGGGCTGGGGCTCGTCTGCTTTGCGCTGATCTTCATGGCGTCGCTGCGCGCCTCGGTCGAGGCGGTCATCGAGAACCGCTTCCTGGCCGACTTCCAGGTGCAGTCCTCCGGACCCGGGGGGTTCCCCGACGCTGCCGCCGACGCTCTGCGTGCTGTGCCGGGCGTGGAGACCGTGAGCGCGGCCAAGTTCAGCGCCGCAGGGGTGAACGGCAGCGCTCGGCCGCTGCTCGCGATCGACCCCGCGACCTTCCTGTCGACCTTCGCGCTCGACGTCAACCAGGGCAGCCTCGACGGGCTGGACAGGGACGGGGCGGCGCTCGCCGGCAGCCTGCTGACCGACCTCGGCTTGAGCGTGGGGGACACCGTCGAGGTGACCTTCGTACCCGGACAGCCGCCGCAGGCCCTGCAGATCGTGGCCACTTACGACGCGGTGACCCTGCCGGGCGGTGAGGAGGCAGCCCGGGTGCTGGTGTCGGCCGAGCGCTACGCCGAGGCGCTGCCGGTCGTGCCGGACTCGGTGGCATTCGTGCGGCTCGCCGGCGGGGCCGATCCCGCAGCCCTACGGCCGGGACTTGAGGAGGCGCTCGCCCAGTACCCGGGGGCCCTGCTGGTCGACGGAGCCCAGATCCGCGGCCAGATCGCCGAGCAGACCAATCAGTTGCTGGGGCTGGTCTTCGGTCTGCTGCTGCTGTCCGCCCTCGTTGCGCTGGTCGGAGTGGTCAACATCCTCGGCCTGAGCGTCCTGGAGCGCACCCGAGAGCTGGGACTGCTGCAGGCGGTCGGCATGACCCGCGAGCAGGTGCGGCAGATGGTGCGCCTGGAGTCGGTGATCATCGCCCTGCTCGGCGGGACGCTCGGCCTGGGCCTCGGCACGGCGTTCGCCTGGCTGGTCGTGCGCGTGCTGCGCGACAGCGGTCTGGAGGTGTTCCAGGTGCCGGTGGGGCAGATGGCCGCCGCCGTGGCGGTGTCGGGTTTGGTGGGTGTCCTCGCATCGGTGATTCCGGCCTGGCGCGCCAGCCAGGTGGACGTCCTGCGCGCTCTCCACGTCGAGTGAGCCCAAGCGGCGTCTGGCCGCGAGTGCGCGTCAGCCCTGGTTGAAGCCCATCAGGCGGTTTCTAACGTCGCAGGCTGACGACCTCGGCCTCGCATTCCTCCACGAACGCGTGCGCGGCCTGGAGGCGGTCGTCCATGCGTCTGAGTTCGTCGAGCACGACGTTGCGGCGCTGTCCGACCGCCTCCAGCAGCGGCTTCTGGGTATGGTCGATCGGGCGGCGGACCTTACGCGGCAGTGGATCCGCGAGTTCCTGGGTGGCGGCGGCGAAGGTCTCCAAACGCTCCGCCTCCTTCTCCAGGTACTCTCGGTAGCGCAGGAGGTGATCACGCTCCTCCTGCGCGCGCAGCCAGGTGAAGTATGCGGCCTCGTACTCGGACCCGGCGGTCATCGACCCTCCCGTTCCCACCGGGTGGCCGCCAACTCGGCCAGCAGATAGGCCTCGGCGAGGCAGGCCCGATACCAGTCGTCCAGGTGTAGAGACTCGTCGATCCCATGTGCCCTGGTGTCGGGGTCCTCCACACCGGTCAGCAGGGCGGGGGCGCCGCCGAAGGCCTCGGAGAACGGCTCGATGAACGGGATCGACCCGCCGACGCCCTGGTAGACCACCGGCTTGCCGAATGCAGCCGACAGGGCCCGCTCCGCGGCTTCGAAGGCGGGGCCCTGGGGGTCAGCAACGAACGCACCTGCGCTGGCCCCGGGAAAGACGTCCACGTGCAGGCCCCAGTGGGCATGCTCCCGGAGCCAAAGGGCGAGCACCTGCTGGGCCCGCTGCGGATCCTGGCCGGGCGCCAGTCGCAGGCTGAGTTTGGCCCGCGCCGCGGGCACCAGCGTGTTGGACGCTTCGGCCACCGACGGCGCGTCAATGCCGATGATCGTGGCGGTCGGGCGCATCCAGATGCGCTCCAGCACGTGGGCATCGGGGTCGCCGGTCAGTTCCACCCCGGGCAGCATGCCGGCCTCGCCGCGAAACGCCTGCTCGTCGAAGTCAAGCGCCGCCAACCGCTCCCGCTCAGCCGGGGTGGGCGGGCGGGCGTCGTCTGAGAAGCCGGGCACGGCCACCGCGCCGTGCCCGTCGGTCAGCTCCGCGAGCAGTTTCACGAGGCCGGTGAGAGCGTCGGGCACAGGCCCGCCGTACATGCCCGAGTGCAGCGCGTGGTCCAGCGAGCGGACCTCGACCACGCAGTCGATCAGGCCGCGCAGCAGGTAGGACAACGTCGGCACGCCGACCTTCCAGTTGGTCGAGTCGGTGACGACGATGACGTCGGCCCGCAGTTCTTCGGCGTAGGCCTCCAGAAACTGGCCCAAGTGGGCGCTGCCTGTCTCCTCCTCGCCCTCGATCAGGACCTTGACGTTGACGGGCAGGTGGCCACGGCTGGCGAGCCAGGCGTCGACCGCGGCTACGTGGACCATGATCCCCGCCTTGTCGTCGGCTGCGCCGCGACCGTACAGCCGGCCGTCGCGCTCGGTGGGGGAGAAGGCGGGAGAGGTCCAGCCCGCGCGGTCGCCAGGAGGTTGGACGTCGTAGTGGGCGTAGAGCAGGACGGTGGGAGCGTCGCGACCGGCACGCAGGTGGTCTGCGGCGACCGCGGGATGGCTGCCTTCCACGTCCAGGAGACGGGTGTGGTCGAAGCCGCGCGCGGCCAGCAGGTCGCGGACGGCCCCGGCGGCGCCCCGCACCTCTGCGGGATCGAAACCGGCCGCACTGACCGAAGGGATGCGCACCAGCGCCTCCAGGTCGGCGCGGTGCTCAGGCATGCGCGCGGTCAGCGCGTCGCGCACGTCGTGCGGGGTGGGGGCGAGGAAACTCGTGGTATCGGTCATCGTGGATAGCCTGCCTCACTATGGCGACTGAGTTCATCCACACCGTCAATGTCCGGTATCTCGAAGTCGATGCTCAGGGCGTCGTGTTCAACATGTGGTACCTGGCCTACGTCGACGACGCCATGACCGCGTTCATGGCCCCAACGGGCTGCACTACCCGGACATGATGGCCGCCGGCTTCGACGTGCAACTGGTGCACGCCGAGGTGGACTGGCACGGTGGCGTCGGGTGGGGCGATGACGTCGGCGTCGCCGTGCGCCTGGACCGGCTCGGGACCACCAGCTTCACCCTCGCTTTCGACGTGCAGCGTGCCGGCGAGTCGGTGGTCGCCGCGACGATCGTCTACGTGTGCGTGGCCACCGACGGGTCCGGCAAGCGTCCCATCCCCGACCTGCTGCGTGCCGGTCTCGGTCTTGATAGCCGTCATCTCGGCGCGGAGTAGCCAGGGCTCCGCTGCTCCGTTGGCGCGCCCGCTCAGCGTTTAGCGAAGAAGGTCGCGATGTCGCGCGACTCTCGGCAACCGCAAGGCTGGCGAGTTTTGGTACCGTCCAATCTTGCAGGCTCATCGCGTCGTGGTGCTGCACGGTCGCAGGCGGGTGGCGCCGTGGCGGAGCCAAACCCGAGTGGGTCGCGTTGCCGGCGTTAAGCCAGCGGAGGTGCCGGATGAGACGCCCGAGCATCCACCAGCTTGACGTGTTCTGCAGGGTCGTGCGGCTGGAGAGCATGGTGCGCGCCGCCGAGGAGTTTCACATCGCACCCTCGTCGATCTCGATGCAGATCCAGGACTTGGAACGCAAGTTCCGTGCACCGCTGCTCATACGTGGCCGGTGCCGCATCGTGCCGACGGTTGCCGGCCAGGCCCTGTACACGCGTGCGCTCTCCGTGCTCGCGACCCTCGACGCGTTCGAGCGCGACCTTGCCGAGCTTGCCGCCCTCGAGGCGGGCGTTCTCCGTTTCGCGTCCAGCCGCACCATCGGATGGCACCTCGTCCCTCCGGTCCTGCGGCTGTTCGAGCGGACCTATCCGAAGGTCGACATCGAGTACCACGTCATGGCCAGCAGCCAGCAGGCGAAGTCGGAAGTGCTCGCCGAGCGCGCCGAGTTCGCCCTCGTCGGCCGTGTCGACGACGACTGGGTCCTGGATGTGGTGCCGCTGGTCGAGGAGCGGCTCCTCGTCGTCGTGTCCCCCCGGCATCCCCTCGCAACGGTCGATCAGCTCACGACGGAGCACCTGGGGACGCATGCCCTGCTCTTGCGCGAGTCTCCGGTCCTGGGTCGCGACCGGATCATGGCCTCGCTCCGGCAGGTCGGGATATCGCCGGAGGTCATCGAGCTCGGCAGCACCGAGGCGATCAAGGCGGGGGTGCTCGCGGGGCGGGGTGTCGGGATGTTGCCGCAGACCAGCGTGGAGGACGAACTGGCGGCGGCCGCGTTGGTGGCGAGGGCGGTCCTCGGCTTCGCCCCGTGCCGCACGGTTTACCTGGCGAAGGTCAGCAAGACCCCGCTGTCGTCGGCAGCCGACTCCTTCGTGTCGCTGCTTCGTGACCGGTACGCCGCCCCTGAGGATCGCGAAGCGGAGTTCGAGAGATCCTGAACGTGGCTTCAGGGAACTGCCCGTTGTTCGTGAGGGCCTTTCCTTCATAGGTTGACGACGCTCAGGGCATGACCAAACCTCGGGGGCGTGCTGCGAGCCAGTGCGGGCACGTCGACGCACACCCGCCACGTCGGCACACGCCCGTGCGGGCCGCAGTGCCGGAGTCGCGCGGTCGCAACGAAGAGGTGGTGGATGACCGCGCTCGAGGGCCTCAAGGTCGTGGAGATGGCCGGCTACGTCGCCGGGCCGTACGCCGGCGCGTTGCTCGCCGACCTCGGCGCCGACGTGGTCAAGGTCGAGGTGCCGCCCCGAGGGGACCCCTACCGCGGCTGGGCGTCCGGCAACGACAGCAGCATGTTCTGCTCGCTGAACCGCAACAAGCAGAGCGTCATGCTCGACCTGAAGTCGCCGCGCGGCGCCCGGGTCGCCCGCGCGCTCGTCGTCGGCGCGGACGTGCTCATCGAGAATTCGCGGCCCGGGGCCATGGAGCGTCTCGGGCTCGGATACGACCAGGTCAAGGGCGAGAATCCTGCGCTGGTGTACTGCTCGATCACGGGCTTCGGGCTGAGTGGGCCGGATCACCAACGCCCCGGGTATGACACGGTCGGCCAGGCCACCAGCGGCCTGCTCACCTGCTCACCGATCTTGACGAGCCCCAGCCGATGGGGATCTCCCTGTCTGATCATCTGGCGGGGCTGTTCGCGGCCTACGGCGTCCTGGCCGCGTGCTCGGCGCGAACGCGGACGGGCGAGGGGCAGCGAGTGGACACGTCGCTGCTGCAATCGTCGACGGCGTTCCTGGCGGAGAACATGGCCCGTCACCTGAACGACGGTGGCGCCTCGCCCACACGCCGCACCCGGGCGCGCACCGCGCAGGTGTACACGGTCCGAGACGCCTCAGGCAGCCCCTTCGTCATCCACCTGTCCTCGCCGGACAAGTTCTGGCGCGTCCTGCTGCGCGCGATCGGACGCACCGATCTGTTCGCTGACGAGCGCTTCGCGACCCGTGCGTTGCGTATCGCGAACCGCGAGGCGATCCAGGAACTGCTCGACGCCTCGTTCGCTGTCGGATCGCGGGGCGAGTGGTTGGAGCGGTTGTGGGCCGAGGACGTGCCGGCCGCGCCGCTCAACACGCTGGTCGATCCCCTGCCCGCCGCACAGCACTGCCGCGCGGCCCCACTGGGTCATGTGACTGAAGCCGAACCCGGCCAGGAATGTATGGGCCGGGGCTCACACCTTCGCCAAAGCCCGTGCTCTCGGCCCGCTCATCACAGACCAGCTCCACGTCCTCCTTCTCAGGGG
>WHTC01000015.1 GCA_009379795.1 Nitriliruptorales bacterium | reverse complement strand
GCTAGGAATCGATTCGCTTGGGCCTGTGGACCTCGGCGTGTGGGCAGTTGGATCAGGAGTGTGCGGACAGGAAGTCCAGCAGCAGGTGATTGAACTCCTCGGGGGCGTCCGCTTGGAGGAAGTGCCCCGCGTCGATCACCTCCAAGCGCCGGTCCGGGACGAGATCGGGGCCAGGGTCGGCGAGATTCAGCGGCAGGACCGGATCGTTGGCGCTCCAGATGATCAGCGTTGGGGCGCGTACGAGACCTCGGCTGCTGGACTCCGGCTCGGCCTGTGACGGCGGCGCGGGCAGGCTGCGGTCGCGACGGCGCCCGCCCAGGAGTCGCCGGGCTGCTCCGGCTCCCATCTCCGCCGCCACCCGCCGGCCCATCCACCGGTAGTAGGCCAGGGCGCCGGTCAGGGCCCCCGGCTGGGCGAACGAGTCCGCGTAGCGCTGCAGATCGTCCTCCGTGAAGGCTCCGGGCCTGGTTGCGGCCGAGCGCAGCAGACGGCGCAGCAGCGCCGAGCGCCTGCCGCCCAGGAGCAGTTCAGGGAGGGCGGGGAGTTGGAACAGACCGATGTAGGAGGAGCGGGCGAGTTGGGCGGGCGATCGCAGCGCCCGGTTGTAGCGCGCGGGATGGGGGGCGTTGGCGATCACCAGTCGCTCCACGACCTCAGGCCGCGCGAGCGCGGTGAACCAGGCGACCATTCCGCCCCAGTCGTGGCCTACGACGGTCGCCCGCTCGCACCCGTAGGCAGCGATGACATTGGCCACGTCGGAGGCCAGTATCTCGCTGCGGTAGGCATTGAGATCTTCCGGCTTGTCCGACTCGCCGTAGCCCCGGAGGTCCAGTGCCACCGCTCGGTAGCCAGCGGCTCGCAAGGCCGGGATCTGATTGCGCCACGAATACCAGAACTCCGGAAAGCCATGCAACAGCACGACGAGCGGGCCTTGGCCCGCCTCGACGGCATGGAGCCGGATGTCACCAAGATCCAGCGTGTGGTGGGTGACGAGCACGTCGACCTTATGGGTCATTCCTTACCTCTGGACAGTGCTCAACCTGGCAGCGGCCAGGTTGAGCCGCTGTTGCCACTCGCGTACGCTAGCGGGAACCGCGGTCGTGCAGGGTGTACCCCCGCGTGTACCCCCGCGCCCGTCGACTGTTCTTGTTCTCGATCACTGGATCATGCCCCTCATGCGCACGTATTCGCCTCGACCGGCTGACATTGAACGCTCCTGGTACGTTGTGGATGCTCGGGACGTCGTCCTCGGCCGCCTGGCGACCCAGATCGCCCACGTGCTGCGAGGCAAGCACAAACCGACCTTCGCTCCCCATGTGGACACCGGCGACTTCGTCATCGTGGTAAACGCCGCAGGCGTGAGGCTGACCGGAGCCAAGCGCGATCAGCGCCTCGCGTACCGGCACACCGGCTACCCAGGGGGGCTGAAGTCGATCTCCTTCGGCCGGCTCCTGGACGAGAAGCCGGAGCGGCTGATCCAGCAGGCCGTGCGCGGCATGCTGCCGCGGAACAGCGTCGGCAGGGCCCAACTGCGCAAGCTCAAGGTCTACGCCGGCCCCGAGCATCCCCATGAGGCGCAGCGCCCTGCGCCGTTCCCACCGTCGATCGCCCCCGCGCTCAAGACCGTCCAGTCGTCCTAGAGGACCATTCCCGATGCCTGATGTGAAGATCTATACCGGCCGCCGCAAGACCTCCGTGGCGCGGGTTCGTCTGTACCCGGGCACCGGTCGGTTCCTGCTGAACGATCGTCCGCTGGAGGACTACTTTCCCGTCCCCATCCTGCAGGCCGAGGTGCGCGAGCCCTTCCAGGTCACCGAGACCGAGGGCAAGTACGACGTCGTCGCCCGCATTCATGGCGGTGGCGTCTCCGGCCAAGCTGGCGCATTGCGCCACGCTCTCGCACGCGCGCTGGAGGGCGAGGACCCGGACTGGCGCCCATCGCTGAAGAAGGCGGGACTGCTGACCCGTGACGCGCGCGAGACCGAGCGCAAGAAGTACGGCTTGAAGAAGGCCCGCAAGGCGCCGCAGTACTCCAAGCGCTGATCCGTCGCGGCACCGGTGACCTGTGGGGCAACTGTTCGGCACCGACGGCGTCCGCGGCGTCGCCAATAGCGAGTTGACGCCGGAGTTGGCGGTCGGCCTCGGCCGTGCCCTGATCCGCACGGTGCGGGAGCGTGGCGTGGAGCGGCCGCTCATCGCCATCGGCCGCGACCCGCGCGCGTCGGGCGAGATGCTGGAATCCTCGCTGGTCGCAGGCGTGTGTTCCGCCGGGGGCGATGCCATCATCCTTGGGGTGCTCCCGACTCCCGGAGTGGCCTATCTCACCCAGTTCGCCGACGCCGACTCGGGGGCGGTGATCTCCGCCAGCCACAACCCGGTCGAGGACAACGGCATTAAGTTCTTCGGCCCCGATGGTTACAAGCTGTCCGACGCAGAGGAGGCCCGGGTCGAGGAGTTGCTGCAGCGCAGCGACGATGACCGCCCCGTGGGGCGCGAGATTGGCAGGCGGCGGTTGCGGGGCGATCTGGTTGACCGCTATGTCCAGCATCTGGTCGGGGTCGGGCGCCTCGCGGTGGCCGGTGCCTCGGCCGAGCCCTTCGCCGGTTTGCACGTGGCCCTGGACTGCGCCAACGGCGCCGCGGCCGCCGTGTCACCAGCGGTGCTGGAGCAACTGGGCTGCCGCGTCACCGCACTGCACGCCTCCCCGGACGGCAACAACATCAACGACGGCTGCGGTTCCACGCACCCGGAGGTGGTCGCCGCTGCCGTCGTGGGCGCAGGCGCCAATCTCGGACTGGCTCACGACGGCGATGCCGACCGCCTGATCGCCGTGGATCACACCGGGGCGATTGTCGACGGCGACGCGATCCTTGCGGTGCTGGCCGCTCGGCTGCATGCCCGCCACGGGCTTCGCTCCGTGGTCACCACGGTGATGACCAACCTCGGCTTCAAGCGGGCCATGGAGGGCCTGGGCATCGGCGTGGTGCAGACCAGAGTGGGGGACCGCTACGTGCTGGAGGCGATGCGCGCCGGCGGTCACCCGCTGGGTGGGGAGCAGTCCGGGCACCTGATCTTCGCCGAGCACGCCACGACGGGCGACGGCGTGCTGACCGCCGTGCAACTGCTGGCCGCGCTGGTGGCCGAACAACGTCCTCTGGCCGACCTGGCCAAGGTCATGCGGCGCCTGCCGCAGGTGCTGCTCAACGTGCCGCGCGTGGACCGGGGCCGCCTGGCGCGAGCGGACCGCATCTGGAAGATGGTGGCCAACGAAGAGGAGCGCCTGGGCGATGCCGGGCGGATCCTGGTCCGCGCGTCGGGTACCGAACCGCTGGTGCGCATCATGGTCGAGGCCGAGAGCGAACCCACCGCCACCGCTACGGCCGAGCGTATCGCCGCCGTCGTTGCCGACGAGCTTGCCCTCACCCCCTGACACCGCGCGTTGGGCGTCCCAGGCTCGCGAAACCGCTCAGCCATCGAGCGCGTCAAGGCGGTGGAGGAGGGTGGAGGGGCCGAGGGCGTCGGCGCCGAGGGCGTGGACGCGTTGGACGAGAACGCGGTCGGCGGTGACGACCTGGAACCGCTCGGGGTGCTCCTGGCCTGACAGCAGTTCGACGATGCGATCGTCGGCGGCATCGGCCCCGCGACGCTTCGCGTAGCGCACGTCGACCCCGTCGTGCTCGCCTTCCGGGATGTCCGGCAGGGGCCGTCCGTCGAGGACCACCTGGACGGCCTCGCCGCTGGTAGCGTGCAACCGTTGCAGGCGCGTCAGCAGCGCCCGCACGGCGCCGTGGCGGTCCCGCCACCAGCCGTCAGGACGGGAACCGATGACATTCATCCCATCGACGATCAGCTGGCTCATGCCGCCAGCCTACGAAACGGGTCTCCCCATAGCAGCCGACGTCCTGTTCCCATGAGGAGAAGCATGACCACCGACGGATTTGTCCCCGCAGGCACAGAGATCGGGTTCGTCGGATTGGGCATCATGGGTGAGCCGATGGCCCGGAACCTCCTTAGGGCTGGCTATTCCCTCAAGGTGCACAACCGCAGCCGCCCCGCGCTGGACCGCCTCGTCAGCGAGGGCGCGACCGCAGCGCATTCCCCGGCTGAGGTGGCTGACGGGGCAGACGTCGCGATCACGATGCTGCCTGACTCCCCGGACGTCGAGGCGGTTGTCACGGGGGACGACGGTATTGCAGCGAGCCTGACTGGCGGGTCGGTGCTCATCGACATGAGCACGATCTCCCCTGTTATGACGCGACGGCTGGCGGCCAGCCTCGCCGCGAGGGACATCACGATGCTCGACGCCCCCGTCAGTGGAGGTCAACAAGGCGCGATCGATGGTGCGCTATCCATCATGGTGGGCGGGGACAAGTTCGTTTTCGAGGCGTGTCGTCCAATCTTCGAGCACCTCGGGAAGAGCATCACCCTTGTGGGCGAGTCCGGTGCTGGCCAGGTGACAAAAGCGTGCAACCAAGCCATCGTTGCGGGGACGATCCAGATCGTCGCCGAGGCACTCACCCTCGCATCCCGGTCGGGTGTGGACCCGGCCACGGTCCGCGAGGCGCTCTTGGGTGGGTTCGCGTCGAGCAAGATCCTTGAAGTACATGGAAAGCGAATTCTGGATCGCCAGTTCGACCCAGGATTCAAGGTACGACTGCACGAGAAGGACCTGAAGATCGCCCTGGAGACAGCTGCTGATGCGCGGGTGCCGCTGTTCACCACCGCGCTTTTGAAGCAGCTTCTGACCTGCTTGGTTGCGCAGGGGCACGGTGAGCGCGATCACTCCGCCCTCGCACTCTTGACGGAGGAACTCGCAGGGGCCGCGGCATAGATCCCGTACACTCGGCACCATCTTCGTGCTGAACCTGTGCGTAGGGCTGGTCACCCCGCCACTTGGGATGTGTCTCCTCCTGAGCTCAAGGATCGGGAGGCTGCCCATGGAGGAAGCGCTTCGGGACTTGTGGCCGATGATTGCGGTCAGTGTCGGGGTTCTGCTGTGCGTCACCTGCATTCCGTACGTATTGGGCTGGTCCTAGGAGGCGCTCATGGGATTGACCGGCGAGGTGAGCCGTTTCGTCGCGACATCGCGACTCGACGACGTCCCTGCGGACACGCGTCAACTCGCGAAACGATCGATTCTCGACGGCATCGGACTGGCGGTGGCTGGGGCCAGGAGCGATGTCCATCGCATCGCGCGCGAGCACGTCGCGGCCGCCGGCTCGGCCCAGGCCGCCAGCATGCTGGGCACCGGCATGCAGGGGTCGCTGCGCGGCAGCGCGTTCGTGAACGGGATCGGGATCCACGCACACGACTACGACGACACGCAACTCGCCGTCGCGGTCGATCGCGTCTACGGGTTGCTCACCCACCCCACGGCTCCCGTCCTCCCGGCCGCGCTGGCGTTGGTCGAGCGCGAGGACGGTAGCGGCGAAGACCTGCTCGTCGCGTATCTCACCGGCGTGGACGTGGCCTGCAAGGTGGCCGAGGCGATCGATCCCAGGCACTACCATGACGGGTTCCACACGACGGGCACGGCGGGGACGATCGGAGCGGCAGCGGCCGCGGCGCGGGCGTCGCACCTGGACACGGAGCGCACGGCCGTTGCGCTCGGCGTTGCGGCGAGCCAGTCAGCGGGGTTGCGCGAGAACTTCGGCACGATGACCAAGCCGTTCCACGCGGGCAGGGCGGCGGAGTCGGGGATCATCGCGGCGGACTTGAGCGCGCGGGGGATGAGCGCCGCCGGGAACATCCTCGAGGCCCGGCGTGGGTTCTTCCGGGCCGCCGGGGGCGGGTACGACCCGGCGCTCATCGAAGGCCGGCTGGGCAATCCGTGGGTGTTCGCCGATCCGGGCATCTCTATCAAGCCGCACCCGTCCGGTTCCCTGACGCATCCAGCCATGTGGGTGGTGCTGCAGCTTGCGCGCGAGCACGACCTTGACGCCGCCGCCGTGGAGCGCGTCACGGTCGGGACGAACTCGAGCATGCCGAATGCTCTGATCCATCACCGGCCGACCAACGAGCTGCAGGCGAAGTTCTCGATGGAGTTCTGCGTGGCCATCTTGCTGCTGGAGCGGCGGGCGGGACTGCCGGAGTTCAGCGACGAGGTCGTGAGCAGGCCCGACGTGCGGGCACTCATCGAGCGGGTCGACTTCACCGTCGACGAGCGGGCGGAAGCGGCGGGCTACGCCGAGATGCTCAGTTTCGTGCGCATCGAGTTGAGGGACGGGCGCGTCCTCGAGGCGCGCGGCGCGTACGGCAAGGGGCACCCCCGGAACCCCATGAGCGACGCAGAGTTGACCGACAAGTTCCTCGGTTGCATGGAATGGGCAGGCGTGCCGGGCAGCCTGGGGATCGAGGTAGCCGCGCGCATCCTGGCGCTGGAGCACGAGCGATCGCTCCGGTCCCTGATCCGCCAGCTCGAATCGCACTTCTCGCGCCGACCGAAGGGAGCGTCGCGCGGCTGAAACTCACCCGCGTCTGGGTCACGGAAGCTACTATTGCGCATCGCATCATCAGAAGGGGCTGACCGTGATCGACTACGCGGGTATCGGCCGGGTGTTGCATCGGCTCGCTGGCACCCTCGTCCAGCAGTACGACCTATCCGACGTGCTGGACCATCTCGGGACGGAGATCACGCAGATCCTGGCAGTCAACGGCGCCGGGGTGATGCTGGAGGACGAACATCAGCATCTGCGGCTCACCTCCACGTCGGACAGGGTGCTCCAGCGCCTGGAAGACCTGCAGATCGAATTGCAGGAGGGGCCCTGCCTGCTCGCCTACCAGACCGGCGAGCACGTGATCGTTGCCGATATCGGCGCTGACGAGCGCTTCCCGAGGTTCGGATCCTTGGCGCGCGATGCCGGCATGGCCGCGGTCTACAGTTTCCCGCTGCGACTGCAGGACAAGGTGGTCGGGGCGCTCAACCTCTACCGCGACACGCCAGGGCAGTTCGACCCGGAACAGATCGAGGTCGGCCAGACGCTCGCGGACGTCGCGACCGCCTACCTGGTGCATGCCGAGGACGTCCAGCGCTCGGCGGTGCTGAACCGCCAGTTGCAGCACGCCCTCGACAGCCGCGTGGTGATCGAGCAGGCCAAGGGATTCGTGGCCGCCCGGCTGGATACCCGGCCGGACCTGGCCTTCGAAGCGCTGCGCCGGTACGCCCGCCAGCACGGCGTCAAGCTGCGCTCGGTGTCGCAGGACGTGCTCGAGCGGAGGTTGTCCGTCGAGGCGATCCCGTTCCAGGAAGTCACCCAGCATCCTGCGGGCGGCGGGGGCACCGGGCACCAGGGGCCTTGACCTCTGCTGCCGATTGGCGTTGACCTCCAACCCCTGCCAGGTCACGATGTCTCTCGGCTCGCGTCGAGAGGAGAGGGAGATGCGGGTCTACGAGGCGCTCGGTGAGGCCCTCGGCAAGCTCGGCGTCGACACGGTCTTCGGGCTCGTGGGGGGCGGCAACTTCTCGGTGGCCACCGCGATGGTCGAGCGCGGCGGCATCCGCTTCCACGCGATGCGTCACGAGTCGGCGGCGGTGTCTGCTGCGGACGGATGGGCCCGGGCCACTCGCCGTGTCGGCGTGGCGACCTGCACTCAGGGCCCCGGACTCACCAACACGATGACCCCCCTCGTGGAGGCGGTGAAAAGCCGCACGTCTCTTCTGCTGATCGCCGGCGACACCGCGAGGACCGCGCAGTACCAGAACCAGGACGTTGATCAGGCGCGCCTGGCGCGTGCTGCGGGCGCCGGGGCCCACACCCTGCGCAGCACCGAGCTCGCGGTGTCGGACCTTGCCCACGCGTTGTGGCGCGCGGAGCAGGAGCGCCGTCCCATCGTGCTCTCGCTGCCGCTCGATGTGCAGCAGGGAGCATGCGAGTCGGTGGACCTGCCACCCGCGTCCCGGCCGCCGGCCACGGCGCCGGCGCCCTATGCGCTGCGCGCAGCCGCCGACCTGCTCGCACAGGCACAGCGTCCGGTGGTGCTCGCCGGGCGCGGCGTCTGGTACGCCGGCGCCGCGGACGCAGTGGTCGCGCTTGCCGACCGCATCGGCGCCCTGCTCGCCACGTCCGCGGTCGGCAACGGGCTGTTCGTGGGCCATCCCTGCGATGTGGGAATCTCCGGCGGGTTCGCCTCCCCGCTTGCGGCGCGGCTCATCGGCGACGCGGACGTCGTGCTTGCCTTCGGTGCGAGCGCGAACAACTGGACCACGAAGTCCCGGGAGTTGCTGTCGAACGCGCGGGTCGTCCAGTGCGACGTGGACTCCGAGGCTATCGGGAGACTGCACCCCGTGGAGCTCGGGCTCGTCGGGGATGCCCGCCTGGTCGCCGAGGCGCTGGACACCGAGTTCGCGCGACGGGGGGTGTCGCAACAGGGCTATCGCACCGAGACGGTCATGGCCGAGCTCGCACGCTATGAGCGCGCCGCCGAGATCGATGACCGCAGTGGTCCCGAGGGGCTCGACCCGCGCACCGTCATGGCAACCCTGGAACGCAGGCTGCCGAGCGAACGGACCGTCGCCATCGACAGCGGTCACTTCATGGGCTGGCCCGCGCAGTACCTGTCGGTCACCGACCCTGGAGGGTTCGTGTTCACCCAGGCCTACCAGTCGATCGGGTTGGGGCTCGGCTCGGCGATCGGTGCCGCGGCGGCCCGTCCGGACCGCCCGACCGTGCTGGTGACCGGCGACGGGGGGCTGATGATGAGCCTCGGCGAACTAGAGACCGTGGTGCGAGAAGGGCTGCGCATGGTTGTCGTGGTGCTCAACGACGCCGCCTACGGTGCCGAGATCCACCACTTCGGCCCGATGGGGATGTCGACGGCGCTCGCCGAGTTCTCCGACTGCGACTTCGCCACCATCGCCACGGGTCTCGGGTTCCGTACGGCCAGCGTCCGCACCCTCGACGATCTCGAAGCCGCGGCAGCCATGGCCGCCGAGGTCGGCCCGCCGGTGCTGCTCGACTGCAAGGTGAATCCGCGGGTGCGGGCGGCCTGGTTGGAAGAGGCCTTCCGCCTCGGGTCCTGACATCTTCCGAGAGCAGGGCAGCACGGGAAACGCGGGAGCGGTGGAAGAGGAGATGAAATGTCAACGCTGGCAGCGCTCATCCAGGATCTGGCCGCGGGTGCCGTGGAGGTGGTTGATCTCACCCAGCCACTCAGCGAGCAGACCCCGGTGCTGGTCCTTCCCGAGCCGTTCGTCAATACCCCCGGCTGGAGGATGCACGAACTGAGCCGCTTCGACGATCGCGGGCCGGCCTGGTACTGGAACTCGTTCGAGGGCGGGGAGCACGTCGGCACCCACTTCGACGCCCCTATCCACTGGGTCACCGGGAAGGACGGGCAGGATGTGTCGCAGGTGCCCGCGAACCGGCTGATCGGCCCGGCCATCGTGATCGACAAGAGCGCTGAAGTGGCGGGGGATCCCGACTACCTGCTCACGGTCGAGGACGTGGAAGCGTTCGTGGAGGAGCATGGACCCCTTCCGGAAGCCGGCTGGCTGCTGTACCGCACCGGCTGGGACACCCGTGCCCACGACCAGGACGCCTTCCTCAACGCCGACGACAGCGGTCCGCATACTCCAGGATTCTCCACCGAGTGCGCGCAGTGGCTTGCGGAGGAGTCACCGCTGATCGGAGTCGGCGTCGAGACGGTCGGCACGGATGCCGGAGCGGCGCACTCGTTCGACCCGCCCTTCCCCTGTCACGGCTTCATGCTCGGGTCCGGAAAGTACGGTCTCACCCAGCTCGCCAACCTCGCCACGCTGCCGCCCACCGGGTCGGTGCTCGTCGCCGCGCCCCTCAAGATCGTGGAAGGGTCAGGCAGCCCGGCCCGCGTGCTGGCCCTCAAGCCCGTGTCCTGACCCGGGTTTGGCGCTCGCCTTCCCTACCGTGGGTCGAGTCCGGAGTCGCTCGGCGTCCGGCCCAGCGCCAGCGTCTTGCCATCCGGCCATACCGCCATTTGCCGCCTCCTTGTGTATCGCGATCAGGATCAGGGATCGCTGCCGCCGGACCCGCGGCCACCTCATTTCGTGAGGTGGTCCATAAGCCAGTCGTACATCCTGGGCCGCGCTTCGGTTCCGACGTTGCCGAGGTTGTGGCCGCCGCCTTCCCAGATCACGACCTCGGTGTTGGGACCGAAGGCCTCGGCCGTCCGGTGCGCCTCGCTGACAGGGATAAGCTTGTCCGCCCCGCCGTGGTAGATGCAGGAAGGCCGGCTGGGGTCGACGTTCGTGATGCCGCTGAGGGTGAAGTCGGCATACAGATCGCCGGCCTCCTCGAGGCTGGGCGCCTGGATGTTGTAGGCCAGCTGTGGCCGGATGGGTGGGTAGAAGTCCCAGAGCCCTGCGACGACGTCGAACAGCGCGCTGTTGACCAGGCACGCGCGGAAGCGCTCCTCGAGCAGGAAGGCACGGGGGGCGTAGTACCCGCCCATGCTGGAGCCCATGACCCCGAATCGGTCGGGGTCCGCCCGGTCCACCGTGGCGAGATAGTCCGCGCAGGCCGACGTGATCGTCTCGATGTCAGGTCGCGCGGCGATCCCGCCGTGGCGGACGGACCAGCCCTGGCCCGGGCCGTCGACGATCAGCACGCCCATCCCGCGGGCGAGGAGATGCAGGGCCGTGCTCCAATAGTGCTCTTCCTTGTTCCCGTCGGCCCCATACAGATGCACGACGACGGGGACATCCTCGCTGCCCTCCGGCATGGCGAGGTAGCCTCGGAAGTCGCCACCGGCCGCCGTTACGGTCACGGGTTCGGGCTTGTTCCTAGCATGACGGACGGCGCCCTCAAAGCAGGCGACGGATGCGTCATAGGCGCTGAGTTTTTCCGGCACGTTCTCGGTGTAGACGAACTCGGTCAGGCGGTAGCAGTAAAAGGCCTGGCGGTACCACGTGGCAGCCGAGGCGGCCTTGCCGGAGGCGTCAGCGTCGGCGGCCAGGTCCCGCCAGCGCGCGCCCTCCGCCGACCACGCCTGGGGGAAGCGCTCGGTGGTGACGCCGCGCTCCAGGACCGCCGCCGAGACCCGGGGGTCGAGGCCCGACCTGCTCATGCGGTTGACCGCCCGTACCAGCGACGGGTGCAGGTCCGGCTGCTCTGCGGTCAGGGTCGTCACGCGTGTTCCTTCCTCATCACATCAGCAAATGCGCGGGCGTCGGGACTCGACCTGCTATGCGGCACCGACGTGCTCGAACGCCCGGCGGTCGACATGGTGCAAACGCTCCGTGCCGTCGTCGCGGACGACCACCATCTCGCCGAACTGCACGCCCGCCCGCAAGTCGAGGGTTGTGACGTTGGGTTGGATGACCACCGCCATGCCCCTTTCGAACTGGAACCGGGTGTCGACACCGTCGCTGGCGCCGTGGGTGCGCACGATGGGACGGCTCTGGTTGGCGCCGTGGAGCAGATCGTCGATGATCGTGTACCCGGACTTCTCGATCACGCTGGCCGCGTCGTGGACGTCCTCGACGGTCGCGCCATGGCGGAGGACCGACGCGATGCGATGGAAGGCGTCCTCCGCGGTGGCATGGAGCCGGCGGAAGCTCTCGGTGAGCGTGGTGCCAACCGCGAACGTGCGCAGTGCCTGGGCGCTGTAGTTGCCCCACGTTCCGCTCAGCTCCACGACCACCACGTCTCCCACATTCACCGGCCTGGCGCTCGGGTACTGCGCCGGGACGCCGCAGTCCGGCGTCGTCATCGACGTCGTCATCAGATGCCGGATGCCGAACGCCCCGCCCGCCAGCCGGCAGCCATGTTCCAGCAGGCCGGCGATGTCGTGCTCGGTCATCCCGGCTCGCAGGCCGTCGCGGAGCGCTTCCAGGCCCGCGTCGGTCACCGTCGCGGCGCGCCGCAGCCGTTCGATCTCCTCCTCGCTCTTGCGTGACGTCGCCGCCGAGAACCGCGAGCCGATGGGTCGCCACTGGCACTGCGGGAGTTCCTCGCCCAGGCGCTGCAGGAGGTCCGCGGTCGGCGAGCCCAGGAAGCCGACCGGTTCCTCGCTGAGGCCACGGTCCTTCAAAAGACCGACGACGGTCGGAATCGAATCAGGTTGCCCGCGGTGGGCGCGGCCGCCGTAACGCACGTCGTCGACAACGGACATGTCTGCTGCACATTGCACGTGGTTCTGCAGCTGGACGATGAGCGCGGGGCTGCCGTGTCGTGGGACGATCAGATATGTGTCACGGGTGGGGATCCAGTTCGACAGGTAGAAGATCGGCCAAGAGCTGGTGGCGCGGGAGCCGTACAGGACGACGCCGGCCAGGCCTTCTGCATCCATGAGGTCCACCAAGCCGGCCCATCGCCGCCCGTGCTCCTGCTCGGAGAACCGCGGATAGTAGGCGGAGCGCGGACTGCGCTCGGCGACGAACATGGCGCTCCTTCGCTTGTCGCGGTGACGCGCCGCGCGCTATCGGGCGAGCGCGTCGTACTCCTCCATGACGGCCTCCTCCTGGGGGAGATAATCCGAGACGTCGATGATACGGATGTCGAGGCCCTCGAGAATCGGGTTCTGTAGATCCGCGCGCGTGACGAAGATCTCGTTTTCACTAAAGATGTCCATCGCATCGCTGAACAGCCAGTCCATGAACAACACCGAGCTGGCGGGCCGAGTGGTGTGCTTGTAGATCGACGCCGCGTTCGGTGTTGCGAAGAGCGGCTCCACCGGCGGCCTCCAGGCGACGGCCTGCCCCTCCTGGTTGAAGCGCTCGACGGTGGGCGCGAACGCCGAGGCCATCACGCTGTACTCGCCGGCGCCGACGAGCTCGACCGTGGAGGTGTGTCCCGAGACGAAGTCGGCGTTCCCGGCGATCTGCTGCCAGAGGGCGTCGATCTCCTCTTCGCTCATGCCCTTCTCCTCGGCCCAGTGGTTGCTCACCGACCAGAACCAGTCATAGTCGGTGGGCTCGAGCGTGAGACGTCCGGCCCAGGGGTCGTCGGCGAGTTCCTCGTAGCTGTGCGGGCGGTCGTCCTCGGACACCTCGTTGGTGTTCCAGGCGACGGAGTAGACGTTGAGGCGGGTGGCGTCCCAGTTTTCATGGGCCGCGCCCTCGATCAGTTCGTCGAGATGCGGAGACTCATAGGCAGCAATCAGGCCCTCCGTCGCCAGCTGCTCGAGCATCCGACCCGCTGTCTCGATCACGTCAGCGTCACGCCGGCCAGCCGCCGCCTCCTGCACCAGCCGGGCGCGCACCGCTTCCCCGTCAGCGCGGTAGATCTCCATGTCCAGGCCGGTGGCCTCCTGGAGCGAAGCTTCGAGGACGTCGAGGATGTCCGTCATCAGCGTGAAGGAGGTGTAGACGAGGACGGGCCCTTCCTCGTTCTCGGCCATCCTCATCAGTTCCGCGCGACGCTCCTCCGCCTCGAGTCCCTCCACGGCGGCGAGCACGTCTTCGACGGTGGACTCGGTCGCGGTGAGCCCTTCATCGGTGGGCGCGGCTGCCGGCGAGTCCGGACCCCCACAGGCGGCCGCCATGAGGAGCATGGCGAGCGAGACAAGCGCGGCACGTGGCAATGAACGACTCATACTTAGACTCCATCCTCATCAATCGTCGGTGCCAAATTCCCCGCGGCCGCGGTAAACCACCGGACGCTCATCGTCCCAAAGAACACGCCTATGACGGATTTGTCGCGCTCCTCTGCGCTCTCGGAATGCCTTTTGCAGCCTCAACGGCGTGGATAGATGCAGTCAACAGTTTCCATCCCGAAACCTGAGACAATTTCGGCGGGCAGTGGGTTCGCAACTCCGGGTTTCGAGGCCCCCCAAATAGCTGCGTAGAGCCGGATAAGGACAAGAGTATTTCTATGCGTTGCCGGGCGTTCGCGCACGGCTTATCACCAAAAGGTCCGTTGACGGTCAATTCTTCCGCGGGGGGCTCGTAGTGCTCACCACAGGGCGCCGAGGCGGCGCAGGGGTTCCAGGCTGAAGTAGAGCAGGAAGAAGAAGCTGGAGAGGGCCATCATCCAGTGGATGTCACGGATCCGGCCCGAGGCCAGCTTGATGACGGTGTAGGAGACGAAGCCCGCGCCGATCCCGTCGGTGATCGAGAAGGTGAAGGGCATCACCACCAGTGTCAGGAATGCGGGGATGGCGACCGTGTGGTCGTCCCAGGGCAGATCCCGCGTCACCGACAGCATCAGGAACCCGACCAGGATCAGTGCCGGTGCGGTGGCCTCGGGGGGGATCACCCCTGCCAGGGGCGAGAGGAGCAGCGCCGCCAAGAACAGCAGGCCGGTGACCACGCTGGCCAGACCGGTGCGTGCGCCGCTTTCGATGCCGCTGGCCGATTCGATGTAGGTGGTTGCGCTGGACGCGGAGGCGGCGCCGCCCGCCACGGCACCCAGGGCATCGACCACCAGGACCCGGTCCATGCGCGGCAGGCGGCCGCGTTCGTCGAGGAAGCCGCCCTCGTTGCCCAGCGCGATCGCGGTGCCCATCGTGTCGAAGAAGTCGGCGAGCAGCAAGGTGAACACGGCCAGCACCGCCGCCAGGATTCCCAGCTTGGCCGGGTAGCCGAAGGACAACGCACCGAGCAGCGTGAAGTCCGGCAGGGCGACGATTTGAGCCGGCACCTGGGCGGTCTCGGGACCGACCTCAGCCCACAACTCGCCTCCGGCCAGGAGGTTCACCACGATGGCCAGACCGGTCGTCGAGACGATTCCGATCAGCAGCGCGCCGGCGACTCGGCGTGCCACCAGCACGGCGGTCAGCAGCAGGCCGACGACGAACACCGCGATCCGCGTGGAGTCCAGATCCCCGAGCGCGAGCAGGCTGCCCTCGGCGCCGGGGACGACGATCCCTGAGTTCGCGAAGCCGATGATGGTGATGAACAGGCCGATGCCGGCGCCGATGGCCTTCTTCAACTCCAGTGGGATGGCGTTCAGCACCGCCTCGCGGAAGCCGGTGAGCACCAGGACGGTGAGGATCGCCCCTTCGGTGAGCACCACGCCCATCGCCTCGGGGTAGCTGAGCCCTTGCGCGCCCACCAGTTGAAAGGCCACGACCGCGTTGAGTCCGAGCCCGGCGGCGATCGCGAAGGGGTAGTTGGCCACCAGCCCCATCGCGATCGTCATGACCCCGGCCACCAGGGCGGTGACGGTCAGCACCTGCGCGAAGGGCAGACCCTGCTCGCCGGCTCCGAGGATCGCGGGGTTGACGAACAGGATGTAGGCCATGGTCAGAAACGTCGTGATCCCGCCCAGGACCTCCCGGCGCGGCGTGGTGTTCCGGGCCGATAGCTGAAAGCGGCGTTCGAGCAGGCTGCGGCGGCCGGTGATTCTGGGCGTCACCAATGCGTCCTTCCTCGGTTGGCGCGCCGGCCACCCGTCCTACCGCGGCTACCATCGTGCGATGACCCACCTGGTGGCACTGGCCGGCGGTATCGGCGCGGCACGGTTCCTCCGGGGGCTGGCGCGGGCCGTCGACCCCTCAAGTCTGACGGTCGTGGCCAACACCGGCGACGACCTGCGACTGCACGGCCTGCATGTGAGCCCCGACCTGGACACGATCACCTACACCCTGGGCGGGGGGGTGCACCCCGATCAGGGCTGGGGCCGCGCCGACGAGTGCCTGACGGTCGCAACCGAACTGCGCGAGCGTTACGGGCAGCCCGGCTGGTTCACCCTCGGCGACCGCGACATCGCCACGCACCTGGTGCGGTCGCGCATCCTATCCGAGGGCGGGACGCTGACCCAGGCGACCCGCGTGATCGCCGCTGCATGGGACCTGCCGTTCACGCTGCTGCCGATGACCGATGGTGCCGTCGCCACCCGCATCCGCACGGTTGACGGGCGCGTCCTGCACTTCCAACAGTGGTGGGTGGGCGAGCAGGCCGGGCCGGACGTGGCCGAGGTCTGGCTGGAGGGCGCCGAGGCGGCTCGACCGGCGCCGGGAGTGCTCGAGGCGCTGCATACCGCGGACGCCGTGATCCTGTGCCCGTCGAACCCGATCGTGTCGATCGGCACCATTCTTGCCATCCCGGGGATCCGTGACGCGCTGCGCCCGGTACCGGTGGTTGGTGTCTCTCCAATCGTCGGCGGCGCCGTGGTGCGGGGGATGGCCGACCGCCTGCTCCCCGCGGCCGGGAGCGAGGTCAGCGCGGTGGCCGTCGCCCGGCGCTATGACGACTTCCTCGACGGATGGGTGATCGACGAGAAGGACGCCACCCTGGCCGAGGAGGTGGAGGGGCTCGGGCTGCGGGTCGCGGTCGCCGACACGATCATGCGCTCGCCCGAGATCGCCGAGAACGTCGCCCGGGTCGCCCTCGATATGGTCCTCCGGTGAGCGATGGTCCTCCGCTGAGCGGTCTCCGCGTGCTGCCCGTCCGCGGGCTTCCCGAGGTCGCGGCGGGCATGGACCTCGCCGGGCTGATCGCGGACGCAACGGATCTGCGGGACGGCGACATCGTGGTGGTGGCCCAGAAGGTGGTCAGCAAGGCTGAGGGCGCGATCGTGCGCTTGGACCCGGGCGAGGATCGGGCAGCGGCACGCCGTCGCCTGGTCCGGGAACAGGCAGCGCGCATCGTGGCCGATGCGCCCTGGGCGCTGATCGTGGAGACCCGACAGGGTCTGGTGTGCGCCAACGCCGGGATCGACGCCTCCAACGTCGAGCCGGGCGCCCTGTCGCTCCTGCCGGAGGATCCCGACGCCAGCGCCAGCCGCCTCCGCGCTGCACTGCGCCGGCGCGCCGGCGTCGACGTGGCGGTGGTCATCAGCGACACCTTCGGGCGTCCCTGGCGCATGGGCCAGACCGATGTGGCGATCGGTCTCGCCGGTCTGCCCGCGTTGCGCGACGAGCGCGGAGGCCGGGACCGGTACGGGATGCTGTTGGAGGTGACCGAGGTCGCGCTCGGCGATGAGGTGGCCGCGGCGGCCGACCTGATCCGTCGCAAGGCTGACGGCGTGCCGGTCGTGGTGCTGCGCGGGCTGGCCTGGACGCCGGACGAGAGCGCTCGCGCCGCCGACCTCCAGCGGCCACCAGCCGAGGATCTGTTCCCGCGCGGCCGTGGGGCCCTGGCTGACCTGCTCGCCGATCCGCCCGAGTTGCTCTCCGCGGCGGCCCCGGACGGACAGGCGGGTCCGGGGGCCGACGAGCGCCGGCGAGCCCTGGCCGCAGCCCGGCGGGCCGGCGACGGGCGGGTCCGGGTGGAGCCTCAGGGTGCGGAAGGCGAGCCGTTGACCGTGGTGCTTGCCGCCGATTCGCAGGCCAGTGATCTCATCGGGCTTGGTGCCGCCGCCGCGACGCTGACCGCGGCACTGGCCGACTTCGGCTGGATCAGCGCGATCGATGAGCAGGCGACGGCCGAGGGGCATCGCCTCGTGGTACGGGTTGGTCGACCCGAACCCCGCCCGGTTGCCGCACCGAGGGCGGGTTCGATCTCCGACGGGCACCGCTAGAATCGTTTCCGGCGGGCCTCGTCTCATGAAGGCCGCGTTTGCCGTTTCGCCGTTTCGAGGAAGGGACGCTCCGCGTGTCGCAGCCAGACACCGAACTCTCCAAGCGTGAGCGCCAGAAACAGCGCCGGGAAGCGAAGCTCGTGCGGGAGCGGGCCCGTCAGACGCGGGCGCGCCGCAAGCGCCTGCTGATCGTCGCGGCGGTCGCCGCCGTCGCGCTGGCGGGGGTCGGGGTGGTGATCGGCAACCAGGTGTCGGCTCGCCAGCAGCGCCAGGCGACGATCGCCGCCGCGGAGGCGCGGCTCGGCGAGGTGGGGTGCACCCCCATCGAGGAGCAGCCTGAAATGGAACGCGGCCACCTCACCGAGCCTGATGCGATGGCCGCTTCCGACCCCGACGTGATCTACCCCGACCGGCCGACCACCTCGGGACCCCACCTGGCGGTCGTCGGGCTCACCGGCGTCTATGACAAGCCGATCGACGAGCGCCTGCTCGTGCACAACATGGAGCACGGATACGTCGTCCTGTACTACGACCCGGCCGCCGACGCTGAGATGGTCCAGTCCCTGAAGGGCTACGCGCAGGAGCGCATCGACGGGCCGAACCCGAAGGTCGTCGTCGCGCCTCATGACGCGATGCCGGATGGTACGAGCTTCGCATCCGTGGCCTGGAACTTCCGGCAGTTGTGCGAGCAGTTCGACACCGAGGTCACCACCGCGTTCCTGGAGCAGCACTACAACGGCGAAGCGGCGCCCGAGCGCCTGCTGGAGCCGCACCTCACGCCCGGCGGCGGGGTGATCGACCCGGACGCCCAGGAGGGCCCGGTGCTGTTCCCACCGCTGGGTGATCAGGCCGCGGGAGAGGACGTGGAAGGCGAGCCCGGCGAGGAACCGGCCGGCGGCGAGCCAGCCGACGAACCCCAGGGATAACCGCGGATAACCCCGCACGACCCCTCGCGCGGGCGCTTGAAGAAACAACCCTGTCACCGACCGTCTTGTATCGGTTACTCTGCGCGCTGACGGCCAGCCGGTTCAAGCGGATTTGGTCGCAACACAGCACACGTCACGTTCGTCCCAAGAGCAGGGTCGCCCGGTCGACCACGTTGGGACCGAGGGGTCATGGCTACCCTCGCAGGCGTATACCGAGAGGAGCGGCCATGTGCGGCATCATCGGCTATACCGGCCAGCAGGCGGCGTTGCGCCCGCTACTGGAGGGCTTGGCTACCCTGGAGTACCGGGGCTATGACTCCGCGGGAGTGGTCGTGCTGGATGACGCCGGCGCGACGCCTGCACTGACCATCGCCAAACGCGCCGGAAAGCTCGGTGTTCTGGTGGACGCCTTGCGGGATCAGGATCTGTCGGGCCGCACCGGCCTCGGGCATACCCGGTGGGCCACCCACGGCGTGCCCAACGACGTCAATGCCCACCCGCATCTGTCGGGCGACGGCGACATCGCCGTGATCCACAACGGCATCATCGAGAACTTCGCTGAGCTCAAAGCCGAACTGCTCGGGGCCGGGCGGACGTTCATGTCCGACACCGACACAGAGGTGGTCGCCCAACTGGTCGCCTCCCTGGTCGAGCAGTGCCGCCGCGACGGGAACGAAGCCCCTGGATCGGCCCTGGTCCAGGCGGTGCGGATCGCCGCCCGCCGCCTGGAGGGCGCCTTCTCCCTGGCTTTCGTGGACCGCCGCGATCCCGACGTGATCGTGGCCATCAGGCGGGAGGCGCCGCTGGTCCTCGGACGCGCCGACGGTGCGAGCATCCTGGCTTCGGACGTCGCCGGTCTGCTGGCCCACACCCGTGATGTCGAGGCGCTGCTCAACGACCAGGTGGCCATCCTCACTCCGCAGGGCGTGACCGTCACGGACCTGGAGGGCAACCCCGCCGACGGGCACCGCTTCACCGTGGACTGGGACATCCACGCCGCGGAGAAGCAGGGGTACTCGCACTTCATGCTCAAGGAGATCCACGAGCAGCCGGGTGCCGTTCGCGAGACGCTGCGAGCCCGCACCGATGCCGAAGGCATCATCGTGCTCGATGAGCTGCGGCTGGACCCCACCGAGTTGCGGCACATGGACAAGGTCGTAATCGTCGCGTGCGGGACCAGCTTCCACGCCGGCATGGTCGCCAAGTATGCGATCGAGCACTGGGCGCGGATCCCCGTCGAGGTCGAGATCGCCAGCGAGTTCCGCTACCGCGACCCGATCCTGTCGTCGCGCATGCTGGTCGTAGCCATCAGCCAGTCCGGCGAGACCGCGGACACCCTGGCCGCCGCGGCCCACGCTCGCGCCCAGCACTCCCGAGTCGTGGCGATTACGAACGTGGTCGGCTCCTCGCTCGCGCGGGAGGCCGACGCGGTGCTCTACACCCGTGCCGGCCCCGAGATCGGCGTGGCCGCCACCAAGACCTTCATCACGCAGATCGTCGCCCTCGACGTCCTGGCCCTGTACCTGGCTCAGCTGCGCCGGGCGCTGTTCCCTGAGGAGTGCCGCGACCAGTTGGCACGCATGGAGGCGTTGCCGGAGCTCATCGAGCAGGTTCTGGACTGCGAGCCGCAGATCGCCGAGCTCGCGCGCTCCTTCGCCGGCGCGGGCTACGTGATGTTCTTCGGACGCCACGTCGGGCTGCCGATCGCCATGGAGGGCGCGCTCAAGCTCAAGGAGATCAGCTACGTCCACGCCGAGGGCTTCGCGGCGGGGGAGATGAAGCACGGGCCAATCGCGCTGATCGACTCGGGCGGTCCGGTCGTGGCGCTGGCCACCGCCGGGCACGTGCGCACGAAGATCCTGTCGAACATCCAGCAGGTGAAGGGTCGCGGCGCGGTGGTGCTCGCGATCGCCACCGAGGGCGATACCGAGATCAAGGAGCATGCCGACCACGTGGTCTACGTGCCCGAGGCGCACGAACTGCTCTACCCGGTGCTGACCGTCGTGCCGCTGCAACTCCTCGGCTACCACATCGCCACCGTGCTCGGCCGTGACGTGGACCAGCCCCGGAACCTGGCAAAGACGGTCACCGTGGAGTGACCCCCTTTTCCTCACCGACCAACCGGCCACAGCGTCGGCTGAGGAAAAGAGGGTCAGTGACAGCACCCTACCCGCGGCGCCGCCGGCCTAGATTGGCGGGGTGAGCGTGATCGGGATCGGTGTCGATGCGATCGAGATCGGCAGAGTGGAGCGAGCGCTGCGGCGTACGCCCACGCTCCAGGCTCGCCTGTATACCGAGCGGGAGCGCGCCGCCTGCGCCTCTCGTTGCGGCGAGCCGAAGATGGGCGGGCTGGCCGCGCGCTTCGCCGCCAAGGAGGCCGTGGCCAAGGCCTTCGGCACCGGCGTCAAGGGCTTCGCCTTCCGGGACATCGAGGTGCTGAACGAGCGGACTGGCAGGCCCGCGATCCACCTGTCCGGGGGTGCGGCTGCCCTCGCCAAGAAGTTGGGGGTCGACCGCATTCACCTGTCGCTGTCGACCTCGGACAGCCTGGCCATCGCCAACGTCATCCTGGAATCCGCGGATTCCCCGCCCCCGCACCCACCGGAGGGGCCGGCATGATCCCGCTGTACACCACGCGCCAGGTGCGGGCGATGGACGAGCGGGCGTATGCCGCCGGCGTGCCGGAGGCGGCGCTGATGGAGCGTGCCGCCGGCCACCTTGCCCGTGCGATCCTCGACACCGGCGGGCACGGCTACGGGCTCCAGGTCGCGATCCTATGCGGCAAGGGCAACAACGGCGGCGACGGACTGGCCGCCGCTCGCCGGATGCTCGACGCCGGCGCGTACCCGTCGGTCATGCTGGTCGAGGGCGCCGGGACGGTGCGCGGGCTGGTCGCCGAGCAGTTGCGGCGCTGGCGGGGTTCGGGTGGGCGGTTGGCGGACCGCGTTGAGGACGCGCTCGCCGGCGCCGACGTCGCGGTCGACTGCCTGCTCGGCACCGGAGCCGCCGGCGCGCCTCGCCCTCCCTACGACGCGGCGATCGCCGCTCTCGACGCCTTCGATGGCCCTGTCGTCGCCTGCGACCTGCCGAGCGGGGTCGACGCCGATACGGGCGACGTCCCGGCCGTGGCGGTTCATGCGGACGTCACCGTCACGCTCGGGGCGCACAAGCGCGGACTGATGTTGTGGCCCGCCCGGGGGCACGCCGGCCGCCTTGTCCTCGGTGACCTCGACATCATCACCGCCGAGGATCACCAGGTCGCCACCGTCCTGGAGCCCGAGGATGCCGCGTCCCTGCTGCCGGTCCCGCGGCCGGATGCCGAGAAGCGCACGCGCGGGGTGGTCGTGGCGCTTGCGGGATCCCCGGGGATGGCGGGGGCCGCCATCATGGTCGCCCGCGGCGCCATGGCCGCCGGCGCCGGGCTGGTGACCGTCGCCACCGGCGACCCCGACCTGCTCACCGCGGCTGTTCCCGAGGCGCTGACCGCCCGGGTCGCCCTCGAGGATCCCGACGAGGCCTTCCGCGCGGTCGCCTCGCGGCTGGAGTACGCCGACGCGCTGGCGATCGGACCCGGGCTGGGTCACGACGAGCCGGTTGCTGCCCTGGTGCGTCGCCTGGTCCGTGAGGTCGAGGTGCCGATCGTGCTGGATGCCGACGGCCTGAACGTCTTCCGTCACGCCGGCGACGCGCTCGCTGACCACGCTGCCTCGCTGCTGGCGCTGACGCCGCACGCGCGCGAACTGGCCCGCCTGGTCGGGCCTGCCGCCGGACAGGACGCCTGGAACCAGCGGGTCGAGCTCGTCCCCGAGAAGGCCAAGGCCTGGAACGCGGTGATCGTCGCGAAGGGGCCGGGGTCCATGATCGCCGCCCCGGACGGGCGAGTCTGGGTCAACCCGACCGGTAGTTCGGCGCTGGCCAGCGGGGGTACCGGGGACGTGCTCACCGGCATCACCGCCACCCTTGTGGCGCAGCGTCCGGAGCCGGAGTCCGTCGCCGCCGCGGTCTACCTGCACGGAGCGGCGGGCACCCATGCCTCCACTCGGCTCGGCTCCCGATCAGTCGCCGCCCTCGACGTGGCCGCGGCCGTCCCCGACGCGCTGCGAGACCTGCCCCGAGCGAGACGGGCATGAGCACGGACGCGCACACCTCTGGGCAGCGCGAGGCCACGCACCTTGTTGTCAGCGGCGGGCCGGCTTCCACCCGAGGCGCTCCCCGACCCAAGGGGACCGCTCGGACCGAACCGCCGGCCCAGCGCGACACCTGGGCGGAGATCGATCTGGACGCCATAGCCGCGAACGTCGCCGCGCTGAAGGCGCAGGCCACCGCCCCGCAGCTCATGGCCGTGGTCAAAGCTGACGGCTACGGGCACGGCCTGGTGCCGGCCGCCCGCGCCGCCCTGGCCGGGGGGGCGGAATGGCTGGGAGTCGCCCTGGTCGAAGAGGGCGCGGCGCTGCGGGCGGCAGGCCTCGTCACACCCATCCTCGTGATGGCCGAGCCGCCCCCCAGGGCCGTCAATGCATTGCTCGACGCCCAGCTGACCCCGGCCGTCTACTCCGCGGTCTTCCTCGATGCACTGGACGCGGCCGTCCGCGCCCGCGACGCCGCGCCGGTCGGCGTGCACCTCAAGTTGGACACCGGGATGCGCCGGGTCGGAGTGCCCGAAAGCGACTGGGACGACGCCCTACGGCACGTGCGTGACGCGCCCGCCTTGCGGCTGCAAGGCCTGTGGAGCCACCTGGCGGTCGCCGACGAGCCAGGCAACGCCTTCACGGAGATTCAGGCGCTGCGGTTCCGCAGAGGGCTGCGCCTGGCTGCCCGCCTCGGCGTGCAGCCAGACCTCGCCCACCTGTGCAACTCGGCCGGCACCATCGCGCTGCACGACGAGCAGCACGACCTGGTGCGAGCCGGCATCGCCATCTACGGGTTGCGACCCTCGACGCAGATGACGGTCCACGTGCCGCTGCGGCCCGCACTGCGCTGGTACTCGCGGCTGTCACTGGTCAAGCGTCTTTCCCCCGGCGAGGCGGTGAGCTACGGGCTTCGCTGGGCGGCGGAGGAGCCGACGACGCTCGGCACCGTGCCTGCTGGGTACGCTGACGGGGTCAACCGCGCCCTGTCGAACCGAGGTCGCGCGCTGGTCCGGGGCCGCGCCCGCCCGATGGTCGGGACGGTATGCATGGACCAGTTCCTGGTGGACATCGGGCACGACCGTGCCGAGGCCGGCGATGAGGTGGTGCTGATCGGCGAGCAGGGTGACGCGCGGGTCACCGCCGAGGACTGGGCTGATCTGCTGGACACCATCACCTACGAGATCGTGTGTGGGGTCGGGCGCCGGGTTCCTCGCGTGTACGTGGGAGGGGAGGGCTGAACGCGTGGTCACCAACCGGACGCTCGGGCTGGTCGGGTTCGCCGGGGCCGCGATCGGCGGCGTGGGCCTCGGCCTGCTCACCCATCGCCGCGCCGCGGGTGCGCGGCGACTGATCGGCGATCCGGAATGGGCTGAGCTGCACCGGCCACTGCCCTCCGGGGTGCACAAGGTGGTGAGCTTCGACGGGACGGCGCTGCACGCCGAGGTGAGCGGACCGGAAGGCGCGCCGGCGCTGCTGCTCGTCCACGGCTACGGCATGGGATTGCGCTCCTGGCACTACCAGCGCCGGGATCTGCCCGGCGAGTTCCGCGTGATCGCCTACGACCAGCGGGGACACGGCCAGAGCGAGCGTGCCGCCTCCGGCGACTACTCGATCCGGGCGCTGGGGCGTGACGTGGGCGCGGTGTTGGGTGCGCTGGTCTCCCCCCCGGCGCCGGTTGTCGCCGCCGGGCACTCCCTCGGAGGCATGAGCATCCTGTCGTTCGTCGGCTCCGAGCCCGATCGCGTCGCCGAGCGCCTGGCAGGGGTGGCCTTCGTGGGCAGCACCATCGGGAACGTACTGGCTGGGGGTGTGGCCCACACGGGCGTCGCGGCGCTGGCCGCGCTCGAGCACACCGTGATGGACCGCGGCCGCCGCATGCTCGGGCGGGAGCGGCGCGAAGAGCACGCCGACCAGCCTCCCGCCGACCTCTCCACGGTGCTCACCAGGGCCGTCGCCTTCGGGCCGGACGCCGTACCGGCGCACGTGGCCTTCGTCGAGCAGTTGCTGCTCGAATGCCCCAACACCGTGAAGGCTGAGCTGGGGCCGACCGTCACCGCGCTGGATCTGCGCGACGCCCCGCCGCTGGTGACCGTGCCGGCACTGGTGCTGGTGGGCGAGCACGATCGGCTGACGCCCCCGGCAAGCGCCCGCAGGCTGGCGGCGTCGCTGCCTGACGCCTGCCTGGTGGAGATCCCTGGGGCCGGCCACATGGCCCCGATCGAGGCCCACGAGATGGTCACCTCGCAGGTACGGTCCTTCGCCCGCCGCGTGCTGGCCGAGGCAGCCTGACATGGCCCTTGGAGTCGCAGGATTCCGCGTGGGGTGTTGGACACATGAGGACGGGCATACGGGCTGCACCGTCGTGCTCGCACCGAACGGTGCGCTCGGGGCGGCCGCGGTGCGCGGCGGGGCGCCGGGTACGCGCGAGATGGCCGCCCTGGGAGCGAATGGCAACGTGCAGGAGTGCCACGCCGTCGTGCTGTCGGGTGGCAGCGCCTTCGGTCTGGCGACCGCGGACGGCGTCGTTGACTGGTGCGAGACCCACAGCATCGGCTACGACCGGTTCGTCGCCCGCATACCGATCGTGGGCGCGGCGATCGTGTTCGACCTCCGCGCACCGGGCGCACCGCGGCCGGGGCGTGATGCCGGCTGGGCGGCCTGCGAGGCGGCCAGCGAGAAGGACCCAGAGATGGGCGCGGTCGGCGTGGGGGCGGGCTGCACGGCGGGCAAGACCGCCGGACTGCAGTTCGCGGTGAAGTCCGGCCAGGGCTGGGCGGTGGCACGCGAGGGCGACGTCAGCGTCGGGGCGTTGGTGGCCGTGAACCCGCTGGGCGACGTCCTGGACGAGCGCGGGGAAGTGCTGCTGGGGTCCCGCGCCCCCGCTGGTCACCCGCGGTACCCCGCGGCCGATCTGTCGCTTCCCACGCGCCGGGAGCCGTTCTCCCAACCCCCCGAGGTCAGCGACGCGCCCACAGCCGGCGTGCCCGTCCCAGGGGCGTCGGAGAACACGGTGATCGGGTGCCTCGTGACCAACGCCCGGCTGGAGAAGCATCAGGCCGCCCGGGCGGCGGACCTGGCGCACTCCGGCATCGCTCGGGCGATCACCCCCGCGCACACCTCCTACGACGGCGACGCGCTGTTCCTGCTGTGCGCTCAGGAGAGGCCCACGCCGATGGACCTGGTCGCCCACCTGGGCGCCCAGGCGGTCGCTGCCGCCATCCGCGCCGCCGCCCGCGCAGCCGGCCCCCTCAACACCCCGGTGTCGCTTGGTCCTCCTGACTAGTGTGCTCGATGAAGTGTGCTCGATGAGGCCGGTCGGCTTCACGTGAAGCTGAACCGGCGCTTGCTGACCGGTCAGGTTCACGTGAGGGTGACCGGCGGCGCCATGTGAAGACGACCGGACGCTGCATGACCGGTCAGCGTCACGTGGAGGCGAACGCGGGGGACGTGGCAAGAACTCCATCCAAATCTCCTCCTGGCCGTCGAACAGCCTCGCGCGTTGCCTCACGAGCACGTCAGTCGTTGCGGAAGCGGGCGACCCAGGCCTGGAGCTCGGCTGAGGAGGCGGACGCCGCCTGGGCCCAGGACTCGTACTCCAGGGTGGCGCCGAGGTCGCCGGTGTCGGCGGCGATGCCCACAGCGCGCTTGACGTGCTTGGCGAGCAGGGGGTCGAGGTCCGCGAAGCGTTCGCCCAGGTCGAGGGCTGCGGTGACGCAGTCGTCCTCGGGTCCCTCGGCCAGGCCCCAGGCGACCGCCTGCTCGGCGGGGATGACCTCCCCGAGCAGCAGCGTGCGCAACGCCCGGCTGCGGCCGAGGGCCCGCACCAGGAACCAGGTGCACCCGCCGCCCGGATGAAGGCCGATGCGCGTGAAGGTCGGGGCCAGCGACGCCTGCGGCCCGGCCACCCGCACGTCACAGGCCATCGCCAGGTTCAGCCCGGCCCCGACCGCGGGACCGTTGACCGCGGCGATGGTGGGGATGGGGAGTTCGAAGACCGAGAAGAACGTCCGGTAGTAGGCCTGCAGCCGCGCATGCGTCTCGGTAAGCGGCCCGCCTGTCGCACCGAACAGCGCCGGGAGGTCGGCCCCGGCGCAGAATGCCGTGCCTGCCCCTGTGATGACGACCACCCGCACGTCACGGTTCGCCGCCAGGTCGCCGACGGCCGCCTCCAGCTCCGCGCCCATCCGGGCGCCCATGGCGTTGCGGCGTTCCGGGTCGTCGAGCGTGATCAGGCGCACGCCTTGCCGAGGGTCCTCCACCTTCACCAACGCCACACCGCACTCCTCTCGTTCGATCCACCCTGTGCGCGCGCTCCCGACTGTCCGGCCGATGCCGCGATGACGTGCACGATTACACTTCCTGCCACGACAGGCGAGCGCCCGCCGGCGATCCGCGCTGGCCGGGTGGGACCAGGGGACCACGTGCGCGAGCTGCACCTTCGCACGTCGGGGCCGTCCGAGACACGTGCGGTCGCCGGCACGATCGCGCGCGTCCTCCGACCCGGTGACGTCGTGGCACTCACCGGTGAGTTG
>WHTC01000286.1 GCA_009379795.1 Nitriliruptorales bacterium | reverse complement strand
GCGTAGAACGCCCCCTGCGGCTCGGCGCAGCGCACGCCCGGGAGCGCGTTGAGTCCGGCAACCACGACGTCGCGGCGGCGGCGGAACGCATCGCGCATCGCGACCACCGGCTCCCACGGACCCTCCAGGGCCGCGAGTCCCGCAAGCTGGACCGCGGGCGGGGTGCACGACACCGAGTTGATCACCAGCCGGGTGATCGGCTCCACGAGCGCCGCCGGCAGGGCGGCGTAGCCCAGGCGCCAGCCGGTCATGGCGAAGGTCTTCGAGCAGCTCTCGAGGAGGATCGTGCGTTCCAGGAGGTCGCCGTGCGCCGCGACCGAGGTGTGCCGCCCGTCGTAGCGCAGCTCGCTGTACACCTCATCAGACAGCACCCAGCACCGGTGGCCGGCAAGCACCTCGGCCGCGCGCGCCGTTCCCGCCGCATCGAGTACCCCGCCGGTCGGGTTGCCGGGGAAGTTGAGGATCACCAGGCGCGTACGGTCGCTGAGGCGGTTTGCGAGATCGCCGGGATCGAAGGCGAACCCCCGGTCCTCGAGCAGCGGCAGCGGCACCGGCGTGGCGCCGGCCCACTCGATGACTGACCGGTAGATGGGGAAGCCCGGGTCGGGAAAGATGACCTCGTCGCCGGGGTCGCAGGTGGCGAGGACACCGAAGAACAGCAACGGCTTCGCGCCGGGCGTGACGACGACCTGGCGGGGTTCAACGCCGATCCCGCGGGTGCGCGACAGGTAGGCGGCCGCGGCCTCGCGCAGCTCCGGCAGGCCGGGGGCTGGGCAGTAGTGCGTGTGACCATCTCGCAGCGCCTTCACCCCCGCCTCGACGATGTGCTCGGGCGTGGCGAAGTCCGGCTCGCCGATCTCGAGATGGATGACGCGCCGGCCGGCTGCCTCGAGCGTCTTCGCGCGCGCGAGCACCTCGAAGGCGCTCTCGGTTCCCAGCCTCGCGATGCTTTTCGCGATTTTCACCGTCGCCTCCGCCCTCGCATCCGACCGGCGAAACCGGCACGCGGGCGACAATACTCCGTCGAGCTGCTGGTACCCGCAGCGACCGCTCCGCCCTCGTGGTGGTCACGCGCCCGTTCAGCACACCATCAGGCTGTGTCCAGCACGCCCTCCACGCGCCGGTCTGCCGGCTGGTGTGCGCACAGGTGATTGACGACGTAGTCCGCGTCCCTGCCGATACCACCGACGAGCATTGACGCGAAGGCGTACTGGAACGCCAGCCCGACGAAGTACAGCCCCGGACGACGGCACCACGCCACGCATCTCGAGAGGCCAGCCGTCCTCGTCGGTCACCGGTAGGTCGATCCAGGAGAAGTCCTGCCGGAACCCGGTGCACCACACCACGTTCGCAACCTTGAGCACCCGGCCGCCGTCGAGCGCCGGGAGACCGTCGCTCACCCCGACCATCCGCGCCGGCACCATCTCGACACCGACACGGGCGAGATCGGCCCGCTTGGCCCGGATCAGCGGTCCGCCATGAGCCCTGACCTTGGGACGCATCTTGCGACCGAGAGGCGTCCTGAGCGTCATCAGGTGCTTGGCCAGGAAGAACAGGATCGGGAAGATCACGCGCGCCGGCTTGCCGTGGATGTCGAAGGGCACCTCGCCGTTGACCCGGCCACTGAGCACGGTCGGATGGCCGGCAGTCCCCGCTTCGAAGGCGATGTCGCCACCGGAGTGTGACGCTCCCACCACCAGCACCCCGCCGGGCCGGAGTTGGGCCGGGTTCTTGTAGGCACTCGAATGCATCTGCGCGATGCCAGGGTCGAGCTCGCCAGCGAAGGCGGGGACGTACGGCGTCCGCCCGAACGGGCCCGACGCGACCACAACGTTGTCGCACGCGAACGACGATGCGTCGGTCGTCACGACATACTTCCCGTCCTCGCGACACAGCTGGGTCACGCGCACACCGGTACGGACCGGCAGCTCGAAGGTCGAGGCGTACGTCTCCAGGAAGTCGGCCATCTCGTCCTTCGTGGGATAGGACATCGGCGGCGCAGGAAACCGCATCCCGGGCAGGGCCCCCGTGCCCGCCGGGCTGTACAGCCGCAGCGAGTCCCAGTGGCACCGCCAGTTGTCGCCTACCCGTTCGCCGGCGTCGAGGATCACGAACTCCCTGCCTCGACGAGCGAGGTGGTAGCCGGTCGCCAGGCCGGCCTGACCTGCTCCGATGACAACGGTCTCCACCCGCGCTGGGCCAAGGCCGTCAAGGTCCGAGCTGATTTCACTGGTCATGATGTCGCCTCTCAGGGTCCATTGGGTCGAGCGGCCTGCTCGCCGAGGACGCTAGGAGCGCACCGGCCCCGTCGCGTCGGTAGAACGCACCAATCCGAGCCGGCGACGCAAGACGGGTAATTCTGTGTAGCGCAGGTACCACACGAGCATCAGCGCGGTGCTCAGCAGATAGAACGTGTGCAGCACCCACACTGGCCCGGGCGGCAGGTGGAAGATGTAAACCGAGTGGATCACGTTGCCGAGGTTGCTCAGCACGATGTTGCCGAAGCTGTAGGAGCTGAGGTCCTTGGTCCGCGCGGCCTTCGCCAGCATCGGCATTGCGCTGCAGGCGAAGATCACCGTGGAGACGACGCCCGCGAGCACGGGGATCGTCGGGTTCATGGTGGGCCTCCCCGGTCGAGCGCTCGTACCTCTGGGACTCAGCACGCTACGGCGCTGCATCCCTCCGGCGCATCGGAGAAAGCACGCATCTTGTGCGCACGGACGCTGTGGGCAGATCTGCCCACAGCAGGTTGCGTTGGGACGCGCGTCGCGGGAAGTCCGGCGCACCCGGGCGCGGCGAGTCAGACGGGGTCGTGCTCGTATGCGTACGCCGTGGCCGCGGCCCGGGACGACAGACCGAGCTTCATGAAGATGTTGCTGACGTGCCGCGCCACGGTCTTCTCACTGAGGAAGAGCTCACCGGCGATCACCCGGTTGGTCCTGCCGGTGGCGACCATCTGGAGCACCTCCACCTCGCGCGCCGTCAACCCGCAACCGGCCTTGCTCGGCGCCCGGTCGGTCAGTGATTCGACCCGGGCCACGTCGGGACCGGCCGAAAGGTTCTCCAACACGTGACGCGCCGAGTCGAGCTCCATGCGAGCTGCGTCCTCGTCACCGAGTAACCGGCAAACCATCCCGACCACCAGCCGCGCCCGGGCGGCCTCGTAGGGCGCGCCGACCTCCCGCCACAGCGACCACGCCCGCCGCGCCGCGGAGAGCGCACCCCGTGCATCACCCTCAGCCAGCAGCACCGCACCCCTGGCCTGGGCAGCCATGGCATTCAGCAGTGCGACATTTCCCTTGGGCCCGCCACGAGGTCGAGACCGGCATCGGGTGACGCCTCGCCTTATAGGGATTAGGGGTATATGGTATAT
>WHTC01000062.1 GCA_009379795.1 Nitriliruptorales bacterium | reverse complement strand
CTGCGGCGAATACTCGGTCGCACCAGGAAGCTCGGAATGTGGATCATCGGTTGACAGCCCTCCCGGTCGGGACCCTTACGATGATCAGAGGCCGCCATGAATGATGTGCACGATCAGTTCACCGCCGCCGCCGAGCTGGCAGGCTCGCGGGTCCACCGGCTGCCCGGCTGGACGGAGGTCGCCGAGCTTGCCCTGGATCTCGCCACGGACGGGCACGTGGTGGTCGGCCCCACACTGGCGGGGACACACAAGGCGTTCGCCGACGCCCTCGGCAACCGCGTCCGGGTTCCGGTCAGCGGGAGTCCCGCCGAGGTCGCCGACGCACCGGTCGGCGTGATGCACTGCCCGCTCGCCGTGGTGGAGACCGGCTCCACGCTGGTCAGCGAGCACATGCTGGGCGACCGGCTCGTGTCCATGTTGAGCCGGACCCTCCTGCAGATCGTCGCCTCCAGCGCGCTCGTGGCCTCGCTCGACGACGTCGGCGAGTGGTTGTCGGCCCAGCAGGGGGCCGGCTACTGGGCCCTGGTGACGGGCCCCTCCCGGACCGCCGACATCGAGCGATCGCTGACCATCGGGGTGCAGGGACCGCAGGAGAACCACGTCATCCTGCTGGAGGGTACGTAGGTGGACCCGTTCGAGGTCCGGTACCGGGACGCCCTGGCCGATGCGAACGTGCGAGGCGGACTCCTGCCGTTCCAGCGTGCCTGGCGGGACACCCGGGACGCCCAGATCGCCGCGCTGGAACGGCTGATGGGTCGCTCGTTCGACGACCTGCGCGCGGAGCTGGCCGAGGTGAAGGCACGTGTCTTCGCCGACTGGCCGCATTTTCTCGACACCTTCTCCGAGCGCGCGGAGGCGGCGGGCTCGACGGTGGTGCGCGTCGCCACCCCGCAGGAGGCCAACGAGTACGTTGCCGGTGTCTGCCGGGAGGCCGGTGCGGACGTGGTGGTCAAGGGCAAGTCGATGGTCTCCGAGGAGATCCGCCTCAACGATCATCTGGAGTCGCTGGGCATCGCGGCGGTGGAAACCGACCTGGGTGAGTGGCTGCTCCAACTGGCGGGTGAGCATCCCAGCCACCTCGTCATGCCGGCCATCCACAAGCGCAGGGAGCAGATCGCCGAACTGCTCACGCGCGTGCTGGGGCGCGAGTTCCCGCCCGATGACATCACCCGCATGGTGCGCAGCGTCCGCACGGAACTTCGCGACCGATTCCTGACCGCCTCAGTGGGACTTTCCGGTGCGAATGCCCTGATCGCCGAGTCAGGCACGGTCATGCTCGTCTGCAACGAGGGCAACAACCGCATGTCCGTGGCGATCCCGCCGATCCATGTGGTGACCGCCGGGCCGGAGAAGCTTATCCCGACCTTCCACGACGCCATGCTGCAGATCCGGCTGCTCGCGCGCTCGGCGACCGGGCAGCCGATCACGACCTACACGAACTTTGTGACCGGCCCCCGCCCCGGGGCCGAGCAGCACATCCTGCTGATTGACAACGGCCGGTCGCAGATGGCCGCCGACCCCGACTTCACCTCGGCGCTGGGCTGCATCCGCTGCGGCGCCTGCGCCAACGTCTGCCCGCCGTACGCGGTCGTCGGAGGTCACGCCTTCGGGCACGTCTACACGGGCGCGATCGGGCTGGTGAACACGCCGTTCCATCATTCCCTGGAAGACGACGCGGGACCGCAGTCGTTGTGCGTGTCCTGCGGGGCTTGCGCCACGGTCTGCCCGGTCGAGATTCCCCTGCCGGAGCAGATCCTGCAGGTGCGGCACAAAGTCGCTGAGGAACTGGGGCTGTCCTGGTCCCGGCGGTTGGCCTTCCAGGCCCTGGCGTCGCGGCGATTGGTGGCTTCGGCGGCACGCGCCGCCGCCGTGGTCACCGGCCCGTTCCGCCGCGACGGCGTCAGCGACCTCCCTGTCCCCACGCGCCACACCTCCTGGCGCACCCCACCGGCAATCCCGCTGGTGCCGGCGCGCACCCGGATCAGGCACCGGCCCTCGTACCCGGTGCTCGGCGACACCACGGTCTCCGGCAAGCGCGTGCTCGTGTTCCTGCAGTGCCTGACCGACCGGCTGCTGCCGTCGGCGGCAATCGCTGCCGTCGGGCTGCTCGAGGCTGCCGGGGCCGAGGTCGTCGTGCCGGAGTCGCAGCACTGCTGCGGGCTGCCGGCCTACGACTCCGGGGACTGGCGTTCCGCACGGCGCATGGCGCGGGCGACGATCGAAGCGCTGGAAGGCGTGGACGATGTGGTCACCCCCGCCTCCAGTTGCGTGGTGGCGATGACCCACGAGTACCGGCGACTGTTCCGCGACGATCCTGGGTGGGCGAAGCGCGCCCAACAACTCGCGGAGCGGGTCAAGGATCTGGTCGACTACCTGGCCGGCCCGGCACGCCTGCCCAACGGTGCGCTCGACACCGGCGACCGGACTCCGGTGACCGTGCACCGCTTCTGCCAGAGCCAGAACACGCTGGGCCTGCGTGACGAGATGGAGTCGGTGCTGCGCGACGTCTGCGGCGTGCCCGTGCGGCCGCTGCCCGAGAACGGGGTGTGCTGCGGGTTCGGCGGGTCGACGTCGATCTCCGCACCGGAGGTCGCGGCGGGGATCCTGGAGCGCAAGTTGGCATGCGTGGACCAGACCGAGGCGCCCATCATGATCACCAACAACCCCGGCTGCGTCATTCATCTGCGCGGCGGCGCCCACGCCAGCGGCCGCTCGGTCCGCATCGTCCAGTTCGCCGAATACCTCGGCGGCCGCCTGGAACGCGTCACCGGCATCCACCCTTGAGCGCATCCGACTGTAGCGGCCCCATCCCGCAAGCCCAGGGGCCCCTCGTCCATCAGGACACTCACCCCCCGGATCAGTTGAGCGTCCAAGAACAGGACGTATCAGGGGAGGTCCCGCACTGCTCTGGAGGGGTCACGGGCTTGCCTCTCAGGGAGGGTCACCCACCGTGTGTTCAGCGAAGGGAAGCTGCGGCATGCATCGCGATCAGCGGAGCCAGCCCAGCCCAGAGCCTGCAGCCGGCCGGCCCAGCTTGGACGGGCAGGAGGCGGGCGGTGCCCCACTGGTCCGTCTGTCCCCGGAGCAGCAGACGACCTACCGTCGCTGCCTGCGCACGCACACGTACGACGAGGCCCTCGCCCTCGCGACCACTGAGCATGAGGGCCGACCGGGTGCTCCCAGCCGGCGCCTGGTCGCGCTGCTCCTGACTGCCAAGGCCGTAGCCCTCATTGACTGGGCCGCGTTGCTGGGGGTGACCCTGGATGAAGAGCACGGCCTTGTGGTCCGGGATCTGCTGGAGCGCGCCGTCGGGATGGATCCCAACCTGCCTGAACCGCACCTTCACCTGATCGGACTGAAGCAGCCGGAGGGGGACGCCCGTCCCGGGGCCGCCCCTGCCGGACCTTCGCCGCGGGGTGGGACGAGCACCAATGGAAGGTTGGGCATCCGCCGTCCACCCACCCTGCACGCGCTGTTGTTCGGACTCTTGACGCAGCCAGAGACGGCCAGTCGTGTTGAGGCGGGAGTCCAAGCCAGGATCCTTGCTCGCGTCCGCGCCGGCGCACTGTCCTTGTCGCAGCTCAGCGCCGCGCGCCAGGACTGCATGCGCCTCCCACCCGCCGTCGCCAGCAGGCTGCTGGACGCGCTCCATGGGGTCGCCGCGGAGTCCGGCGACTCTGCACTCCAACGGATCACCCTCGAGGACCACGTCCGGGTACTGACGACCCTGTGCAGGGATCTGCAGCGACACGCCGACGAGGATCAGGAGTGCCTCCGTCGTGCACGCCGGGCTGGCCGTGCGGCGCTGGAGCGGCTGACGAACGCGCAGGTTCCCATCGACCCCGACGTCCATGGCGACCTGCTCCAGGCGCAGGCCCAGGCGCACGCGCACCCATCTGCAGACCGCCGACTCGGCGCCGCCTTCACGCACTACATCGATGCGCTGGAACGTAAGCGGGAGGCGGGAAACCAGGCCGATATCCTCCGCCTCGAGGAGTCGCTGCGGACGCTGATCGCCGAGCAGGCGGCGAAGGCGCCGCTCCCCGAGATTGCCGGAGGCGAGGGCACCGGGGTCGCGGACCTGGAGGCCGCCTTCACCGCGGCGGGGCGGCTCGGCAACCCCCACCTCGTCGCCCTCGCCGGTCTGAGCCTTGCCGCGACCTACCGGGGCCTGCGCCAGCCGCAGAGCGCTGAGGGGCTGCTGCGCTCCCTGCTCGCGTCCTGGCCGATGACCCCGGAGCTCGAGGTACGGGCACGCTCCGAGTTGGCCGCCTCGCTGGTCGAGCAGCGGCGGCCGGGCGAGGCGCGTGAACTGCAGGAGGCTCTGCTCGCCGACCCGGCGCTGCTGGGAGGGCGGCGCGCGCAGGCGCAGGAGTGGCTGCGGCTCGGCAGCGCCCGGCGGGACACCGATGACCTCGCGGGGGCCGACCAGGCCTTCGAGCAGGCATTGGGTTTGCTCCCCGCATCCGGGGGGCGGGAGATCCGGCTGTTACGCGGCCGGGTGACCGCGCTGCTCGCCGAGCTGGCATTCCTCTCCGACCGCCCCGGTGAAGGCGAGACCGGTCTGGCGTCGGCGGCGGCGCTGTTCGCCGAGATGGGCGTAGCTGACGACGCGCTTGACTTTCACACGATCGCTGCCCGTTGCCGGCTCCGCGCCGGGGATCACGTCAGCGCGCTCGATCACGTCGAGCAGGCCCGTGCCATCCAGCGCCGCCACCTGGCGCAGCGACCCGATGCGGCCACCGTGCAACGCCTGCTCACCAACTGGGGAGACCTGGACTTCTGGGAGGTGGAGCTTGCCCTGGGCGGCGAGCGGCCTCGTGTCGGAGATGCGCTGCGATCCGCCGAAGCGGCGAAGCACCGGCAGCTCGGCTGGCTCCGGATGGTGTCGGGGACCGAGGCCGATCGCGCCTTCGACCCCGAGTTCCAGCAGGAGAGGCTGCGGCGCGCCAGGGGGCTGGTGACGGCGTCGTCACGCCGCCTGCTGTCGTTCTTCGCGACGCCCCGCGGGCTCGCCCTGTTCTGTTTGGGACCCGGCCCGGTCCTGCGCGGCATGTGGCTGAGCGACTTCGACTACCAGCAGTTCGCGCGTGACCACTACGACCCTTGGGAGGCGGCGCTCGGCGTCGTCTCAGATACCGACGGAAGCCTGTGGCCGACAAGCAACGCGCTGACGGAGCTCCTGCTCGACCGGATCGGCGAGTATCTGTGGCGGGCTTTTCCTGACCTCCGGGAGGGTGGCGACGAGCTGATCCTGGCCCCCCATCTGCTGTTCCGGAACCTGCCTCTGGCTCACTGCCGACTGCCGGGCGGGCCTCGCCTCAGCGATCTGTTTCGGGACGTCGTCACCGTTCCGTCTCTGCACCTGCTGGGCGGCAGCGAGCGCAAGCCGTCCGGCAACGCGAGGGGGCAGCCCGACCTGCGAGCGTATGCGGACCCCGACGGCTCAATGCCGTTCACGCGTCTGGAGGGCATCGTTGCCGCTGCGGCCTCCGGCGCGATCGGTGGGGTCACGTCCGGCGACGCCATCACGGTCGCCACACTGGGTGAGTGCATGAGGAGCGACACCGCGGGTTCCGGCTCCACCGTCCATCTGTCCTGCCACGCGGACTTCCATCAGGCCAACCCATGGCTCTCGCGGCTGCAGGCGGCGGACGGCGACGTCCGGGTGCACGAGCTGCTTCCGCCCGGCAGCCGAATCGGGGTCGCCCTGGTCGTCTTTGGCGTCTGTGAGGCGGGCAGGAGCCGGCGTTCGTCCCATGATGGGCCGGCCGGCTTCGCGGAACTGCTGGTGCTCGGCGGTGTTCCTGCGGTGTTGGCGCCGATGTGGAGGGTGGCCGATCTCGCCTCGCTGCTGTTCCTCACCGAGTTCCACGGCCGCTGCGCCGCGGGGACTCCGGTGGCGAGGGCCGTGACCGCCACCGGCCGGTGGCTGCGCCACCTTCAGGCCTCGGAAATCCGGCGCCGCATCGACCAGTTGGCCGCGGAGGCGGAGCGAGCCGGGGCCAAACTCCCGGATCCTTCCCGGAACGCGATCCTGTCCCGCTTCGAAGCCGCCCGCGAATGGCTCAGCGCGCTGCCGGGAACAGATCGGCCCTTCCGATCGCCGCTCGATTGGGCCGCGTTCACCCTCACCGGCCTGCCGCTGGCGTGATCCGGCCCTTCCCTCGTCCCTGCCCCGGGCTCATGCTGTGCCATCCTCTGCGGGGCTGGTAGGCCGCCACCACCGGACAGACAGCGAGGCCGAGTCGCGTCGCGTCCCGGCCTCACCCGGCCGCGTCGTCGCCCAGACGTTCCGCTGCCGCGCTTTGCTGGCTTGTTGGGCCCCACAGAGGAGACGAATTAGACCGAGCGAAATGTCCTGTCCCATCGTCCAGGGCCCCGCGGGGGTTGCCGTGATCGGTTGACACCCGGTCCGCGGGTTCCTAGCGTCCGGCCATGACCACCACCGCGCTCACCTACCCGGCACTGCAGGCCGGTGACCCCGAGATCGCCCGCCTCATCGAGCAGGAGGAGCGGCGCCAGGCCGACAAGATCCGCCTGATCCCCTCGGAGAACTACGTCTCCCGTGCGGTGCTCGAAGCCACCGGCACGGTACTGACCAACAAGTACTCGGAGGGCTACCCCGGCAAGCGCTACTACGAGGGCCAGCAGATCATCGACCAGGTCGAGGCCCTCGCCGTCCAGCGGGCCCAGGCGCTGTTCGGTGTGGACCACGCCAACGTCCAGCCGTACTCCGGATCGCCCGCCAACCTCGCCGTCTATCTTGCGTTCCTGCAACCAGGCGACACGGTGATGGGCATGGCGCTGCCGATGGGCGGGCACCTGACGCACGGCTGGGGGGTGTCGATCACCGGCCGCTGGTTCCACAGCGTGCAGTACGACGTGCGCAAGGACACCGGACGGGCCGACCTCGACGAGGTCCGGGCGCTGGCCCTCCGCGAGCGACCCAAGGTGATCTTCTGCGGTGGCACGGCGATTCCACGCACTATCGACTTCGCGGGGTTCGCCGCGATCGCGCGCGAGGTAGAGGCGGTGCTGGTCGCCGACATCGCCCACATCGCCGGCCTGATCGCCGGCGGCGCCCACCCCTCACCGGTCCCCCACGCCGACGTGATCTCCACGACGACCCACAAGACGCTGCGCGGGCCGCGGGGCGCGATGCTCATGAGCCGCGCCGAGCATGCCAGGGCGCTGGACCGAGCCGTGTTCCCCGGATTGCAGGGCGGGCCGCACAACCACACCACAGCGGCCATCGCGGTGGCGCTCCGGGAGGCTTCGCAGCCCGCGTTCCGCGGCTACGCCCAGACGACCGTGGGCAACGCCCGTGCCCTCGGCGAGGAGTTGGCTGCCCGGGGCTTCGACCTGGTGTCTGGCGGGACCGATAACCACCTGCTGCTGATCGACCTGACGTCCAAGAACGTGTCGGGCAAGCAGGCGGCCACGGCGCTGGACAAGGCAGGGTTGGTGACCAACGCCAACACCGTCCCCTACGACCCGCGCAAGCCGTTCGACCCGTCGGGGATCCGGATCGGCACGCCGGCAGTGACCACTCGCGGGATGGGCCCTGCCGAGATGCGCCGGGTCGCCGGGTGGATCGAGCAGGGGGTCGAGGCGGCGCGGCAGGAGGACGCCGCGACGCTCGATCGCATCGCCGCCGAGGTACGGGAGTTGACCGCAGAGTTCCCGGCGCCCGGCATCGCCGAGTGAGGGATTCGGTCGCAATCCCACCTTCCCGTCTTTCTACGAGGGAGTGAGTACCCACCGCTGAATCTGCGCCGCACACCGCCTACCAGCGGAAAGGAAAGACTCGTCCTGATCGGGCACCCTGGTAGAGAATAGTACGAACCTGACGCAAGCCGACGGCGACGGAACAGCCGTCTTCGGGGAGTCGGGTGAAGGAGCGTGTCCTGGTGGTTGCGACGACGCTCAGCATCGCAGCGCTCACCGGTTTTCTTGCCGCGGCGGTGGTGACCTTCCGGCTGCGCCGGGACGCCTCGTCCGCATCGCGTCGGCAGTTGGCCGCCGGTGGGACCGCGCTCGCGCTGGTCCTCGCCCTCCTGCCGGTGGACTCGCTGGTCGGCGACGTCCAGAGCGCCCTGTTCCCCGCACAACCACGACTGGAGTTCCTGCCTGGCGAGGATCACCGGCGCACCTTCGTGCTGTTCCCGACGATCACGCTCACCGCCCGGCAAGCGTACGGGCAGCAACTGCCGATGCTGCAGCAGTACGGTCACGTGCTGCTCGTGGACTACCCGCTCGGCAACTTCAACGCCGTCGAACTCAACAACAGGATCCTGCAATTCATGCAGGAGCATAACCTCACCAATCCTCACCTGATCGGGACGTCGTTCGGCGTCTTCGCGGGCATCGAGTTCATCCGCCACTATCGAGCCCAGCAGCAGCCGCGGGGCCCGATCGGCCACTTCATGCCGATCTCGGGTCCGGTGGACGGCAGTGACGTCAAGACCGAGATCCCGTTGGCGCTGGCGCTGGTGATCAACGGAGGCCCGCTGTCGCAGTGGGTGTGGAGCAGGATCTCCGATGACGTGGCCGGCCTGCAGCACCGCGTCCGGCCGATCGACCCCGCCCTGATGCAAGTCGAGCCCGGCGTCACCAGGGAGCAGGTCGTCAAGGAGTACCGCCAGATGAAGGATGCCAACGTGCGCGCGCTCCTGGCCCGCCTCCAGGCGCTGTACCGAGGGCAGGGACTCGCCGCCGGCGAGTTCCCCGACATTGCCGCGACGGTCCTGTGGGTGGCGTACAGCGGCGGCGACTACCTGGTGCGCTTCTCGGCGGTCGGAAAACTGCAGGAGGGCTTCCCGAACCACGAGGTGCACTCGATCCTGCCAGGCTTCCACGCCAACCTGATCCGCTTCGGACCCAGCTATACCGAGGTCATGGCCGAGGCCCTGGCCGCCCACCTCACCCGTGACGCCGTCCCCGACTGGGTCCGCGCTGGTCAACCCCGCCCACAAGGCCGTCCCCTCGCCTGACCCCAGCTCGATCGGGTCAGGGTGGGACTGTGGGAGGGCATCATGGGCGTGAGGCCGCATCGCGGCTCAGGTTCGCCGTCAGAAGAGGGGCACGACAGAGGGGCACGACATGCGCGAGGCCTACATCGTCGACGCCGTGCGGACACCGGTCGGACGCCGCGAGGGAGGGCTTTCCACCGTGCATCCCGCAGACCTTGGTGGGCACGTCTTGAAGACCCTCGTCGAGCGCACCGGGATCAACCCGTCGAAGGTCGACGATGTGATCTTCGGGTGTGTGGACCAGGTGGGTGCCCAGACGATGAACATCGCCCGCACCGCATGGCTGTCCGCCGGGTTGCCCGAGGAGGTTCCCGGCACCACCGTCGATCGCCAGTGCGGGTCCTCTCAACAGGCGGCGCACTTCGCCGCCCAGGGCGTGCTCGCGGGCGCCTACGAGGTCGCTATCGCCGGCGGGGTCGAGAACATGAGCATGGTGCCGATCGGCAGCGGCTTCACCGCCGGGTACCGGGCCGGCTACGGCCACCCAATGGGCGGCGAGGGCTGGCGGGAGCGTTACGGCGACCAGGAGGTCACGCAGTTCCGCGGCGCGGAGATGATGGCCGAGAAGTGGAGCATCTCGCGTGAGGAACTGGACCGGTTCGCCTTCAGCAGCCACACGCGGGCGGCGAGGGCCTGGGAGGAAGGCCGTTTCGACCGCGAGGTCGTCCCTCACGGTGACGTCCGCCGGGACGAGGGGTTCCGTCCGGACGTTTCGCTGGAGAGGATGGCGTCGCTGAGGACGCTCGCCGAGGGCGGACGCATCACGGCGGCGACCTCCAGCCAGATCTCCGACGGCGCCGCAGCCATGATGATCGCCTCGGCACAGGCCGCGGAACGCTACGGGCTGACCCCTCGAGCACGGTTCCACACCTTCGCGCTCGCCGGCGCCGACCCGGTCATGATGCTGTCCGGGCCGATCCCCGCAACCTTCAACGCCCTGGCCCGCTCGGGCCTCGGGATCGATGAGATCGACCTGTTCGAGGTCAACGAGGCGTTCGCCCCGGTGGTCCTGGCCTGGGCCAAGGAAACCGGCGCCTCGCTGGAGCGCACCAACGTCAACGGCGGCGCGATCGCCCTGGGTCACCCGCTCGGCGCCTCCGGCGCCAAGCTCATGACCACGCTGCTCCACGAGTTGGAGCGCACCGGGGGCCGCTTCGGACTGCAGAGCATGTGCGAGGGCGGCGGCACCGCCAACGCCACCATCATCGAGCGCATCTTCTCGTCCCACTGAGGACTCGGCGAGCCGGTCATCGGTCGGTGGGCGCGCGATCCCGGAGCAACTGGGCGGCCAGGGCGAGGACCGGCAACTCGACGAGCGGACCGACGACGAGCGCGACAGCGATCAGCGGTCGGTCAGGAAAGGCCGCAACGGCGATCGCCAGCGCGAGCGGGGAGTTCCGCGCGAGCGTGGTCATCGTCAGGGTGACCCGCTCGGCGTAGCTCAACCCCAGCGGACCGGATATTCCCCGGGCCAGCAGAAAGGCGACCACGAAGAACAGCGCCAGCGCGGGGAGCAGCAGCACGGCGACGCCCGGGCGCTCGAGCAGGGCGTCGCCATGCGCGGCGAACACCGCAGCCACGGCCAGGCACAGCAGGCCCAGGGTGATCCCCCCGAGCCGCGACGCGACCTCGTGTTCCAGCCAGTCGAGGCCCATACTTCGGCCCGCGAGCGCCCGCAGCACGCCGGCGATCGTCAGTGGGATGAGCAGGACCAGGACAACCGCCTCGATCAGCACGCCGGCATCGACGGGCACGAGCGTGCCGGCCAGCGCCAGCACGTACACAGGCAGGAGCACGAGTTGGAGGACAAGGTTGATCGGCAGCAGCGCGGTGGCCAGTGCCACGTTGCCCCGCGCCAGCCCGGTGAACACGAGGTACCAGTCGGTGCAGGGGGTGACCAGCAGCATCAGCAGACCCACGCGCAGGTCGGGTTCGCTGCCCAGCAGGAGCGCACCGAGCAGCCAGGCAAGCAGCGGGGTCCACACGAAGTTGACCACCAGGCTGGCGGTCACCACCCGCACGCGCCTGGCGGCGTCGCGCACCCGGTGCGCCGTGATCTGCAGGAACACCCCGACCAGCAGGATCATCAGCGCCGGCAGCACCACCGCCTCCGCCGCGGGTCCCAGTGCGGTCAGCGCCCCGACCGCCAGCCCGACCAGGGCGCTGGCCAGCACCAGCACCGGCTGCCACCGCTCCACCCGAGACATCAGCGCCCAGCCTGCCTCAGCCGCCGGCCCGCCGCTCAGGCGCCGGAAACGGTCTCCCAGAAGCTCCTCGGGGTCACGATCGCGATCCCGCGATGCCGTCCCATGACGAGAAGATCCTTGTCGCCAGTCACGATCCAGTCGGCGAGTCCAGCCACTGCCGCTGCCAGCACATGGTCGTCATCGGGATCCCGGGACGCGGCCGGGACGGTCTGCGGTAGCACGTTGTCACTGGCCAGGTCGAGCTCCTGACGGACGAGTCGGCTCTGCGCGCGACCAAACTCGAACCGCTGCAGCAACTTGTCCTCCAGTTCGTCGAGGAGGACCTCGCTGCTGATCATCACGAACGCGCCCTCAAGGCCACGCCGGAGCAGCGCCTCCGGGAGCCCTCCGAACAACAGTGCCGAGATGAGCACGTTCGTGTCCAGGAGCACTCGCACCTCAGGACCGGCGGTCGCGCCGCGCTCGGCGCTCCTGCATGACCGCCTCGGCGACGTCCGCGTCGGCCACGCCCAACCGTCGCCCGACATCCTTGCCGTAAGCGAAAATCTGCTCCCAGCGGTCCCGGCTCCGCAAGTACTGGCGCGCGGCCTCCCGGTACAGTTCGCTGCGGCTGCGCCCCTCCAACTCCGCTTGCTGATCGACCTCGCGCGCCAGGTCAGGAGGAACGGAGATCGTCACGGTGCGAGGTGCATCCATCCCTGCCTCCCTGTATGACTTCTTCTTACAGAGAGCGTAGCACTGCCGCCGCGAGGACTCGGACCTTGGGAAAGGGTCAAGGCCCACTGTCGGGCAGGGTTGAGTGCCGGGGAAGGGGCGCTGAGTAGGATTCACGTCGGAGAAGGGAGTTGGATTGTCGGGTCGTTCGCAGGCCTGCGGGTGAGCGGTCAGGTCTCCCCCCACCTCTCGTTCGATCGGGAGGAGTGGCAGCGACTGCGGGCGGCGACGCCGCTGACGCTGGGCGAGAGCGACCTCGAAACACTCCGCGGCATCAACGAGCGAGTGTCATTGGCCGAGGTCGTCGCGATCTACCTGCCGCTGACCCGGCTGCTCAACCTGCACGTCGCCGGCCGCCAGCAACTGTCCCGAGCGACCGACGCGTTCCTCGGCACCATCGCCAGCAAGGTCCCCTACGTCGTGGGCATCGCCGGCAGCGTCGCCGTCGGCAAGAGCACCACGGCCCGCATCCTGAAGGCACTGCTCGCCCGCTGGCCTGACCACCCCCGCGTCGACCTGGTCACCACCGACGGGTTCCTCCTCCCCAACCAGGTGCTCACCGAGCGTGGCCTGATGGCGCGCAAGGGCTTTCCGGAAAGCTACGACCTTCGTCGCCTGGTGCGGTTCCTGGCCGACCTCAAGGCCGGCAATCCCGAGGTGTCCGCACCGGTCTACTCCCACCAGGCCTACGACATCGTCCCGGCCGAACGGCAAGTCGTGTGCCAACCCGACATCGTGATCCTGGAGGGGCTGAACGTGCTGCAGACCTTCGACGGCCATGACGGCCCCCCGCCCAGCATCTTCGTCTCGGACTTCTTCGACTTCTCCATCTACGTGGACGCTGAGGAGCGGCACGTCGAGCAGTGGTATGCCGAGCGCTTCCTGACATTCCGCGACACGGTCTTCCAGGACGAGGCGTCCTACTTCCACGACTACGCGGGGCTGTCGCCGGAGGAAGCCAAGCGCGTGGCGTCCGAGATCTGGCATGAGATCAACGGCCCCAACCTGCGCGCCAACATCCTGCCGACCAGGGACCGCGCTGACCTCATCCTGTGCAAGACGCGGGACCACTCGGTACAGCGCGTGAAGCTGCGCAAGCTGTGAGCACGCTCAACGGGGCCAACAGAGGACGCAGGTGATGATCGACCCGTCGTTCAAGCCACTGCAGCGCATCGATGGCTACCTACCCCTTGAGGACCACGGCCTGATCGGTGACGGCAGCACCGCCGCGCTTGTGGCACGCGACGGCGCCGTGGTCTGGCTGTGCCTGCCGCGCTTCGATTCGCCGGCACTGTTCTGCAGGGTGCTGGACGCCGAGCGCGGGGGTGCCTGGACGGTGGCGCCGACAGCGGTGCGCGCCGCCCGCCAGTACTACGAGGACGACAGCGGCGTGCTGGTCACCGAGCTGCAGGGGCCCGAGGGCCTGGTCCGCCTGACCGACGTGATGGCGCTGCGCTCGGGCGCCCACCTGCACGAGGACGTGCCCGCCGCCCGCCAGGAACTGGTGCGGCGGGTCGAGGTTCTGCAGGGACGGATCGACCTCCGCGTGGACATCGAGCCCCGAGGGAATGCGCGCGTCGAGCCCGGACAGGGCGGGCTGTGGCTGCGCTGCGCGCAGCGTCAGGATCTCAACCTGCACCTGCTGACCACCCGGTCGCTGGACGGTGCGCGGTCTGTGCTGGCGCTGGAGGCCGGGGACCGGGTCGACCTGTCGCTGCGCTGGAACGGGGCGATCCATCGCCGCTCGACGCTGCCCGCCGACAACCTGCTCGACGCGACCCGGGACGCGTGGCGGCACTGGATGCGCAACGTCACCTACGACGGTCCGCAGCGGGCGGCGGTGCGCCGCTCGGCGATCACGCTGAAGCTGCTTGATCACTTCGAGAACGGCGCGATCGTGGCCGCGCCCACCTCGTCGCTGCCCGAGGGGATCGGCGGCGAGCGGAACTGGGACTACCGCTACTCCTGGGTCCGCGACGCGGCGTTCTCCGTCCATGCGCTCCGGCGCATCGGGCTCGTGCGGGAGGCCTGGGGGTTTCTGGCCTGGGTGCTCGACGCCGTGGAGCGTGGTGGTCGCCCGAGGGTGCTCTATGACCTGGACGGCGCGCAACCCCCCGCCGAGCGACTGGACGAGGAGCTGGAGGGCTACCGCCAGTCCGCGCCCGTCCGCTGGGGCAACGCCGCCGCCGACCAACGCCAGCACGACGTGTACGGCGAGATCCTGGACTGCGCCTACCAGTGGGCCCAGCACGGCGGGGTGATCCCGGATGAGCTGTGGCAGCGCCTCCGCATCCTGGTCGAGGAGGCCCAGCGGGCGTGGGACCGGCCGGACCGCGGTATCTGGGAGGTTCGCACCCCTGGCCGGGTCTTCACCTACTCCGCCGCGCTGTGCCAGGTCGCCCTCGACCGGGGCGCACGCATCGCCGCCAGGTTCGGCCTCCCTGGTGACATCGACGGGTGGGCGGCCTCGGCGGAAAAGATCCGCCAGGCGGTGCTGAGCGGCGCGTGGGACGAGCGGGCGCAGGCGTTCACCGAGCAGGTGTCCGGCGGCGGGGGCCTGGACGCCAGCATGCTTACCCTGCCCCTGCGGCGAGTCGTGCCGGCGGACGATCCGCGAATGGTCGCGACCACCGAGGCGATCGTGAAGCGGCTCGGCGCCGGCGACGGATTGCTGTACCGCTACCTGCCCGACGCGTCACCGGACGGCCTCGAAGGCGGCGAGGGCGCGTTCCTGCTGTGCAGCTTCTGGCTGGTAGACAACCTCGCCTATCAAGGACGCCTTGACGAAGCGATGGAGCTGTACGAGCGGCTGTGTGCTCGCAGCGGGCACCTCGGCCTGCTGCCTGAGCAGATCGACCCGGGCACCGGGGCGTTCCTGGGCAACTATCCCCAGGCCTTCAGCCATGTCGGCGTGATCGCCAGCGGCGTCGTGCTCGACCGGCTCACGAACAGGCGGCGCGGAGACGAAACGCCGAGTTGATCAACCCGAGGTGGGTGAACGCCTGCGGGAAGTTGCCGAGCAATTCGTTGGCCTGCGAGTCGTACTCCTCGGCGAGCAGCCTCAGGTCGTTGCTCACGTCCAGCAGGCGCTCGAACAGTCGCCGGGCCCCATCGACGTCGCCCTGCATGATCAGTGCGTCGACCAGCCAGAAGGTGCACAGCAGGAACACGCCCTCGCCGTCTGCCAGTCCGTCCCGGACGGTTGCCGTGGAGTAGCGGCGGAGGAAGCCGTGGGGTGGAACCGCGAGCCGCTCACGGATGACCTCCACCGTGCGGATCATGCGCGCATCATGCGCATCGACGAACCCCAGCACCGACAGCCTCAGCAGGCTT
>WHTC01000167.1 GCA_009379795.1 Nitriliruptorales bacterium | reverse complement strand
GGACCCCGACCTCGTCATGAGCCCCACCGAGGTGCGACACGTCGCGGCGCTCTGCGGTGAGGTCGACCAGCGCTACGACGCGTTCGTGCGCATCCAGGGCTTCTGCAGACTGCGCCCCGGCGAAGCGATCGCCGTTCGCCGGCGCGATCTGGCGTTCCCGCGCTCACGCCCGGCGGTGGTCACGGTGCGGGCCACACTCTGCCGTGCCGAGCCGGTTCCTTACCCAAGGCGAAACCCACCGACGGCCGCTCAAGGGTCGTGGCGAGAAGGCCGCCCGGCGCATCCCGATGCCCGCCGAACTGGCCGCCCGCGTCGCCGAGCACCTGGAGCGTCACGTCGACACGCACCCCGACGCCCTGGTCTTCACCGTCGCGTCGGGCCGACGGATCAACCTGTCGAACTTCCACCGCGACGTGTGGAAGGACACGCGGGCCAAGGCATTCCCGAAGGACAGCCCGCTGCGGCAGGTGCGTCGTCACGACCTGCGGCACTCGGCGATCACCGCCTGGCTGAACGCCGGCGTGCCGCTCAAGACCGCGCAGGCGTGGAGTGCACCGGACCCTCTCCGTCCTGCTGGACACTTACCTCGGCGTCATGCGTGGCGACGAGGAACTGGCGCTGGCTCGCTACGAGGCCGCGCTCGCTCAATCAAAGGAGGACGGCAATGCCCCGACCTGATGACACCGCCATGACACGCCAGCGGAAGAACGGCGGTCAGAAGGGATCGAAGGTGGAAACCAGCGAGACCGCGCTTCTGCACGTTTTCCCAGCTCAGCGGGGGTTTCCGCTGGTGGGAGTTGGAGCCGAGGCGGGGAATCGAACCCCGGACCTGCTCATTACGAGTGAGCCGCTCTGCCGACTGAGCTACCTCGGCGGGTTCCGGCCACTGGCCCGCAGCTCTACTGCAGGTTGCAGGCTGGGCAACCGCCGCATGGCGCTCCACACCGGATACATGCGACTGCAGTAGTGAGCCCATCTGAAGCCGCATGCCACCGCCGGGCAGGCCATGCACCAGCACAGCCTAGGCCACCCGAAGCCACCGGACAACGCGAGCGCACAAGCCATCAACCCGACCCCAGAACAAGATGCGGGTCGAGGATGCGCACCGGCCGGGGGTGGTGGCTGATCGCCACGATCGTGTTCGCGAGAGCGGCCAGCGATGTCGTGCGGTCAGGCACGCGCGTGATCGCGCCCGTGCGACGCGACGATGGCGCCCGCACCCCGTCGGATCAGTGGTCGAGGCGGAACAGCTCTTTGGCGTTTTCGCCCAGGATCCGGCGTTTGGCGTGGTCGCTCAGGAAAGGCAGGTCGTAAACCGTGCTGGGCAGGTTGAAGTCCCAATGCGGAAAGTCCGAGGCGAACAGCAGCTGCGTCTCGGCGTTGATCATCTTCATCGTCAGTTGCAGCGCTTCAAGGTTGTCGTACTCCATCGGCTGCGTGGTGTAGTAGAAGTTCTCGCGCATGTACTCGCTGGGCTTTTTCTTCAACAGCGGAGCCTCGGACGTGCGCATCAGGTACTCGTTGTCCAACCGCTGCATCATGAACGGGATCCAGGCGAGGCCGCTCTCAATCCACAGCACCTTCAGGCCTGGGAAGCGCTCCGGGATACCGTTGATGACTAGGTTGGTGAGGTGGACCATGTTGTAGAAGATGAACCCCAGCGCATGCACGGAGAGAAAGCGATTCATGCCCTCGAACATCCGTTCGGGAGCATGGTAGACGGCGTGAAACCCAAGCGGCAGCCCACGCTCCTCAAGCGCCCGATACACCGGCATGTAAACGTTGTCGTGCACCGGCTTGTAGCGAGCGCTCGTGACCATGAACCCAGCTACGCCTGGCTTGTCGGCGAAGCGCTCCACCGTGCGCAGCGCCGCCTCGGGATCGTTGAACGGCAGGTAGATCATCGTCTTGATGCGCGTGTCGTGCGGTAGGACCTGCTCGGTCATCCAGCGGCTGTAGGCCCAGCTGAGCTGGGACTCCATGTGGGCGTCCGGGTGCATGCCCAGGCTCAGCATCGGGGTCGGGAACACAATCTGGTAGTCGATGCCGATTGCCTCCATCTCCCGACGGATGAGGGTGACGTCACGTGGCACGTTGTCCGGCGTTTCCTCGAGACGACGCCGGGGGTAGCGCATGATTCGTCCAGAAACGCTCTGGTTGTCCGATCCCCGCGACAGCATGGGCTTGCCCCCGCGCTCGGCGCGATGTCGCAGGACCGGGTCCTCGATGTACTGAATGATGTCGCCCCAGGACTCACTCTCGTAGTGGTGGGCGTCGGCGTCCACGATGAGCATCTCGGACAGGTTGCGGTCCTTCGCCTGCTGTGCGGCGTGGGCCAGGTGCTTGCGCGTGTCGTAGCCGGATCGGTCGCCGACGTTGATTGCCCGCACGTCGTCGGTCGCATCACGGCCCAGGCCGGCCTGACCGATCGTTGCAAGGTCTGAATCCGTCACGGGACTACCTCCACTCATATCGTCCCGAAGCCGTTCCACATGGTGAGTTCGAAGACCTCGAGGTTGGCCGCCTTCAGCATGCTGGTGGTCGTGACCATCACCTCCGTGGCGGTGAGTTCCGGACCCTCGAAGGGCGGGAACTCCCCGCCGGCTTCGCGCTTGGCAACGTAGAGCTTCGCCGCCATGGCCATCAGGTCCTGGATCGCGCGGTCTGGCACCGCGAGCGCCGAATCCTGTGCGAGGACTGTGCCGATGTCGGCCCGCAAGCGCGCGGCGAGCGCGGCGCACTGCGCCGGCAGATCCGCCTGCTCGACGGCGGCCGCTTGTGACGAGTCAGGTCTGGACATAGACCTCATCCCCTCGCGTCGTGACGTCGTAGCGGCGCAGGCGCCGCTTCCGGTCCCCGGCGAACTCGCCGGTGTCGATGTCGTACTCCCAGCCGTGCCACGGGCAGACGATATGGATCTCCTCCTCGGAGAAGCGATCGCCCAGGCAGCGCTTGTCTTCTGTCAGAACCGCCTCGACTTTGCCCATCAACATGCCTTCGCCCACCGGACCGCCCATGTGGAGACAGTTGTTCTCCAGGGCGTAGAACCGGCCGTTGTTGCGCAGGACGACGACTTCGCGGCCGTTCACTTCGATGGTGTTGCGCCGCTCGTGGTCGAAGTCCGAAATCCGACCTGCGAACCATTCAGCCATGAACCCTCCCCCTGTGTGCACTGTGGTGATGCCGGCCAGCAGCCATATCGGGACAGCGCTCCACCACCTACGCACTCCTCCTGCTCGTCTTCCCACGGTGTGCCAGCCGCGCCTATGCCGGCGAGGTGATCACCCGTTCCCGGTTGAGCTGATCGATCCGGGTCACTCCCAGCTGCGCCATCGTGACCGAGATCTCCTCCTGCAACAGGCGCAGCGCCGTCTCCAGCCCTGCCTGGCCGCCGGCGCCGAGCGCCCAGCACATCAAGCGGCCGATGGCCACGGCATCGGCGCCCAGAGCCAGCGCCTTGACGACGTCCGTGCCGCGGGAGAAGCCGCTGTCGACGATGATCTGCGCCCGGCCAGCGACCGCCTCGACCGCGGCGGGGAGCGCCTCGATGGTCGCCTGTGCGTGGTCCAGCTGGCGTCCCCCGTGGTTGGACACATAGACCGCGGCCGCGCCGTGCTCCACTGCGCGAGAGGCGTCTTCAGCCGTCAGGATGCCCTTGATGACCAGCGCAACCGGGTGACCCCACGCAACCACGCGAGATCATCCCAGTCAAAGCTCGCCCGGTGCTGCCCGCGGTCTCCTTCGATCGGCGGCGTGCCGTCGAGGTTGGGACGGTCCCGCGCCTCCTGGGGGATGAAGTCGTTGCTGATGTCGCGTTCACGGCGCGGGTGCACGGGGGTGTCCACGGTGACAGCCAGGGCGCAGAAGCCAGCGCTCTCGACCCGCTGCACCATGTCCTTCAGCCAGGAGCGGTCTCCCTGCACGTACAGTTGGAAGTACAGCGGCCCAGAGCTCTGCGCCGCGACCTCCTCCAGCCGCGGGCTCGACAGCATCCCGATGAAGGGCACCGTGCCGGCGGCGTGAGCGGCGCGCGCCGCTGCCAAAGCCCCTCCGGGGGTGAATAGGGCCAGACCGCCGACCGGGGCGAGCACCACCGGGAGGGCCAGTTCCGCCCCCAGCAGGGACCTGGTGGTGTCGCGCTCGGCGACGCCGCGCAGCACCTGCGGACGCAGCAGCACTCGCTCCAGCGCGGTGCGGTTGCGGCGCACCGTCGCCTCCGTGCCGGCGCCGCTGTCGCCGTAGTCCCAGACCTTGGTCCGGCAAGGCCCGCCTGGCGGCCGCCGCGATCTCCGACAGCGTCCGGAAGGGGACGTCGGCAGTCAAGGCGGGGTCGGGCGGCGTCGCCTCGTTACGCACGGGGGGCTACTCCGAGAGGATCTCACCGCCGATCGCGCCGGTCACCTCGTCGTGGTAGGCCTGCCACTTGTCGTAGTCGTCGAGATAGACGTCCAGGTTGATGGGCAGGACCTGGTACTGCTCCGGGATTCCGCCCTCCCCGCCTTCCACAGCCGGCAGGCGCCCGAACTCCGGCAGCATCTCCTGGAACTCGATCAGGATGTACTCGGTCAGCAGCATCGCCGACGCGGGGCACGGGGTGCGGTGGTGCATGCCGACACCGGTGACCCGGGCGATCAGCGGTTCCACGGCGGGCTCCCACGCGATGGGCGCACCCTCTTCAATCATCAAGCGTACCCGGTACAGGTACAGCGACGACCCAACGGGGTACTCGCCGGCGGTCAGCAGCTGGGCGCCGAGGGTGTGGCCGTCGACGATCTGCGACGTCCCGCTGACGGCGTCCCGGATCATGTCGACGGCCTCGCGCTCGGTCATGCCCTGCTCGGCGACGTAGTAGTCGTTGACCAGGGTCGCGAACCAGTTGACGTCACCGAGCTGGTAGGCCAGGCCCTCGGCGTTGAACACCTCCTCCCATGTGGTCGGCGGGTCCTCCAAGGAGTCGCTCCACGCGGCCATGTAGACCAGCCGGTCCGCTCCCGCCCAGGTGTCGTGGACCACGGAGTTGCCCTCCGTGGCCGGGGTGTCCAGGGGCGCCAGGATGCCCTCGCGAGCGAGGATGGCCTGCTCGAGGTCGTTGTTGGCGATTACGTCGGCGACGTTGGCGACGTCCGCCTCCTCCTCTTGCAGGACGCGGCGGTTCACGTCCTCGTTGGCCGCCCGGTACAGCTGCGCTGGGACGCCGGTGTCCTCCGTGAACTGGTCGAGCAATGGCTGGCTCATCTCGACGTTGATGGACGTATAGAGGTCGATCGGCTCGTCGCATTCGTCCGTTGCGAGCTCGATCAGCACCTGGCGCCGCTCCTCGCCGGTCAGGCCCTCGACCTCTGCGTACACGTCGTCCATCGTGGGTGCAGGGTCTTCCGCCGCCGGCGAACCGTCCTCCGCTGTCGGAGATGTCGGAGGTCCACCACACGCGGCCATTAGCGCAGCGAGGGCGAAAGCGGTCAGGATTCGAGTGGGGACGGTGTGTCGGACGTGCGTGCGCAAGTGATTCACAACATCCCTATCTCGCGGCAAACCTACATCCTGTCGATGTAGCGGACTTTCGCTGTGGGCGGGCGGTCAGCCACCAACTTTGCAGCAGGCTCCCAGCGGGGCCCGCCAATGGTGGCGACGCTCTCAGCCAAACGAAAGGTAGAAAGGTCCGACCATCGTGTCAAGCGCTACGCGCTCGGCCGTCGCGCGGCCAATCCGCTGCGTGCAGCCTCGCACGGTGGTGCGACAACCCCAGCCGAGCCGTGGCGTCGCGCGGGACAACGCCGCCATCACCCATGCCCACGATCCCAGCCAGCCGGGGGGCGTGCACCTCCGCGATGACGCCGCAGCGTGTCAGGGCGTCCAGGCAGGGTCGCGGCCGGCAAGGCCGAGCGCGCGGTCGAACGCAGGCGCGTCCGGCGGCACGTCGACGGGTGGACCGAACAGCCCCTCGCGAGCCTCCGGACCGGCCTCGGCAACCGCCGTGGTGAAGCCGAGCACCGCCTCGACGTGGACGGGATTGCAGTGGAACGGCTGGCCCGTCGCTTGCGCCAGGTCCCAGCCGTGCAGCACCAGCTCGTCCAGCGTGACGACGCCCATTTCGGCCGCTGGCATCGTAACGCCGCCCGCGGTGGTCTCTCCCTCCCAGGCCGCTGGGTCCCGCCACGCGGCCACGAGCGCGTCGAGCTGTCGAGGCAGCCGCTCCCGCCAGTCGGACGGGAGCTCCGGGGCCGAGCCCGACTGCCCGGGTGCCGCGCCGTCGTCCAGCGACGCCTTCAGCGCGGCGAGGCGAAAGGCGAGCGTCAACCCGATGATGTGATCCATGAGCTCGCCGACGGTGTAGTCCGGGCACGGGGTGGTATCCGCCAGCTGATCGTCGCGAGTCCCGGCCACCAATGTCATGACCTGCTGTGCCGCCACGCCGAGGTCGATCATCTGGACGTGTGTCGTCACGGCTGCTCCTGTCTGGCGCTCAGGAAGGTGGACAGTGGGGCCCCGGGGGAATTCATGGGTGCCCGTCGTGGCCCGGATGCCACCATGGCTTCGGCGACCCGGTCAGTCGCCAACGTCGGGTCCCCTCGAATGGCGGTCATCGTACTCCCCTTTGGAATGCTTCTTCTTCGGCTCTCAACTCTGACCGTGGGGATGCAGAACTCATCGGTCGTTGCCCCGAGGGAACTCCTTGTCGTCGGTCACGGCCGAGGACTTGCGGTAGCGCTTGTGGTTCTCCTGGACAACCGAGGTCGGAACGGCGTGGTCGGCGCCGCCGGCGATCAGCAGCAGCGGGGCACGGTTCCTTGTTGCGCAGGTTGACCTTGGCCGCGGGGTTGGGCAGCAGGTTGGCGCTGGCGGCCTGCCGCAGGCTGCTCCGCGGCCGGCCCAAGGGGGCGTCTCACTCTTTGGGCTGACGAGTTGACAGACGTCGCGGGCGAGGGACTAAGGTCGGACCAACACAGCGCTCGGGCCGGCGCCGCGGATCACCCCTCAGGAGGCGCCGTGCCCCTGACCTTCACCATCCTCACCCTGATGCCAGCGCCGCTGTGTGCGGGAGCGGAGGACGAACGGACCGGGCATGGAAGTGACGACAGACGCCGACCGCCGCGCCGTCACGGGCATCCGGCGGCAGTCACCGTCGTGGTTGCATGCCCACGAACGAGGTGTGATCGGGACGGGAGCGGTAGCTGCGGCGCTCGTGCTTTGGGAGACGCTCGAACGCACCGGGATCCTCGATCCTCTTTTTTTTCAGTTCGCCCTCGCGCATCGCGGCCAGGGCGGTCGAGTACTTCACGTCTCCGGATGCGTTGCGAGACCTCCACGTCAGCGGAACCGAGTTCGTCGTCGGTTTCGGCCTGGCAATCCTCGTGGGCATCACGTTAG
>WHTC01000187.1 GCA_009379795.1 Nitriliruptorales bacterium | reverse complement strand
CGGCGGGGTGGCGCCGGCGGGATGACGCGTCCGGCAACCAGGTCGGACTCCGCGATCCGGCGGAGGGAGCCGTCGGGGCGTTCGATCTCCAGGACTCCGTCGCGCCAGGAACGCAGGTGGCCGACCGTGTCCGTCATCGTGGGGCCGGGCGCTGCGGGTGGTCCGGGCTCCTGAGGGGGCAGGCGGCTGCGCACGCTCACGCGCCGGCCCACGTCTGCCGGGCTGACCCGAACCACGTACCGGGCTGTCATCCGCAGGTCACCCGCGCGATGGCCCGATCCGCAGGTATCGTCATGGAGGAAGTCTGCGCCGCTGAAGTGGCGGCAGGTACCGGCCAGCCCATGCTCACAGCTTAGGCAGCCGTACCGTCCGGTGAGGAGCGCAACAGCGATGACCTACACGATCGCAGAGCCGTGCATCGACGTGAAGGACAAGGGCTGCATCGAGGAGTGCCCCGTCGACTGCATCTACGAGGGCGAGCGGATGCTCTACATCCAGCCCGACGAGTGCGTGGACTGCGGCGCCTGCGAGCCGGTCTGCCCGGTCGAGGCGATCTTCTACGAGGATGACGTGCCGGACGAGTGGAAGGAGTTCACGCCGATCAACGCGGAGTACTTCGAGGACTCGGTCACGGGCCTGGGCTCGCCCGGCGGTGCGGCGAAGGTCGGCGCCTCCGGCGCGGATCACCCCAGGATCGCGGCCTGGGAGTAGCGGTTGCCCCGCCCAGGACAGCGTCGACGGCCGCAGAAAGCACCTCTCCAGCCTTGCCGTCGACGGTCAACGTGGCCACGTCGTCGAGCGGGGTCGGCTCGGCGTTACAGATAACCAGCGGGACGCCGCGCTCCACGGCGATCATCGGCAGCCCCGCAGCGGGATAGACCTGCATTGACGAACCGATCGCCAGGACCAGGTCAGCTTGGCCGAGCAGGTCGGCGGCGCGATCCAGCAGCCCGGGATGCAGGTTCTGTCCGAAGCTGACGGTCGCTGATTTCACGATCCCCGCGCAAGTGGGGCAGCGGGGGTCCGCCTCGCCCGCGTCGACCCGCTCGAAGGCCCACGAGGTCGGCGCGGAGAAGCCGCAGCCGTCCGGGGTGCCCGTCCGCGGGGACGCGCCGATGCACATCACCTCTCGGGACCTGCCATGGAGTTCGATGACCGTACGAGAGCCCGCCGCCTGGTGCAGCCCGTCGATGTTCTGGGTCACGACGCCGAGCAGGCGGCCCCTCGCCTCCAGCCGTGCCAGCGCCAGGTGGGCGGGGTTCGGCTGGGGGTCACTGGCCCAGAACTCCCGGCGCATCGCCCACGCTCGCGTGCGCACCTCCTCGGACTCGACGTAGCGGGCGAAGGTGAAGTCCCTGGGGTCGTAGCGCGTCCACACCCCGCCGGGGGAGCGGAAGTCGGGGATCCCCGACTCGGTCGAAATCCCGGCGCCGGTGAAGGCGACCGTCGCCGAGGAGCCGGCCAGAAGCTCGTTGAGCGTCACGCTGCCGCGGTAGTCAGGCGCAGTCCGCGCAGACGCCGAAGATGTCGGCCCGATGGCCGGTCACCTGGAAGCCCCGGCGCTCGGCGACGGCGTTGACCCACTGCTCGACCTGGTCGCTCTCCAACTCGATCACCTTGTGGCAGACCTCGCAGACCAGGTGATGATGGTGGGTCTCGCCGCAGAGGCGGAAGGCGTGTTCGCCATCGCGGACGAAGGTATCCAGGAAGTTCGCGTCGGCCAAGGCGGTCAGCGTGCGGTAGACGGTCGTCAGCCCGACAGGCTCGCTGGCGGCGCGCAACTCAGCGTGGAGATCCTGGGCGGTGATCGCGTCGGACCGGCCGCGCAGGGCCGCAAGCACGGTGAGTCGCTGGCGCGTCGCACGCAGTCCGGCGTCTCGCAATGCCTCGTCAGGGGCCTGCACAGCCATGACTTCGCTCCTCCAAACGGTGTGATGCGGTGTGGGAAACCGGGTTATCCCGCGCCTGGGCCGCATGGTACCTGTCAAGGCTGCTGGCCGGCCTCAGCGGGGTGTGCCGCGGGGTGGTGGTGATCGTCATCGATGAGGGGGCGGTCGCCGTTGGCTCCAAGCAGGCGCCCGCCATAGGCCTCACGCAGGTTCCTCGCGGTCAGGACCTGGTCGGGCCTTCCCTGGGCCACAACGCGGCCGGCCAGCAACAGGACGTGGTCGGCCAGTTCGGCGTCCTCCAGATCGTGCGTGGACAGCACCACCGCGCGGCCCGCCGCTCGCTCATCCTGGACCGCTTCCAGGATCCGCTGGCGGGAGACCAGGTCGAGACCGATGATCGGCTCGTCCAGCAGGAGCACGTCCGCCTCCTGGGCCAGGCCCTGGGCGACCTGCACCCGCTGGCGCTGGCCGCCGGACAGCTCGCGAAGGTGGCGGTCGGCCAGGTCGCTGACCTCCAGGCGGTCCATTGCGGCCTGGATCGCGCGGCGGTCGTGGTCCCGCAGGCGCCCGAACAGCCCTAGCTCAGCGAACCGCCCCATCGTCACGACCTCGCGGACGGTCACCGGCAGCAGTTCGTTGGAGGCCGCTGTCTGGAAGACGTACGCCACCCGGCGCCGGGGCGCTGGCGCGGGCGCCCCCAGCACCTCCAGCCTGCCTCGTCCGGGGGGCACCAGGCCGGCGACCGCGTTGAGCAGTGTGGATTTGCCCGACCCGTTGGGGCCGACCAGCGCCGTCACCGAGGCCGCCGGCAAGGCGAAGTCGCAGTCGCTCAGCGCCACCCGCCGGCCGTAGGCCACCGTGAGCCGCCGCCCGACGGCCACGTCCTGGGATCGGGTGGTGCGCGGTTCCTCTGTTGGTGCCACGGATCCCCTACTTCACATTGACAGCCATTACCAACAGTCTAATGTGGAAGTCGTTATCAATCTCCTACAACTGGTCGAAGGGCACAAGGTGGAACGCGGACGGATGCCGAGGCTTGCCATCCCTTGGGCGCTCGGACTGATCCTGGCTGCCTGCGGAGGCGAGGGGGGCACCGCCACTGGGCAGCAGGCCGAGGCGGGCGAGCGCGTCTCGGTGGTCGTGACCACCACCATCCTGGGCGATGTGGTCCGCAATGTCGTGGGCGATGCTGCCGATGTCGAGGTGCTGATGCCGATCGGCGTCGATCCTCACAGCTTCGAGCCGTCCGCCCAGCAGATGCGGGCGATGCGGGATGCCGACCTCATCGTGGCCAGCGGCCTGCTGCTCGAAGAGCAGTTGACCGGCCCGATCGAGTCAGCCGAGGCCGAGGGCGTCCAGGTGCTCTCCGTCGGCGAGGAGGTCGATCCCCTCCCGTTCGCTGAAGGCGGCCATGACGACGACGATGACGCTCATGACGACGACGATGGTGACGACGGTCACGGGTACGGCGAAAAGGACCCGCACTTCTGGCTCGACCCGGTTCGGATGGCCGAAGGCGCTCGCCTGCTCGGCGCCGAGCTGGCCGGCCTGGACGCAGACGCCATCGACGACTGGACTGCCCGCGCCGAAGACTACGCCGGCGAGCTGGAGCAGCTCAGCAGCGACATCGAGGAGCAGCTCGCCGGGATTCCCGAGGGCAGCCGCAAGCTGGTCACCAACCACGAGGCGTTCGGCTATTTCGCCGAGCGTTACGACTTCGAGGTCGTGGGTGCGGTGATCCCCGGCGGCACAACGCTCGAGGAGCCCAGTGCCGCCGACCTGCGGGACCTGGCGGGCATCATCGACCGCGAGCAGGTCCCCGCGATCTTCACCGAGACCACCCAGCCGGCTCGCCTGGCCGAGTCGCTGGCCACCGAGGCCGACCTTGACGTGCAGGTCGTCGAGCTCTACACCGAGTCCCTCAGCGAAGATGGCGGCACGGACGGCGACACCTACATCGGCATGATGCGGATCAACGCCCAGCGGATCAGCGGGGCGCTGTCGTGGACTGGCTGATCCTGGAGCCCTTTCAGGCCTCGTTCATGCAGCGGGGCCTGATCGCGGGGCTGCTGGCGGTGACCACCTGTTCGGTGGTCGGCACCTGGGTGATCCTGCGCAGCCTGAGTTTCATGGGGGATGCGCTGGCGCACGGGGTCATCCCCGGCATCGCCGTCGCTTACCTGATCGGCTTCGATCTCACGATCGGAGCGGCGATCGGTGCCGCGGTGATGGTCGCCGGGGTCACCCTCGTCGGCCGGCACGCGCGTCTGCCCGAGGACGCCGGTATCGGCCTGCTGTTCGTCGGGATGCTCGGCCTCGGGGTGATCATCATCTCGCGGGCGGGGTCGTTCGCGGTCGACTTGACCGGTTTCCTGTTCGGCGCGGTGCTCGGGGTGACCTGGAACGACATCTGGACTCAAGGAGTCGCCGCGGTGATCGTGGTGGTGGCCTCGGTGCTCTTCTACCGGGCGTTCCTGGTGCTGTCCTTCGACGAGCGCAAGGCGCAGATCATGGGCTTCAACCCGCAGATCACGCGCGTGGCGCTGCTCGGGCTGATCGCGCTGGCGGTGGTCGCCTCGTTCCGCACGATCGGCAGTCTGCTGGTCTTCGGGCTACTGGTGGCTCCGCCCGCCACCGCGTCGCTGCTGGCCCGGAGGGTCCCCGTGATGATGGCGGTCGGCAGCGGGATCGGAGCATTCGCGGTCTCCGCGGGACTGTTGCTCAGTTACCACTACAACCTGGCCGCTGGGGCGACCATGTCGACCTTCGCGGTCGCGCAGTTCTTCGTCGTGCTGCTGGTCAAGGAATTGGCTTCCGCGGTCGGGCGCGCCGTCCGCGGGTCCTCGGCCGGCGGCGGCCCTCCGGCATCGGGCCCCGGGGAGGTCGCGAGCGCGGCCTGAGTGCCGGGACGAGGTGGTCTGGCGGCGGGCAGATGAGAAAGGGGTCACCGCTGAAGCGGTTGTGGTGGCCATACTGGGGGCCGGGTCCGACGTCCCGAGTGGAACGGTGGCATGCGCAGGGAGGAGTGCATGGGGTTGCCGGCAACGCTGGAGCGCATCGTCGAGGACTTCGCCGACGCGCCGGCTGACCTGCGCGTGGAGATGCTGTTCGAGTTCTCCGAGAAGGTTGCCACCCTGCCGCCGGATCTGGAGGGCGCACGCGAGGCGATGGAGCGCGTCGTGGAGTGCCAGACACCCTTCTTCCTCTCCTGTGCGGTGCGGCCCGACGGCACCGTCGCCATCTGGTTCGACTGCCCGCCAGAGGCCCCGACGACGCGGGGGTTCGCCGGGATCCTGTCCGAGGGTCTGCGGGGGGCGCGACCCGAGGACATCCTCGGGGTTCCTGACGACTTCTATATGGGCATGGGTCTGGGGGAGGCGATCTCCCCGCTGCGGCTGCGTGGCATGTCCGCCATCCTGCGCCGTCTCAAGCGGCAAGTGCGAGCGCGGGTGATCGCCTGACCCCCCGGTCGCGCGGACGCATCCAACGGTGGGCATCGGAGATGAAAACCGCTGTCGCATGGTGCTAGCCTCGGAGGGCCGTAGGCGCGGCCCACCCGTCGGCCAGCAAGCTCGCAGGCCTGGCAGTCGTGGGTGCCTCCCTCGCCCACCGCACTGCCCGCCGCCGGCCCCCCATGGCGCCCGGCCCGGATCCGGCCGGGCGGGGCCCGCCGGTGATCACCGCATGAGCGAGGGGAGGAACGTCACGATGCCCGGGAAGGCGATCACGAGGCTGATGGCGATCGCGAGGGTGATCCAGAATTGGGTCACCGCCCGGAAGATCGTGCCGAGCGGGATCTTCGTGAGACCGGCAACGACGAACGTGATGAGCCCACCGGAGGGGTCAGCAGCCCCGTGAGCAGCATCATGATCGTGAGAACGCCGGACCACACTCCGTCGCGCGAAGCACACGAGGAAGATGGCCACAATGACGAGCCCGTGCTCATGGCCGACCGCGTCATCGTGCTGTCCCGTCGGCCAGCGCGCGTCGTCACCGAGGTCGAGGTTCCGCTGCCCCGACCGCGTGACTACCTTGATGTCATGAAGGAACAGGACCTCCGCTCCTGCTGACGGCCCGAGTGTCAGACACTCGGTGGTGTCAGCCAAACCGCTCACAGGAGGAAGGTCCCGATGGCATCAGAGTATGTGGGAATCGACTTGCACCGCCGCCGTTCGGTGATCGTCAGGCAGAACGCCGACGGCGAGGTGATTGAGCAGGTCCGTATCGACAACGACCCGGTCGCGTTGGCGTGCGAGATCGAGAAGGCCGGGCCGAACCCGGAGGTCGTGCTGGAGGCCACCTACGGCTGGTACTGGGCCGCCGATGCGCTCCAGGCATGCGGCGCGCGCGTGCATCTGGCCCATCCGCTGGGGGTGAAGGGGTGGAGCTACCGGCGGGTGAAGACCGACGAGTTGGATGCCGGCGGCCTGGCGGATTTGCTGCGCATGGGG
>WHTC01000247.1 GCA_009379795.1 Nitriliruptorales bacterium | reverse complement strand
CTCCCCGACCGCCCGCAGCAGCACCCCGCCGGTCGAGATCGACTCGTCGTCGGGATGCGCATGCACGCACAGCAACCCGCCAGCCATCGGTCTCCCCTGCCGTCGCTCGCGTGGCCCCCACTATGCCGACTCCCTTTTCCTCAGCCGACGCTGTGGCTGCGGGGTGAGGCCGCCGCGGCAGCGGCAGCGGGGGGCGGGGATCTCGTTGGTCGGTGAGGAAAGCGGTCGCCGGGGCATGGCGCGCCCCGCGTGCGCAGGCTCAGCGCGCTCGCGGGCCGTTGGCTTAGACTCGTGGCAATATCCGCAGCACGGCGATGCCGGGCCCAGACCACGCCGCGTCATCGAACGACCAGGCAGCCCAGTGAACCCCGGCCGCTCCCATCACCCCGAGGCCAGCACACATGCCAACGCACGAGGTCGTTCTCGCCGACAGTTCCGCAGGCCTACGGGATGCGCTGGCGCTCCTTGAGGGCCTGGAGACCGTCGGGATCGACGTCGAGCGTGCCGACTGGCACCGTTACTGGCGCTCGGCCGCGCTGATCCAGGTCGGCGGCGCGGGCCGGGTGGCGCTGATCGATCCGCTGGCGCTGCCCGAGCTCGGCGACCTCACCCGCCTGCTGGCCGAGCGGACATGCGTCCTGCACGCCATGGAGAACGACCTCGGCCCTCTGTCCAGCCTCGGCATCGTCCCGTCCGTACTCGAAGACACCTCCATCGCCGCGGCCATGCTCGGGCTACCGCTTGGGCTGGAGGTGCTGCTGCGGGACCTGCTCGGTGTCGAGTTGACCGGCGACAAGTCGGCCATGCAGCGTGCGGACTGGGAGGCACGACCGCTGACCGAGGACATGTTGGCTTACGCCGCCGCGGACGTCGCGGATCTGCCGGCGCTCTGGACAGTGCTGCACGAGCGCCTGCGGACCGGGGATCGCGAGGAGTGGTACCGCCAGGAGCTGGAGGCCGTCAGGCTGCTCCCGCCGGTCGAGCAGCGCCGGGCGTGGACCCGGACCAAGGGCGTCGGGCGCCTGGATTCGGCGGCGAAGGCCCGGCTGCGGTCGCTGTGGGACGCCCGGGAGCGCCTGGCGCGCTCGACCGATACCGCGCCCTCGCGGATCGCCGCGGACAAGACGCTCGTCGATTTGGCCGTCCGCCCGCCAGCCTCCAGGGGGGAGCTGGGGCGGCGCGGTCTGCGACGTGGGGCCGTACGCTCTTGGGGCGCCACGCTGATGGAGGCTCTCCGCGCTCCCACCGAGGCGGGAGCGCATGCCAGCAGCGGGAACCGCGCCGCGAGCGGCGATCATGAGCGGCTCTCGGCCCGCGTGCCGACCGACCAGGAGCGGGCCCTGGTCGACGAATTGCGGGCCATCCGGTCGGAACGGGCTGAGGAGCTCGGCATCGACCCCGGCGTGCTGTGCCCAAGCCGCACCCTGCTGGGTGCCGTGCTGTCCGCCCCTGCCTCCTCGGCCGAGCTCCGCGACGCGCTGCGCCTGCGACCCTGGCAGTGGGAGCAGTTGGGCGACCGATTCAGCGTGGCATTGGCCCTGGACGGCGATGGGCGCCCTGGCTCCCCGCAGGCGCGGCAACCGGCCGCGCGCGGATCGGAGCACGCTCATGGCTGATGTCCTCAATCCCGACGCCCTGCACCACGAGCTGGACCGCCTGGAGGGCTGGCAGGGCACCACGTCAGGGATCGGGAAGACGTTCACCTTCGCCGACTTCAACGGGTCGGTGAAGTTCGTGAACCGGGTCGCGCGGCTCGCCGACACGCTCAACCACCACCCGGATGTGGCCATCAGCTGGAACAGGGTGACGCTGACGCTGGTCACGCACTCGGCGGGCGGCGTGACCCAAGCCGACATCGAACTGGCCCGCCAGCTGGACCCGCTGGCGATCGACGAGCCCAGCTGATCCCCTCACCGCGCGCTCTGCACCGGCAGGCGGCGCAGGCCGGCGGGCAGCGCGAAACTCATGTGCTCCTCGAGCACGTCGACGGTGGTGACCTGCGCACCGCCCGGCCGGTCGCGCAGGTACCAGATCACCCCGGTCACCAGGGACTCTGGCGCGCTGGCGCCGGAGGTCAGCCCAACCGTCCGCACACCGTCCAGCCACGCCTCGTCGACGGCGCCGGCGTCCTCGATCAGGTGGGCCGCGTCCGCTCCGGCCGCGAGGGCCACCTCGACCATGCGCTGGGAGTTCGAGGAGTGCGCCGACCCGACGACCAGGACCACCTCTGCCCGCGCGGCCAGTTCCTTGGTCGCGGCCTGCCGGTTGGTGGTGGCGTAGCAGATGTCTTCACCGCGAGGGCCACGGGCATTGGGATAGCGAGCCTTGAGCGCGTCGACGATCCCGGCGGCCTCGTCGACCGACAGCGTGGTCTGGGTGATGTAGGCGATGCGCTCGGGGTCGGGCAGGTCGAGCGCGCTGACGTCCTCGACGCTCTCGACCAGCATGATGGCCTCAGGCGCCTCGCCGGTCGTGCCGATGACCTCCTGATGCCCCGCGTGGCCGATCAGCACGATCGAGTACCCCAGCCTGGCGTAGTCGCGCGCCTCGAGGTGCACCTTGGTCACCAGCGGGCAGGTCGCGTCGATCGGGCGCAGCGCGCGCTGCTCCGCGTTGCGGCGCACCTGCGGCGCCACCCCGTGCGCGCTGAACACGATCAGCCCGCCTTCGGGCACGTCGTCCTCGTCCTCGACGAACACCGCGCCCTTCGCCTCCAGATCGGCGACGACGTGCGTGTTGTGCACGATCGCGTGCCGGACGTAGACCGGCGGGCCGTACTGGCGCAGGGCCAGTTCGACGATCTCGATGGCACGGTCCACACCGGCGCAGAAGCCCCTGGGCGCGGCCAGCAGGACCTGGAGCGGGGTGGGATGGGAAGTCACTTCGCCAGGGTACAGGCGATAACCGGCTGGGCGGCGGGGCCGGTGGCATACTCGGCTCCCACGATCGAGGAGTTCGGACGCGAACCATGCACGTCATCATTGGGGGATGCGGACGGGTGGGCGCCGAGCTCGCCGACCGGCTCTCGGACGAGGGTCACGATGTCGTCGTCGTCGACCAGTCCGAGCACGCCTTCCGGCGAGTCGGGACCACCTTCAACGGTGAGTCGCTGGTGGGCGACATCACCGACAAGGATCTGCTGCTGCGCGCAGGTGTGGAACGCGCGGACGCCCTGGCGGCGGTGACCCAGTCGGACAACGCCAACCTCATGGCCGTGGAGATCGCCTCGGAGCTGTTCGGGGTCCAGCACACCGTTGCCCGGCTGTTCAACCCGGACCGCGAGCGCTCGTACCGCAAGATGGGCGTGGAGTACGTGTCCGAGACCAGCATGATCGTCACCGCGCTGAACAACGCCCTGCGCCCTCAGACCTTCCATCAGCACGTGGCGGGGCCGAACGAGTACGTCGAGGTGGTGGAGATCCCGATCGGACGGGCCGGGCACGGCATGACGATCGCGGAGCTGGAGGGTTCCGGCGAGGTGCGCGTCGCGGCGGTGCACAGCGGCGCGCGTACCCGCATCCCCAAGCTCGACGACCGGCTGCACAAAGGGGACGTGGCGATCGCCGCGGTCCGTCAGGGTTCGCACCGCCGGGTCCGCGCGCTCGTCTGCGGCGGCCAGTAACGCCATGTACATCGTCATCGCCGGCGGCGGCAAGGTAGGCCGGTCGATCGCGGTTGACCTGCTCCGGGAAGGTCACCAGGTGACCATCATCGAGCAGCAGGAGGGCCGCTGCGAGCAGTTGCTCCGCGACCATGACGTGCTCGTGATCCTGGGTGACGCCACCGACGTGCGCTACCTGGAGCAGGCGCGCCCCGAGCGCGCCGACGTGTTCGTGGCCACCACCCGCGGCGACGACGTGAACTTCGTCGCCTGCCAGTTGGCGCTCACGACCTTCGACGTCCCCCGCGTGCTGTCGCGGGTGAACTCGCCTCGCAACGAGGAGTTGTTCACCAAGATGCGCATCGAGGCGGTGTCGACCACAACGCTGATCTCCCGGCTGATCCGCGAGCAGGCTACCGTGGGCGAGTTGATCCACCTCTACACGCTGCGTGCGGGCAAGGTGAACCTGGTCGAAATCGATATCCCGCCAGGCGCGCGCGAGTACCAGCAGAGCGTCGCCGATCTGCACCTGCCGACCGAATCCGTCCTGGTGTGCATCTTCCGCGGCGAGGAGACGCTCATCCCGCGCGGCGACACCGTCCTGCGCCCCGGCGATCAGGTGATCGCGCTGACCACGCCGGAGTTGGAGGACACCCTGCGCGCCGCTGTGTTGGACGGGCAGGGCCGCTAG
>WHTC01000177.1 GCA_009379795.1 Nitriliruptorales bacterium | reverse complement strand
CGGCGTCGGGCCGGGTGGATACTTCAGGTATGGCAATCGAGTTCTGGCTCGTTGACGCGTTCACGTCCCAGCCTTTCGCCGGGAATCCCGCAGCGGTGGTGATAGTGGACACGCTTGAGGACGAGGCGTGGATGCAGGGGGTCGCCGCAGAGTTCAACCTGTCGGAGACGGCCTTCGTCGGGCCGGTGAAGCGGGGACGGCGGCGGCTGCGATGGTTCACCCCGACCACCGAGGTCGACCTGTGCGGTCACGCGACCCTGGCGGCGTCGAAGGTGCTGCTCGACTCGGCGGCGAAGGCAGTGGTCTTCACCACACGCGGCGGCGAGTTGCGCTGCTTCGCTCATGCCGACGGCGATATCGTGATGGACTTCCCCTCCGATCCGTCGGATCAGCCGGCCGACTCGGATGCCGTCGCAGAGGTCCTCGGCACGCCGGTCCTCCGGGCGGGCGCCGGCCGTCATTATGTGGTGGCTGAGCTGGCCGGTGCCGACCACGTCGCGACGGCGACACCCGACCTCGCTGGGGTCGCTCAGCTTGGTCGGGGCGGCTTGGTCATCACCGCCGCGGGAGATGACGGCGCCGATGTCGTGTGTCGCATGTTCGCGCCCCAGGAAGGCATCGACGAGGATCCCGTCACCGGCTCGGCGTGGTGCGCGCTGGCGCCATGGTGGGCACCACGCGTCGGGGATCAGTTCAGCGCGGCGCAACGCTCACCCCGGGGAGGCCGCCTTGAGGTGACCCTCCGCGGGGACCGCGTCGAACTCGGTGGCGCAGCCACGATCGTCGCAAGTGGGCGGCTGCGCATCGAGCCCAGCGCGGGCCGGACGAGCCCGCGGGAGGCGTGAACCTTCGGGTTGAAAAGCCGGCCCGCAGGTGTTGATCCGGCGCCACACTGGAAGCATCCGTGCACGGTCGCGTCGAGGATGACGGGGAGGCGGCGATGAATCTGCCCGACGACGACAGTAGCGCTCGAGCGCTGGACGAAGTGCGCGCCCGCCGGGTTCGGCTGCGCAGCGCCATGGACACCCTCGAAGCGGCGCTGGCCGCGCCCGTGGCCGGCCGGGTGGCTGACTGGTGGGCTGCGGTAGCCAGCTGCCTCGAGGACCTGCGATCGGCCCTCCAGCGCCACATCACCGCGGCCGAGGCAGACGGTGGGCTGCTCACCCAGATCCTGACCGACGCTCCGCGCCTGGCCAACACCGTCAACCGGCTCCGCCAGGATCACGTCGAGTTGGCTGACGTTGTCGACGCGCTCGTGGCCCGCCCGGCGCCCACCGACAGCGCCGCCATCCGCGAGGCGGGGCTGGAACTGCTGGGTCGCCTGGCCCGTCACCGCCGTCTGGGCGCTCACCTGCTCTACGAGGCCTACAGCGTCGACGTGGGCGCCGGGGACTGAACGGCGTCTCGTCCCGCTGATGGGCGGACCCGGAACGGTCGCGTCGCGCCGCGACCCGAGCGTTACCGGCTTGTAGCGGACGGGCAACGGGGCTCACATGCCGGCCTGCTGTCATCTGCGCATGCGCCGAACCCGGCCAAGGAGGCAGCCATGCCAGCGGTTGACATCCCGGGCGCGAAGCGGGCCGGCCTGCCGGTTGACCTGGACCGGCTGACCGCCGAGGGCGACGCCTGGCTGTCCGCCGAGGAGCGGTATGCGCTCAAGCAGCACGGCGTCTGCGCGCAGGCCCAGCCCGATATGTTCATGATCCGCGTCCGCACCGGCACCGGCGTCCTGCCGTCGACGTCGGCGCGCGGGCTTGCGGCGATCGCCGAAGCGCACGGTCGCAACTGGGTGCACGTGACGACCCGCCAGCAGGTCGAGCTCCACCACGTCAACGCGCGGGCCGTCACCACGGTGCTCGCCACCCTCGCCGACGCCGGCCTCACGTCGAGTTCGACGTGCGGGCACGCGGTGCGCGGCGTGATGTCCTGCCCGGACGCCGGCGTCGGCCTGGCCGAGCCGTTCGACTGCCGCCCCGACGCCGAGGCGGCATCGGCGTCCATCCTGGCTTCCGCCCCCGAGTCCAACCACCGGTTGCCCCAGCGTCTGAACATCGCCTTCGGTGGTGACTGCCGTGCTCACGCGCAGACGAACGACCTCGGGTTCGTGTCCGTCATCGCCGAGCACGGGACGCTCGGCTACGAGTTGTTGATCGGCGGCAGCCTGGGCCGGTCCGCGCCCACGCTCGCCCGCCGGGCGGTGGGGTTCCTGCCGCGCGAGGATGTCCTGCCCGCGGTCCACGCGCTGCTCGAGGTGTTCTGCGCCCACGGCAACTTCGACCAGCCGACGTGCTCGCCTGTCTGCGGCTTCTGCGCGATGGCGACGGCGAAGCCGACAAGACCGGACAGCGGGTCTGGCGTGCCGCGCGGGAAGGACGGCTGATCCTCCGAGCCCATCCGTTCTCGTGCGCGCCGCTGCCCTACAGCGACATGCCCGAGGATCTCGGTGAGGACTTCGCGTCGGCGTCACTGACGATCATGAAGGGCGATCTGAACTACCGACGCCTGGTCGGCGACCGCATGTGGCGACCGATGTTCCCCTTCGAGCAGGCCACCGCTACTTTCCCGGCCCGGTCGCCGCGCCGCGCACCCTGAAGTCGGATGTCGTGGTCGGACTTAACAGCACGACGGTGGCGGCCTTGGAGTCAAGCGGCCAGCCGTGGCGGACAAGTGGAACACACGCACTGGTTGAGGTCAGCCTGCCGCCCGCGGACGGCCCGGGCGATCCTCGGGCCGGCCCAGATGGCCAGGGCAACCCCAGCGACGGCGAGGGGCCAGTACCTGACCCGGACCTCCCGGGGTAAACCAGGGACGGGACCGGAAGGCGGGGCGCGCCGCAGTTCCACCGGCGGGGCCACCAACGCCCGCAGGCACACTTCTGACCGACGCGTGGATACGCATCAGGGTGCGTGTCTCAATCCTCGTGGTCGTCGGTCCACGGCTCGCCAGCGCGCACCTGCGGGAGCAGAGAGCGGATGCCCTGGTTGTCGGTCGGGTTGAGCCACAGCATCCGCTCGAAGGCGCTCGCCGCCTGCTCGGTACGGCCCAGTCGCCACAGGCAGAGCCCGAAACCGTGCAGGCAGCGGAGGAAGGGCCGGTTGTCGGCCCGACCCCACGGCAGCACACCGTCGAAGTCCTTGCCGAGGGACAGCTCGCCGATGCGCATGCCTGCCTCGTAGTAGCGGATAGCGAGCTCTGGGCAGGAGTCGAACGCGAAGTTGCCGAGATGGGCGTACGCGTCAAGGCATCGCAGGTCAGCCGCCAGGGCCTCCAGCAGCAGCCGGTGAGCACCCTCAAGGTCATCTGCCGCGTTGAGGTCGCTCGCCTCGAGGATCGGGTCATTATCCGGATCGTCTGGGTCCGCGCCGGGAAGCACCTGCTCCATCTCGTACGACGGTCGCGGGCTGCGGGCAATGATCTGCTTCGTCCATCCTGGCAGTGGGTCACCCGGCTCACTCCAGTATTCCTCGGCCGGATCCCACGGGTACTCGTCATCCAGCCGAAGCGGCACGAGTCCGAGCGCGGGTATGTCGAGGCGGTGGCCTTGGACGTCACCGGACATGTAGGGGTGACCGGCGTAGCGCCACTGCTTCCGCACCCGGACGGTCACGATCTCGCCGGGAACCATGTCCCACACGTCGCTCGAGCGCAGAGTGATCTCCTGCTCTGTGCCGAGGATTCGACACCGCGCCGCCTGCGTCTTCGGAGTTACCACGACCAGGTCGACAGGGCCGTTGAGGTCGAGGTCTCTCTGCTGTGCCCTGGTGGTGCTCGGCTGGTGTCCCGGCGACCGGTATGGCGCGGTCGGCTCGAGACCAAGCCACTTCCGGTACGCGGCCACGTACCGGGCGCCCTCGTCACGTTCGGCGAAGACGACGTCGCATGCAGCGACCGTGTATGAGCTGCCGTCCCTCCGTCGGCACGTGGCGGTCAGCCCACGCCTGCTGTTCCCGTCATAGTCGATCTCCATCACCGACACTGGCTCGCCGACGACAAACGCGTCGGCCGGTAGTCGCACGTTGTCCTCGAACGCCTGTCTCAGCGCCCACAGCTGCTCGTCGTCGCCGTACGCGTCGAGGGTGATCCGGTCAAGGAGCACCACCACATCCTCGGGCGCCTGCCAGCCGCGATCGCTACTCACTGCGTCATCCTCGTCTGATCGCCTTCCTTGACCAACCAGTCTCCACTCCTCGCCGCTCCTGACCTGACACCCAGACCGGCGCGCTCGCCGCCGCCCCGGACGAGCCGCTCCGGAGCGGGACTTCTCATCCTGTTACTCGGCTGGCGGTGACGGCTGGCCGTCAGAATTGGGACAGGCTGCCCTGGCGCTGCGCGATGCGTTCGCACAACCGGAACACGATCAAGCCGGCGGCCAACCAGGCCGCCGCGGTGCCGAGCATCCATGCCAGGCCTCCGGCGCCGCCCCAGGCGAGTGTGTTGCCGTCGAGCATGACGGTGCGCAGACCGGCGACGGCGTGGGTCATGAACAGCGGCGTGCCGACTGCCTCGGCCCAGCCGGGCATCTCGGCACGCGGCAGCACGGCGCCGCTGAAGAAGAACACCCCCAGCAGGACCAGGTCGTTGAGCATCTGGATGCGCTTCCAGACCAGGGTGATACCCGCGACGATCAGGGCAAGTCCTGCGGCTCCCACGATCAGCAGCGCCAGCGGCGCCAGCGTGTCCAGCCGCCAGTGCAGGTCGAGCCGGACGACCAGACTCGTGACGCCGAACATGACGGCGACCACGATCGCCGTCTCGGCGATCGCGGCGACGACCCGGCCGCCGACGACGTGCACTCAGGACGGCAGCGGACTGAGATAGGTCTGCTCCAACGTGCCGGACTGGATCTCGGCGAGCAGCCGCCAGAACATCTTCTGCAGGTGCAGGTAGGTGTAGACGAACGTGGCCACCCCGATGAACAGCCACGTCGCGTGGCGCGGGTCGATCGTCCAGTCGATCTGGCCCGTCTCGGCGATGGCCGTGCCCTGACCGACGGTGTACCCGAGCAGCAACACGAAGATGACGAACAGCGGCATCTCGATCAGGATCTGCAACCGCTCACCCCACCCGTGACGCAAGCCCTTGACGGTCTCGTTGCCGACGGCGGTGGCCATCCGGCGGGTCGTCCATGCACGGGCGATCATGCTCCGAGCCTCCCCTCTCGCAGGCCGCGGCGGATGGCGGCCTGGTAGACCGTCCAGCCGAGCAGCAGCAGCACGGCCGCGTGCAGCAGTGCCCACGGCAGCGTGCCGTCCGACCAGACCTGACCGAGCGGTTCGGCGGCGATGAGGGTCCGGCGGGTGGCGTCCATGCCAAGCGTGGTGGGGACGAAGATCTTGGACGTGAGCGCGAGCCAGGTCGGGAGCACGAACACCGGGATGAGAGCACCGTTCAGGAACATGACGATGCCCTGGATCACGTGGATGATCGCGCCGATCGAGTTGACGACCAGTGCAACACCGCCGATGAACAGCGCGAACCCGGCGATGTCCGCCAACGTGATCGCCAGTGGGATCAATGCGGACCAACGCCAGGTCAGCTCGACATCCAGGACCAGGAGGAAGAGGACCAGGTAGAACACGGTCACGATGGCCGCGGTGATCAGGCCCTCGACCAGTGCCGCGGCCAACCGTCCGGTCGAGGCCACCCATGGCCGCAGCGGGCTGAGCAGGCTCTGCTCGAGCGTGCCGGTGTACATCTCCTCGAGCACACCGCCCGCCATCCGCAGTAAGGCGATGTAGCTGACGATGTAGGCGAGATACGCCACGAACGTCATGGCCAGCAGGTCGGGTACAAACCGGCCGCCGCCGACGAAGAACTGGAGTGCCCAGTAGAAGGCGATCATGTTCGCCGTCTGCAGGACGAGCGGGGCCTTGTGGACCCACATCACGCGCAGGGCCTTATTGGTCTCGTTGCCCATCATGTTCAGACCGAGGCCGAGGCCGAGCGCGGCTGGCGCGGTGCCCATCGTCACTCCCCCTTCACCAGCGACACGAAGACGTCCTCCAGGCTCGGTCGGACGCGGCTGACCCCGAGCACGGGCACCGACCGGGTGTGCAGCTCGGCCAGTACGGCATGCAGCGAATCCTGGTCAGCCGTGGGCAGCTGGATGGTGGTGCGGCCGTCGGCCGACTGCACCGCGGCGTCCACCGGCATGGCGCCGGCGAGGGCTGGCACCCTGCCGGCCGCCTCGACGGCGAACCGGTCCTCGACGTAGCGATCCAGCAGTTCACTGGTGGGCAGGTCGGTGATGATCCGGCCGTCCCGGATGACCGCCACCCGGTCACACAGCTCCTCGGCCATCGCGAGCTGGTGCGTCGTGAGCACGATGGTCTTGCCGTCCTCGTGGGCCAGCCGGACCACCCACTGCCGCACGGTCCTGGCTGCCTCGACGTCCAGCCCGATGGTGGGCTCGTCCAGCAGCATGATCTGCGGGTTGGTCACCAGCGCCGCCGCGACGGCGACCTTCTGCTGCATCCCGCGCGAGAACCCACCGACGAGCTCGTTGCGGCGGTCCCACAGTCCGAGGTCGCGCAGCAGCCCCTCTGCTCGCGGTTTGATCTCGGCCCCGCGCAGCCCCTTGAGCCGGCCGAAGTAGAGCAGGTTCTGCCAGGCCGACAGCGACCAGTAGACGTTGCGCGACCCTTCCAGGACCGCGCCGATCTGCTGCACCGCCCGGCTGCGCTGCGTGCCGATGTCGTGGCCGCGCAGCCGCGCCGTGCCCGAGGTTGGGGTGACCAGGCCGGCCATCATCTTGATCGTGGTCGTCTTGCCGGCCCCGTTGGGTCCCAGCAGCCCGAAGACCTGACCGGACGGGATGCGCAGCGACACATCCTCGACTGCGGTGACGCTTCCGAACCTCTTGGTGAGGCCG
>WHTC01000147.1 GCA_009379795.1 Nitriliruptorales bacterium | reverse complement strand
GTTTGCACTGGGCGGTCGTGGCGGGGACTGCGGGGGCGCGGCACGATGCGGATATGACCACGATCACGCGGGCCGCTCATCCCTATACGGACACCAGTGTCATCGATGCGCGGGCGCCGCGCTTCAACCAGGCGACCGTCGGCGTCCTGAGCCTTGTCGCCGTGGTCACCGGATGGTGGTGGCTGCTGGCCCTGCTCGCGCTGCAGTTGATCCTGGGGTTGACGATGGGCCGGCGCTGGTGCCTGCCCTGCGTCTTCTACTTCGAGGTGGTGCAGCCTCACCTGGGCGAAGGCCGGATCGAGGATTCGCGCCCGCCGCGGTTCGCCAACATCCTCGGTGCGGTGTTCCTCACATCGGCGACGCTGGCGCACCTGGTCGGCCTGTCGCCGCTCGGCAACATCCTGGGCGGCATGGTCGCGGCGCTCGCCCTGCTCGCCGCGGTCACCGGGCTGTGCGTCGGCTGCGAGTTCTACAAGCTTGGCGCACGCCTCCGCGGCGTGCGGCCGGGACAGGTCGACGGCTTTGACCTGGCCACGTTGGGCGCGCCCAGCGGCGAGGTGCTCGTCGAGTTCACACACCCCCTGTGCAGTGAGTGCCGCGAGGTCGGCGAGCGCCTGCGCACCGACGGGCGCCCAGTCCTCAGCGTCGACGTATCCGAGCAGCCGGACCTCGCCCGGCGCTACCACGTCGCGGTCGTGCCGACGGCGTATGCGGTGGCGGCCGACGGCCGCGTCCTTCAACGCCTGGCCTGACGAGCCCGCGCCACCCGCTCCGCACTCGGCGAACTCGCCGGCGCCAGCAGACCGCTCGCCTCCACGTGAAGCCGAACGGACGCCGGGTGACCGGCCACCTTCACAAAGCCAAAGCCCAGAAGCCGCCGAAAGCGTGAAGCCGAACGGACGCCGGGTGTCCCGTCGGCTCCACGAAGGGCAGCGCCCGGAGGCTCCGAGCAGTCAGCCGGCGTAGAGCTCTTCGATCTTGGCGCCGTACTTGTCGTGGATGACGCGGCGCTTGAGCTTGAGGGTCGGGGTGAGCTCCTCGCTCTCCGCGGTCCATTCGGTGGGCAGGACGGCGAATTTCTTGACCTGCTCCACGCGCGCGAGGCCCTCGTTGGTCCTGGCGACCGCGAGCTCGACCTCGGCGAGCACCTTCGGGTGCTGCGACAGCGCCTCGACGTCGCTCCCGCCGATGCTCCGCTGTGCCGCCCAACCGGGCGCGACCTCGCCGTCGAGCACGATCAGCGCCACCACGAAGGGGCGATCGTTGCCGAAAGCCAGGGCCTGACCGATCAGCGGGTGCTGCTTGAGCAGCGCCTCGATGTTGGCCGGCGAGAGGTTCTTGCCGCCTGAGGTGATGATCAGTTCCTTCTTGCGGTCTAGGATCTTGAGATAGCCGTCGGCGTCGATCTGCCCAATGTCGCCGGTGTGGAGCCAGCCCTCCTCGTCGATCAGTTCGGCGGTCGCCTCGGGCTGCTTGTGGTAGCCGGGCGTGTTGATCGGGCCGCGGATCAGCACCTCTCCGTCCTCGGCGAGCTTCACCTCGACGCCGGGGATGCCCGGCCCGACCGTGCCGATTTTCAGCTTGTCGGGCGGGTTGCCCGTGGCCGCGCCGGTGTTCTCGGTCATGCCGTAGACCTCGTACAGCGGCAGGCCGATGCCGGCGAAGAACTCGGCTACGTCGACGGACAGCGGTGCGGCGGCGCTGGACTGGAAGACACATTGGTCCAGCCCGATGCCTTTGCGGATCTTCGACAGGACCAGCCGGTCGAGCAGCGCGTGCTTGGCCTTCAACAGCACCGACGGGGAACGGCCCTGGAGGGCCACCATCTGGCGGCCGGTCTCGATCGCGGCGTGCGCCAGCTTGCGCTTGCGCTCGTTGGGCTCGGCGTCGATCTTCGCGGTGATCGCGGTCCGGACCTTCTCCCACACACGGGGCACGCCGAAGAACAGCGTCGGCCGGGCTTCGAGCAGGTACTCCAGCGCCTGGCGCTGGTCCGGGCAGAAGTACACGTGCTTGCGCTTGCGCTGCGCGAGGTAGATGGACAGTTCCCGCTCGGCGATGTGCGCCAGCGGCAGGTAGGACACCCCGGTGATGCCGTCGGGCAGCCTGGTCAGTCGGTCGAGTGACGCGCACTGGAACAGCACGTTGTGGTGGGTGATGGTCACGCCCTTGGGCGGCCCGGTTGTCCCGGAGGTGTAGACAACCGTGGCGGGATCGCCGGGTTCGGCCTGCGGCATGGCTGCGGCCGCGGAGCGGTCGGCGGCCAGCTTGGCGCGCCCCGCCTCGACCACCGACTCCCAGGAGCGGACCCCTTCCAGATCCCCGAAGTCCCCGGCGTCCTCCAGCAGCAGGATGAACTCGAGGTTGGGAAGGCCGGAGCGAATCTCCTGCCAGCGCTTCATGTAGTCGCGGTTCTCCAGCACCGCGACCTTGGCGTCGCAGTTCCCGGCGACGTAGCGGATCTGATCGGGCGTCAGGGTGGCATAGAAGGTGGTGGGGACCGCGCCCGCACGCAGCGCGCCCTGGTCGGCGATGATGTGCTCAGGCCGGTTGGCCGCCATGATGGCCACGAAATCGCCCTTGGCCACGCCGAGTTCGGCCAGTCCGACGGCCACCTCCTCGACCTGATCGCGGTACTCGCGCCAGGTCATCGTCTTCCAGGCATCGCCGGCTTTCCATGACATTGCGGGGGCGGCGGGATGCCGCTCGGCATTCCGCGTCAGCTCATCCCACAGCGTGCGCCCGGCGATCTCCTGCTCGATCTCCGCCCGTGTGGCTTCGATCGATGTGGTGTTCATGGTTTTCCCCCGTTCGTTTCAGGTGGAGGTTCACGGTATTCGATCTCTTCCTGGGACGCGGTATCTTCGCTGAACGGTGCGGCCGGACCCACCACCGTCCAAGCGCGACCGGCCGTCCTAGCTAGCCTGGGAGGGCGAGTCAAAGAACGCACGGCACCGAACCGAGGGTGGCGAGCCGTGACGATCAGGGTGGCGCTGGCCGGCGACACGATGCTGGGGCGGGGGGTGGCCCGCCGCCTTCTGCAGGACCCGGACCGGCCACTGTTCGCTCCCGAGGTCACCGCGGCCGCCCGCGGCGCTGATCTGTTCGTGCTCAACCTGGAGTGCTGCATCTCCGCGCGGGGTGAGCGCTGGCGGGACCCGGGCAAACCGTTCTTCTTCCGCGCGCCTCCGGTCGCGGCGGAGCGACTCCGGGAGTTGGGCGTCGACACAGTGACCCTGGCGAACAACCATGCGCTCGACTACGGCTCCGAGGCGTTGGCGGACACGTGCGCGCATCTGGACCGGGCGGGGATCGCCTGGGTGGGCGCCGGTCCCGACGAGGTCACCGCTCGCCGACCCCAGGTCGTGAAGGCGGGTGGGATGCGCGTGGCCATCGTCGGGTTCGCGGATCATCCGCCGGCGTTCGCTGCCGGGCGGGATCGGCCCGGTATCGCCCACGTGGACCTCGCCCGGGAGGTGCCCGGGTGGCTCCGGAACGCCATAGACCAGGTGGACGCGGATCTTGTGCTGCTCACCCCGCACTGGGGGCCGAACATGGTCCCCGCGCCGGTGCCGCAGGTGCGCCGAGCGGCACAGCGCCTGGTCGACGCCGGCGCAGGCCTGATCGCCGGCCACTCCGCCCACGTCTTCCACGGTGCCGCGCAGGCTGGGGACTCGCTGGTGCTCTACGACCTCGGCGACTTCATCGACGACTACGCGGTCGAGGAGACGCTGCGCAACGACCTTGGGCTGCTGTGGCTGCTCGACATCGGTGACCAGGGTCCGGTGCGGCTCGAGGCCGTGCCCCTCGCGCTGGACTTCTGCTTCACCCGTGTCGCCAAGCCCCACGAGGCCGCCTGGATCGCCGCTCGCCTGCGCCGGGCGTGCGCCGAGTTCGGCACCGCTGTGCGGGAGCGCGATGGCCGGTTGCTGGTCGGGATGAAGGAGGTCGGCTGAGCGGGGTTTCGTCAGTCGGCGAACCCGTGGCGGCCGGTCAGGCGTACGAAACGTGCGGGTGACACCTTGCGCAGGCGTTGCAGCCCGTCGGCGGTCCTGCCGAACAGGATGACCTCCTCGGCGCCGCCCGAGCCGATCGGCTGGACGAGCCGTCCCCCCTCGACCAGTTGCTCGACCAGCGGCGGGGGAACCACGGGGAAGGCCGCGGAGACGAGGATCGCGTCGTAGGGCGCTGCGGCCGGCCAGCCCTGCGTGCCATCACCCGTGACGACCTGAACATTGGCGGTTCCGTGCCGAGCGAGGTTGGCACGTGCAGCCTCGGCCAGACTGCCGAACCGCTCGATGCTCACGACCTGCTTGGCGAGCCTGGCCAGCAGCGCGGTCTGGTAGCCGTACCCGGTGCCGACCTCCAGGACCTGCCCGTCGCCCCGCAGCTCCAGCGCGTCGATCATCCGTGCGGACAGTGACGGCTGGGAGGTGACCTGCTGGTGGGGGATGGGCACGGGTTCGTCGATGTCGGCATCCTCGGCGTACTCGGGCGGCACGAACTCACGGCGTGGGGTGCGCTGGATCGCCTCCAGCAGTCGCGGGTCGCTCACCCCGGCGTCCCGCGCCGCGGCGTGCAGGTCCCGTCGTAACGACATGGTCGTAGTCTGCGCAGCCGAGGCCCTGCTCATGCGCCTTTTCGTAGGCTGGCGGCTCTGCGACTCTCCACTCCCGACTACGTGGTGGTGATGCGCGATCCCGATGGCCACCTGATCGAACTGGTCACCGACCTCGGGCGGGCCTGAGCCGCGCGCTCAGTCGACGCCGGGTTCGAGGATCGTGAGGGTGCCCGTGGTGGCGTCGAGGCGGGCGCGGGCGCCGAGGGGGACGGTGGCCAGGTGGCGGCCATGGCCGAGGGGAAGGCCATGGACGGCGGGAACCCCCAGAGGACGGATGATCCGGTCCAGGATCTCGGCCAGGGTGAGCGTCTGGCCGCGGGAGGGATCCTTCGCGCGGATGCCGACGTGCTCGCCGATCACGATGCCGGCCGCCGCCCCCAGCACCCCTGCCTGCCCAAGCTGGGTCAGCAGCCGGTCGATCCGGTAGGGCGCCTCGCGCACATCTTCCAGGAACATGATCCGCCCTTCGGATTGCACCTGCCAGGGCGTGCCCAGCCCAGCCGCCAGCAGCGAGGTCGTCCCGCCGATCAACGGACCCTCGGCGACGCCGGGGTGCAGCGTGCTCACTCGGCCATCGTCGGGGTCCCGCTCGATGGGGTCCTCCCGCGGCGGGTCCACCAGCGTGCGCAGGAAGCGCTTCCACGTGTAGTCGCTGGCGCGCCCGACGCCGGCCAGGGTCGGGCCCCAGAACGTCACCAGCCCCGCCTGCACCAGCGCCACGTGCAGCATCGTCGTATCGCTCATGCCGATCATCGGCTTGGGGTTGGATCGCAGCAGGCTGAGGTCCAGCAGCGGCAGCACCTGCGCCGATCCGTACCCGCCGCGTAACTGCAGCACGGCGTCGATGCCGCCATCGGTGAACGCCGCGTGCAGGTCCGCGGCCCGGTGCTCCGCTGAGCCGGCGAGGTAGCCGTGCCGGTCCCGGCCGTGCGGCAGGAACCGGACCCGGTAGCCGGCACCGCGCAGCCGGTCGACCCCGCGGCGAACGTCCTCGGGCACCGAGGCGGGGGAGGAGGAGGCGACGATCCCGAACGTGCCCCCGGGAGCCAGCCGCTTCGGCTTGAGACGCTGGATCGCCGTTCCTCCTCGTCAGGGCGGCGCTCGATGAACCACCTGGTGGGCACCGTCGGACATCCGGTGTGGAGTTTCCGTGGTATACGACGGAAACTCCAACACCGACTGAGCAGAGGAGCCAGAGTGCCGAAAGCGATCGTGATTCATGAGTTCGGGGGACCGGAGGTTCTTCGCTGGGAGGACGTCGAGGTCGGCGAGCCCCGTCCCGGCCAGGTGCGGGTGCGCCACACCGCCGTCGGCCTGAACTTCATCGACGTCTACCACCGCACCGGCCTGTATCCGCTGGAGTTGCCGTTGAGCCTGGGCACAGAGGCGGCGGGCGTGGTCGACGAGGTCGGCCCAGGGGTGACCGAGCTGGCCGTCGGGGATCGGGTCGCGTATGCGGGCGGTCCCCCCGGGGCCTACGCCGAGCGGCGGGTCATGCCGACCGCGAACCTGGTCCGGTTGCCGGACGCCATCGACGACCGGACCGCGGCGTCGATGATGCTCAAGGGGATGACCGCCCAATACCTGCTGCGGCGCACCCATCGGGTGGAGCCGGGCGAGGTGATCCTGGTGCAGGCGGCTGCGGGCGGGGTTGGTATGCTGCTGTGCCAGTGGGCCGCGCACCTGGGGGCGACGGTCATCGGCACGGTCGGCAGTGACGAGAAGGCCGAGCTGGCCAAGGCGCACGGGTGCGCTCACCCGGTGGTCCGCGGCCGCGAGTCGTTTGTGGACCGGGTGATGGAGGTGACCGACGGCAAGGGTGTGCCGGTGGTCTACGACTCGGTCGGCAAGGACACCTTCGCCGACTCCATGGCCAGCCTGGCGCCGCGCGGTCACCTGGTGTCCTTCGGGCAGTCGTCCGGCAAGGCGGACCCGATCGCGCCGATCGAGCTCGGCAGCAAGTCGCTGAGCCTGACCCGGCCGACCTTGGCCCACTATGTCGGGACACGCGAGGAGTTGGAGGAGACCGCCGCAGACCTGTTCGACGTGGTCGTCTCGGGCACGGTCACCGTCAACGTGAACCAGATCTACCCGCTGGCTGAGACCGCCCGGGCGCACCGCGACCTGGAGGCCCGCAGAACCACCGGATCGACCGTGCTCACTCCCTGACGTCATCGGTGGCGCGGCCAGGCCCTCCTACGGCGGGAGCGTTCGCGGCGCCGGCCTGACCGCGCCCACGGCGCGTCGTCGCGGGCGCGCCGGGTGTCCGGTCGCATCCACGTGAAGGTCATCGGACTGCTCGAGCCCGTTCGGCTTCACAACTGGCCGCCGCTCACCTCCACGTGAAGCCGATCGGACGCCTGAAGTCCAATGACCTTCACGTGAAGGCCACCGGCGTTCGACGTTGCCGGGGGAAGCGGTGTGCTGACACTGACCATCCAGGCCCCGGGGAGTGGCGAAGCGGTGCGGGAGAGTCCGTATCTTCTGCCGGATGCCGTTGTCGCTCATCATGCAGTTGGACGCCGCGATTCTCGCCAGGGTTGCCGCGGCTGCCGGGGCCCGGTGAAGGGTGGAGTAGCGTAGTGACTCGAGTCCACCGCCGGCTTCGCTGTGTCGCCGTGCGCGGCACCCCCGGTGGGCTCGGCCTGGCTGGAGGAGCCTGAGCCGTGCCCGACGCGCTGGATCCGCAAGCCGCTCATGCGCCGGTGGTGCGGTAAGGAGTCGGAGAGAGGCAGGACGTGCAGGACTTTCGGCTGAGTGTCGATCTGGCTGGCCGGTACCAGCGGCTGCGCGATCTGCTCGCCGGCATGGGCGGCCTGGTCGTCGGGTTGTCGGGCGGTGTGGACAGCGTGGTGCTCGCCAAGGTGGCGCATGACGTTCTGGGGGACCGAGCGCTGGCGGTCACCGCGGACTCGCCGTCGCTGCCCCGCCGGGAGTTGCGCGAGGCCGTCGAGGTTGCCGAGCAGATCGGCGTGGCCCACCTCGTCGCGCCGACCGCTGAGCTGGACAACCCCGAGTACGCCGCCAACCCCGGCAACCGCTGCTACTTCTGCCGCTCGGAGCTGTTCGAGGTCCTGGACCGCATCGCTGCCGAGCGCGGGCTGGGCTGGATCGCCTACGGGGAGAACGTCAGCGACGCGGGCGATCACCGTCCCGGTGCGATCGCCGCCGCCGAGCGCAGCGTTCGGGCGCCGCTGAAGGAGGCCGGGCTCGGCAAGGACGACATCCGAGCCCTGGCCGCCCATCTGGGGCTGCCGACCTGGGACAAGCCGGCCTTCGCCTGCCTGGCCTCGCGCCTGCCGCAGGGCACCCCGGTCACGCCCGAGCGACTCGCCCAGGTCGAGGCGGCCGAGGACCTGCTGCGGCCCCTGGGCCTGCGGCAGTACCGGGTGCGCCACCACGGTGACATCGCCCGCATCGAGGTGCCGCCGGAGGACATGGCGACCGTCCTGGAGCATGCGCCGCGATTGGTGGCCGCCATCCGTGACCTCGGCTTCCCCCACGTCACCCTCGACCTGGCCGGCTACCGGCGCGGGTCGCTCAGCCAGCCGCTGATCGTGGGCATCGGGCGGCCATGACCGCCGAAGACGTGCAGGCGGTGGGTCTGCCATGACCGCCGAAGACGTGCAGGCGGTGGGTCTGCCATGACCGCCGAAGACGTGCAGGCGGTGGGTCTGCCATGACCGCCGAAGACGTGCAGGCGGTGGGTCTG
>WHTC01000285.1 GCA_009379795.1 Nitriliruptorales bacterium | reverse complement strand
GTGAGGGCGCAGGCGGAGCCTGCGCCGGCGGGCGGGGATCTGGACGTGCGTGAGGGGTGCGACGTGGTCATCACCGAGCACCGGCCGGTTCCCCTGGAGCACCACTACGCCGTCGGCGACCGCATCTACCCCACGTTCTCGCGTGGGGCGGGCAAATCCGGACGCAAGGCCTCCCAGGCCGAGGTCGGGGCCGCCCGCCAGGCCCGCGCCGGGGTGCCCAACCCCGAGGTCGTGATGCTCGAGCGGCGCGCTGGCGTCAGCAACCGCATGTCGCGCCGCGGCCGACCCCAGCCGACCGGTCCACGCCTGCGCCCGCCACGCCGTGACGAGCTGGTTCCTGAGCTGGCCCGGCGCCACTGGCTGCCGGCGATCTGGTTCGTGTTCAGCCGAGACCGTTGCAACGACGCGGTCCGCCAGGTCGTGCAGTCCGGCGTGCGCCTGACCGACCCTCGGGAGCGGGCGGAGATCCAGCGCCTGGTCGACGAACGCACCGCGGACCTGGATCCGGCGGACCTCGACGTGCTGGGCTACGGGCCCTGGGCCGCCGGCCTGGAACTCGGTGTGGCCGCTCACCACGCCGGTATGGTCCCGGTGTTCAAGGAGACCGTGGAGGAGTTGTTCGTCCGCGGCCTGGTCAAGGTGTGCTTCGCGACCGAGACGCTGGCCCTCGGGATCAACATGCCCGCTCGCACGGTCGTGATCGAGCGCCTGGAGAAGTGGAACGGCTTGCGCCACGAACTGCTCACCCCCGGCCAGTTCACCCAGCTTACGGGGCGGGCGGGTCGGCGGGGCCTGGACACCCTCGGGCACGCGGTCGTGCTCTACCAGCGCGATGTGGACTTCCCGACCGTGGCGTCCCTGGTCGGCCGCCGCGTCAACCCACTGCACTCCAGCTTCACCCCCTCCTACAACATGGCGGTCAACCTGCTTCGCCGGCAGGACCGTGCCGCCGCCGAGCAACTCCTGGCCCGCTCGTTCGCCCAGTACGAGGCGGACGCCCGCGTGAGCGGTGACGAGGAGAAGATCGCCGGCAACCTGGAGGCGCTCGAGGGCTACCGGGCCAACCTGCACTCGGACCGAGGCGATGCCGCCGAGTACTGGGGGCTGCGCCGGGAGTTGTCGCGCCTGGAGTCGGCCAGTGCGCGGGAGCGCCGCCGTGCCGCCCGCCAGGCACTCGTCGAGGGGGTTGGCCAACTGCGGCCCGGGGACGTCGTGGCCATGCCCCGCGGCGGTGAGCGCCCCGACCTGTACGCCATCGTCAGCCGCTCGACCAGCGGCTCGGGTACCCCGCTGGCCTCAGCGGTCACCGAGGATCGCAAGCTGGTGCGCCTCGGCCCGCGCGAGTTCATCGCGCCGCCCAACAAGGTCGGCTGGGTGACGCTGCCCAGCTCCGGTGGCCCGCGGCAAGCCAACTATCGCAAGGCGGTCGCCAACGCCCTGCGGAGCCTGCCCGAGCCCCGCTCGAAGCGGGAGGGGCGCGCGGACGGCGACGGTGACTCGAGCACACCCCTTGACCAGCGCCGCAACACCGGGCGGATCACCGAACTGCGCGCGGCGATCCGTGCGCACCCGGTGCATCACGACTCGCGGCTGCCCGACATCGAGGTCTGGGCGCGGCGCACCGACGATCTGGCCGCCGAGACCAAGCGGCTGCAGGCGAGCGTGCACCGGCGGACCGGGTCGCTGGTGCGCCAGTTCGACCGCATCATCAACGTCCTGACCGACCTGGGCTATCTCACCGACGACCCCGGCCGGCCCTCACCTACTGAGCATGGCCGGCGGCTGGCCGGGCTGTACGCCGAGACTGACCTGGTGCTCGCGGAAGCCATCCGCCGCGGCGTCCTCGACGGGCTCGACGCCTCAGCGCTGGCCGCGGTCGCCAGCGTGTTCGTGTACGAGACCCGGCAGAAAGAGCCACCGCTCGTGGAAGCGCCAGCCGCCGCGGTCGGAGAGGCGGTGCTGCGGGTGGAGACGATCTGGCAGGAGGTGGCCGAGCGTGAGGAGGATGCCTCGTTGCCGGTGACCCGCCCGCCGGACCCCGGGTTCATGGGCGTGGTCTGGCGCTGGGCGGGCGGCGTCGACCTGGAGGATGCCCTCGCCGGTGAGGAGATGACCGCGGGCGACTTCGTCCGCGCAACCAAGCAGGTCGCGGACCTGCTGCGCCAACTGCGCGACATCGCCTCCGGGAACCCCGAGCTCAGCGGCCTGGGGCAGCGGGCGCACGAGGCCTCGAAGGCGCTGGTCCGCGGTGTGGTTGCCTACAGCGGCATGTGACCAGCCTCCCGGCGCAGGGCAGGACCGAGAGCGGCAGTGGAGACGACGTGAGCAGCCTGTTCGGGCCGATGCGGCTCATCGCGGAGGGTGCGCGCCGAGGCGCCGGCCGCCGGATGCTGGCGGACCTGACCGCACAGTTGGCCGACCGTGGTCTGGACCTCGACGTCGTGCACCCGCCCGCCGGCGGCGTGGGGGCGGCCGCGCGTGAGGCGGTGGACGCGGGGCTGCGCTACCTCGTCGCGGTCGGCACTGACGGCACGGTCAACGCGGTGGTCAACGGGCTGTTCGAGGACGGCAAGCCGGTCGAGCCCGAGGTTGTTCTCGGCGTGGCGGCCGCGGGCGCGCACTCGGACTTCAGCCGTACCTACGGCCTGGACCGGCCGCCGAGGCTGCTGGCCAGCCACCTCGCCGGCGACAGGTCGATGGACATCGACGTCGGGCAGGTGACCTTCACCGGGCCGGACGGGGCCCCGGCCTCTCGCCTGTTCGTCAACCTCGCCCAAGCAGGCTACGGCGCCGACCTGATCCGCCGGGTGGGGCTGATGCCGAGCTTCACCGGCCGGGTGAGCCGGCTGCTGGCCGCCTACGGTGCCGTCCGCGGCGCGCGTCGCCCCGAGACCGCGGTCGAGCTGGCGCAGACAACCGCTACGGACCCGTTACTGGATCTGGTGGTCGCCAACGGCCAGTTCTTCAGCGACGGGATGAAGGTGGCGCCCCGGGGGCTGCCCGACGACGGCCGGTTCAACGTCCAGCTCTACACCGGCCGGCGCAGCCAGATGTTCCTGCTCACCCAACGGCTCTACCGGGGTGAGCACCTGCCGGACCCGCACATCCGCGAATACCAGTCACCCACGGTGAAACTGGCTCCGGATCCGCCCCTGCCCATCGAGGTTGACAGCGTGTTCATCGGCTGGACGCCCGCGGCCTTCACCGTGCTGGAGCGCGTCCTGCGCCTGAAGATCTAGGACTGACGAGCCTGCACGGTGCCGCCGGGAACGCCCGGGGCCGGGTCTAGACTCGCGGCCTAAGGAGGGGCGCGGCCGCGCCCGGCTGGAGGGCTGGATGATCACGACCACCGGGGCGCTCGACCGGGCGGCCGACC
>WHTC01000100.1 GCA_009379795.1 Nitriliruptorales bacterium | reverse complement strand
TTATACCATACTCGCAGCTTAATCTCGCGTAGGGCTTGGGCTCGGGATCCGCGTGACGAACGAGGGAGCCGGAATGATGCAGCGAGGAAGCTGGCGCATCGGCATGGTTATCGGGCTGGCGGCGCTTGTTGCCAGCGCCTGTGGCGGGGCCTCGCCAACGGCGGAGCCGCCGGCAGCCGAGACGGGTGATGCGGCCCTGAGGACGGCGGCGGCGGGGACGCACTGGCCGAGGTCTACGCGGAGCTGGAGGGTCTCGAAGGCGAGGAGCGCACCCAGCGGCTCGTCGAACTGGCCCAGGCGGAAGCCGACGAGGGCGGAACGATCAGCCTGTACACGTCGACGAACGTGGACGAGTCAGGCCCGATCACCGACGCGTTCACCGACGAGTACGGCGTCGAAGTGGACTTGTACCGTGCCAGCAGCTCATCGATCCTCCAGCGCCTGTTGCAGGAGGCCGACGCGAACTACCCCGGCGCGGACGTCGTGGCCACGAACGGTCCGGAGATGATGATCCTGGACCGCGAGGGGCTGCTGGCGCCCCTGGAAACCCCGGTCAAGGACGACATCGTCGAGGTCGCCCGGTACCCCAACTGGGCGGGATTTTACCTGAACGTCTTTGTGGCCGCCTGGAACACCAACCTCCTCAGCGAGGACGAGTATCCGGAGAGCTGGCGCGAGGTCCTGACCGACTATCCCGGCGACCTGGCCATGGAACTCGGTGACTGGGACTGGTTCGCCACCCTCCTCCAGGAGCACCTCACCACCGAGGAGGGCATGAGCGAGGAGGAAGCGGTCGAGCTGTTCAAGGAGGCGGCGCGCAACGCGACCGTGGTCGACGGGCACACGACGATGGCCGAACTCATGGCCGCGGGTGAGTTCTCGATCACCTCCTCCGCGTACCAGCATCGCATCCCGCGGCTGCAGGGCGACGGCGCGCCGGTCGCGTGGGAGCCTCCGGTCGAGCCGATCATCGTGCGGCCCAACGGGATCGGCATCCACCGGGACACCAACACCCCCGCTGCCGCCCTGCTGTTCACCGAGTACTCGATGACCGACGCCCAGGAGACGCTCGCCGAGTTCGAGCGCACGCCCGCGAACCCGGACTACGGCGGCGTGCCCGAGGGCTACGCGCTTGTCACCGTGGACCTCGACGACCTGCTGGATACACGAGACAAGTGGGAGGGCCTCTACGAGGAGGTCGTCCGGGAGTCCGGCCAGGGCGTCATCGAAGGCGAGTAAGCGACCCCCTTGGTGCGAAGGAGTGCGCAACGTGGCAGGAGCTGACAGCAGCCGACGGTACGGCTCGGACGTCATGGTCGACGCGATGCGGGCGCATGGCCTGCGCTACGTCAGCCTCAACCCGGGCTCCAGCTTCCGGGGGCTGCACGACTCCGTCGTCAACTACGGCGGCAACGACCCCGAGATCATCGAGTGCCCGCACGAAAAAGTCGCCGTCGGCCTGGCGCACGGTTACGCGAAGGCCTCGGGCGAGGCGATGGGGGTGATCCTGCACAACGTGGTCGGGCTGCTGCACGGGGCCCTGGGCATCTATTACGCGTACCTGGACCGGGCGCCCGTGGTGATCTTCGGCGGGACCGGCCCGATGGCCCTGGAGCGCCGCCGGCCGAACATCGACTGGATCCACACGGCGAACGTGCAGGGCAACGCCGTGCGCGACTACACCAAGTGGGACGATCAGCCGGCCACGATCGCCTCGGTGCCGGCCACGGTGGCGCGCGGCCATCGCGTGGCGATGAGCGAGCCTCGCGGGCCGGTCTACATCTGCCTGGACGCCGGTCTGCAGGAGGACGAGCTCACCGAGGACGTGCCCCCGCTGGATCCCGAACGCCACAAGGTGCCCAGCCGGCTGGGACCCGATCCCGCCGCGCTCGACGAGCTTGCCCGCATGCTCGTGGCCGCGGAGCGGCCGATCATCATCCCGGGGTACGCGGGCAGGGATCCGCAGGCCTTCCACCAGATCATCGGACTGGCCGAACTGCTGGGCGCCGGGGTGATCGACACCAACATCAGGCTGAACTTCCCGAACCGCCACCCGCTGAACGTGACGGGGTCCGATGCGGTCACCGACGCCGACCTGGTCCTCTTCCTCGACGTCAAGGACTTCGGCAAGCCCACTCAGGAGCTTGACCGTGTGGCGCGGACCATCCGCTCGCTTATCCCTGACCGGGCCAAGGTCGTCGACCTGGGGTTCAACGACCTGGAGATCTCGTCCTGGTCCCACGACTTCACCGCGCTGCATCCCACCGATCTGCAGGTGACGGCGGACACCTCGGTCGCCCTGCCGCCGCTGCTGGAGCGCTGCCGGGAACTGGAGGCGAGGCAACCGGATCGGCGCCGGGCGCGCGAGTCCCGCAAGCGCCGGCTTGCGGACGTCCACGAAGCCACCTGGGAGGGTTGGCGACGGCAGGCCAAGAAGGACTGGGACCTGTCGCCGGTGTCCACCGCCAGGCTCGCGGCGGAGACCTGGGAGGTCGTGCAGGAGCACGACTGGGTCCTGACGGCGGGCACCGCCTCGGGGTGGGCCCTGCGCACCTGGGACTTTGACCGACCCTACCGGCATGCCGGCGCCAGCCTGGGCACCGCCACCCAGATCTCGATCTCCCTGGGAGTCGCGCTCGCTCACAAAGGCAGCGGTCGGCTGGTCGTGGATCTCCAACCCGACGGCGATCTGATGTTCGACCCTGGCGCGTTGTGGGTCGCTGCCTATCACAAGATCCCAATGCTGACCGTCATGTTCAACAACCGCGCGTACTACAACGACTGGGAGCACCAGGAGCGCATCGCCCACCATCGCGGCACGCCGGTGGAGAACGCGTACCTCGGCATGGAGATCAACGATCCGGCGCCGGATTTTGCCAACATCGCCCGCTCGTTCGGCTGGTATGGCGAAGGGCCCATCAGCGACCCTGACCAGGTGCGGGACGCGGTCCGCCGCGCCGCCGACGTGGTCATGTCAACAGGTCAGCCCGCTCTCGTCGATGTGGTCTGCCAGCACGAGTGATACAGGAAGGAGAGTCGCCGTGGCACACGTTTCGACGACGGCGCGGGAGCGGCCGCTGAGCGGCCTGGCGAACCGCCTGGATTGGCGGCGCCTGTTCCAACCGCAGGTCCTGATCATCCTCACGGTCGTCATCATCGTCGGCTACCTGGCGATGGTCCCGGTGCTGTACCTGCTGTGGGGCACCTTCTACGACGGCGCCACGCTGACGCTGCGGTTCTTCGGCGAGGCGTACTCCGCATTCGGCCTGGGCGAGATGATCTCCAACTCGTTCAGCTTCGCCATCGGGTCGACCGTGCTGTCCGTGACGCTGGGCACGACCCTTGCCTACCTGACGGTGCGTACCAACGTGCCGTTCAAGGGCCTGCTGTTCGCCGCGTCACTGGTGCCGCTCATCATCCCGGGCATCCTGCACACCATCGCCTGGATCTTTTTGGCCAGCCCGCGCGTAGGACTGTTCAACAGGCTCCTGGAGCCCATCGTCGGGCCGGGCTTCTTCAACATCTTCACCATGTGGGGGATGATGTTCGTCGAGGGCCTGCACCTGTCGCCGCTGGTATTCCTGCTGATGTTCGCGGCCTTCCGCAGCATGGACCCCTCGCTTGAGGAATCGGCGCTGATGAGCGGCGCGCGGCTGCCGACGGTCCTGCGCCGGGTGACGCTCCCCCTGGCCAAGCCGGCCATGTACGCCTCGATCCTGATCATGGGGGTTCGAGCGCTCGAAGCGTTCGAGGTTCCCGCCCTGCTGGGCATCCCCAACGGCGTGTGGGTGTTCACCTCGCGCATCTGGCGCGTGCTGAACCAGTTCCCGGCCAACTACGGGCAGGCGGGGGCCTACGCGCTGTCGCTGCTGGCGCTGACCACCGTCGGCGTATTCTGGCAGTCGCGCCTGTCCAATCGCGGCAAGTCCTTCCAGACCGTCACGGGCAAGGGCTTCCGACCTCATCCCATGGACCTGGGCGTGTGGCGCTGGCCGGCCACCGCGCTGGTGCTCTCCTACTTCGTGTTCGCGGTCGTGATGCCGGTACTCATCCTGGTGTACGCCTCGTTTCAGCCGTTCTACTCGGTCCCGTCAATGGCCAGCCTGCAGTCGTTCACGTTGGAAAACTATGCGTACACCCTGACCAACTCGCAGGCGCTGCGGGCTTCCCGCAACTCACTCATGCTCGGCATCGGCACCGCCACCGTGGTGATGTTCTTGATGGCGATCGCCTCGTGGCTGGTCGTGCGCACCAAGACTCCCGGCCGGTGGATGATCGACAACCTGTCGTTCCTCCCGCTCACGATCCCTGGGCTGGTCATGGGTGTGGCGCTGCTGTTCGTGTACCTGCGCTTTCCGATCCCCGTCTACGGGACCATCTGGATTCTGTTCATCGCCTACTTCACCCGCTATATGCCCTACGGCATGCGCTACGCGTCGACCTCGATGTACCAGATCTCCGGGGAGTTGGAGGAGTCCGCACAGACCAGCGGCGCGACCTGGTGGCAAACCTTCCGGCGGGTCAATCTGCCGCTGCTCATGCCGGGTCTGCTGGCCGGCTGGATCTACATCGTGATGGTGTCGGTCCGGGAGCTGTCCAGCTCCATCCTGCTGTACTCCCCGGGCAACGAGGTCCTGTCAATCCTTATATGGGAGCAGTGGGAAAATGGCCAGTTCACCGAGCTGGCGTCCCTGGGAGTGCTGATGGTCCTTGCGCTGGTGGCGCTGGTGGTCATCGCGCAACGGCTTGGCGCGAAGGTCGGCGTTCAGGGCCACTAGACCGCCGTCTGTCCGCAAGGCAGATCGACAACTCACGAGCCGAGGAGGGCCGACCAGATGTTGGAGATCACCAACCTGAGAAAGACGTTTCCCGGCAGTAAGAGGAATCGGAGTCAGCGCGTCGTCGCGGTCGACGAGGTGTCCCTGACCGTCGAGCAGGGCGAATTGTTCACCCTGCTGGGTCCCTCGGGGTGCGGCAAGACGACCACGCTGCGCTGCGTGGCCGGTCTGGAGCACCCGGAGGCGGGGGAAATCGCGGTGGGCGGCCGGACGCTGTTCTCATCCACCGACGGCATTCGCCTGCGTGCCAACGAGCGGGGGCTGGGGATGGTGTTCCAGTCCTATGCCATCTGGCCGCACATGAATGTGCTCAAGAACGTGGCCTTCCCGCTCGAGGTCCTGCCGCGATCGCGGCGACCGTCGAGGAAGGACATCCGCGAACGGGTGGAGCGGGTCCTGTCCGTCGTGCAGCTCGGACACCTCGCCGACCGCCAGGCCACCGACCTGTCCGGTGGCCAGCAGCAGCGCCTCGCGCTTGCCCGGGCGCTGGTCATGGAGCCACCCCTGCTGCTGCTCGACGAACCGCTGTCCAACCTGGACGCGAAGCTGCGGGAGGAGATGCGCTACGAGCTCAAGCGGCTCCAGCGGGATCTCCATATCACGGCGGTCTATGTGACCCACGATCAGGTCGAGGCCTTGGCGATGTCCAACATCATCGCGGTCATGCGCGCGGGCAACATCGAGCAGGTGGGCCGGCCCCGGGAGATCTACGATCGCCCGAGCTCGCGCTTCGTGGCGGACTTCATCGGGACGTCGAACTTCATCAATGGCACGATCAAACGAGGCGAGGGCGAGGACGTGTACCTCGTCACGACGGACCACGGTGAGATGCGGGCCACCTCCAGCGTCGACTTTCCCGCCAACGCGAAGGTCGTCGTGTCGATCCGCCCGGAGCACGTCGAACTCGACAAGGGCGCCACCGCGGTGAACTCCGCCGGCAAGTGGTCGGGAACCGTCCAGACCCGCGCGTTCCTCGGTGAGTCGGTGGACCACGTGGTCTCGGTGGGGGATCTCGAGTTGCGCGCTCGGAGCAACCCGTCCGTGTCGATCCCGCCCGATACGGATGTGACGCTGACCTTCCCGGAGACGATGTGCTCGCTCATCCCGGGTGACGACTGACCGCCGTGGCCGCCGCACCCAATGGCGTCACCCGCACGCTCACGCTGCCCTGCGAGGCGCTCGCTCAGGACTGGGAGCATCTGGTGCTGCCGCTGGGGATGAAGGAGCGGCTGGTCAACCACGCGGTGTTCAGCCTGCTGCATCGTGCGATGCTCCACGCTTCCCGTACCGCCCTGCAGGGGCTGCTGCTGTTCGCTGGTCCGCCCGGCACCGGCAAGACGACCGCGGCCCGTGGCCTGGCCCAGACCGTGGCCGTGGCTCTGGCGAGCGAGGGGGACACGCAGTACATCGAGATCGACCCGCACGCCCTGCCGTCGGATCTGCTGGGCGAGAGCCAGCGCAGGACGGTCCACCTGCTCGAGCAGACGCTGCCGACGCTGGCGGCCAAGCAGCGTTTCACCATAGTGCTGGTTGACGAGGTCGAGGCGTTCGCGGCAAGCCGTCGACTGGCGTCGTTCGAGACCAATCCCGTGGACGTGCACCGCGCCACGGACGCGGTCCTCACCGGTCTCGACCTGCTCGCGGCTACGCACCCGCAGCTGCTGTTCCTGGCGACCACCAATGTGCCCGACGCGCTCGACGAGGCTCTCGTCTCCCGTGCGGATCTGGTCGTGCCATTCCAGGTCCCGACCTGCGAGGAGGCGGCCGAGATCGTTGGAGACACGCTGCGCGAACTCGCGCGCCGCTGGCCGGAGCTGCATCCGCTCGCCGGCGATCGGCGGGCGCTGGCGGCGGTGGCACAGCGGTGCGCGGGCATGGAGGGGCGTCGGCTGCGCAAGGTCGTCATCGTCGCTGTCACGGCCCGCCCCCATACGAGCAAGGATCCAGGCAAGCTGACTCTCGATGACCTCTTGGCCGCCGCGGACGAGTTGGCGGCCGCCGGGTGAAAGCGATGGTCGCGCGCCGGTCCTGTGCGTGACGCGTTCGGCGCGGCCATCATGTGAGACAGCCAGGTTGAGCCGTTCCGAGCGGGCTCCTAGCGTTCGGCTCGGGCATCCTTGTACGGAACGCGAAGCGCTGGAGGTGGTCGTGGCAGAGCTCGTCGCCCTGCGCCAGGGCGTCGCCGAGCTCGTCAACGACGGCGACGTCGTGGCAATGGAAGGCTTCACCCACCTCATCCCCGTTGCGGCGGGTCACGAGATCATCCGCCAGGGGCGGCGCAATCTGACGCTGGTGCGCATGACCCCCGACATCATCTACGACCAGCTGATCGGCGCCGGGTGCGCTCGGAAGCTGGTGTTCTCCTGGGGCGGCAACCCCGGCGTCGGCTCCCTGCACCGCTTCCGCGACGCGGTCGAGCACGGTTGGCCACAGGCGCTGGAGATCGAGGAGCACAGCCACGCTGGCATGGCCAACCGCTACGTCGCCGGCGCGTCGGGGTTGCCGTTCGCGGTGCTGCGCGGCTATGCCGGTACGGACCTGCCGCAGCACACCGAGACGGTGCGGTCGATCACCTGCCCGTTCACCGGGGAGGAGCTGACCGCGCTCCCCGCTTTGAACCCCGATGTGGCGGTCATCCATGCGCAGCAGGCCGACCGCCGTGGAAATGTGCAACTGTGGGGTGTCATCGGCATCCAGAAGGAGGTCGTCCTCTCGGCGAAACGGTCGCTGGTCACCGTCGAGGAGATCGTCGACAAGCTGGAGCCGCGGCCCGGTGCGGTGCTGCTGCCGACGTGGGCGATCACCGCCGTGGCAGCGGTTTCGGGGGGCGCGCACCCCTCCTACGCCCAGGGCTACTACGATCGGGACAATGCCTCCTACCGAGCGTGGGATGCGATCAGCCGGGACCGCGACGCGTTCCGCGTCTGGTTGGACGAGCGCGTCATTGCCGCCGGCGGGAGGCCCGCGTGACCGAAGCCTGCCGTCGCTACACCGCCGACGAGATGATGTCCGTCGCGGCCGCCCGCACCCTGCGCGACGGGGCGGCCTGCTTCGTGGGCATCGGGTTGCCGAGCACCGCCGCCAACCTGGCGCGGCGCACCCACGCGCCCAACCTCGTACTCGTCTACGAGTCAGGGACGATCGGCTCCAAGCCCGCGACCCTTCCGCTGTCGATCGGCGACGGCATCCTGGCCGAGACCGCGGACGCGGTGGTACCGATCCCGGAGATCTTCAACTACTGGCTGCAGCCGGGCCGGATCGACGTCGGCTTTCTCGGCGCCGCACAGATCGACCGCTTCTCCAACATCAACACCACCGTCATCGGCGGGGACTACGCCAACCCCAAGGTCCGCCTGCCCGGCGCGGGCGGCGCCCCTGAGATCGCCGCCTCGTGCGGGGAGGTGATCGTGGTTGCCCGCAGCAGCCCCCGGACGTTCGTGGAGCAGGTCGACTTCGTCACCTCGTTCGGTCACGGTCGGGGCCCCGGCGACCGCGAGCGCCTGGGGTTGCGCGGACGCGGTCCCGTCATGGTGATCACTGACCTCGGTGTCCTGGAACCCGATCCCCAGACCTGCGAGCTGACGCTCACGCGGGTGCATCCGGGTATCGAGGTGGCGCAGGTTCAAGAGGCGACCGGGTGGGACCTCCGGGTCGCGGACGAGGTCGCCACCTCGCCGCCGCCGAGCCCCCGGGAGCTCGAGGTCCTGCGGGATCTCCAGCACGCCACTGCTGTGAAAGGGGATGGCTGATGACCACCAGCGGCCCACTCTTGGTCCCTGAATACCGGCGCCCGCAGGGTGTGCATCCCGACCCCCGGACCCCCGAGTACATGTCGACGAGGCTGCGCGCTCCTGAGCGTCTCACTGTGCTGCCGCATATGTTGACGGAGATCACCGGTCCGCTGCTCGGTGAGGGGCTGGTCAACGAGGCGGACGCCGACCTCACCCGGCAGCACCACGGCGAACCGCTCGGCGAGCGCATCATCGTGCATGGCCGTCTGCTCGACGAGGGTGGCCGGCCGGTGGCCGGCAGCCTGGTGGAGGTCTGGCAGCCCAACGCGGCCGGCCGCTACCGGCACGACCGCGACCGGCACCCGGCACCGCTGGACCCCAACTTCACCGGCATCGGTCGCTGCGTGACCGATGCGCAGGGCGGGTTCCGCTTCGTGACCGTCAAGCCGGGGGCGTACCCGTGGGGCAACCACGACAACGCCTGGCGGCCGGCCCACATCCATTTCTCGCTGCTCGGGCGCGCGTTCACCCAGCGGCTGATCACGCAGATGTACTTCCCGGGCGATCCGTTGTTCGGCCAGGACCCGATCTTCAACTCCGTCCGCGATCCGGTGGCGCGGCAGCGCCTCATCGCTCACCTGGACCTGTCCGAGACCGTGCACGAGTGGGCACTGGCCTACCGGTTCGACATCGTGCTGCGCGGGCCGGAGTCCACGCCGATGGAGGACGGCGAGGGGGATCACGACTCGTGACCCCGCCGCTGACCCCTTCGCAGACGATCGGTCCCTTCTTCAACCCCGGCCTGCCGTGGCCTGAGGGGCCTTACGTCGTCCCGGAGGGCACTCCCGGTGCGATCTGGCTGCGCGGGACGTTGTACGACGGTGCGGGCGAACCGGTCGCCGACGGTCTCGTGGAGACGTGGCAAGCCGATCCCGGAGGGCGGTTCGACCATCCCGACGACCCCCGGGGACGGGTGCCCGGTTTCCGCGGCTTCGGCCGCTGCCCAACCGACGCCGAGGGCTCCTTCGCCATCCTGACCCGGAAGCCCGGGCAGGTCGACGCTCCGGCCGGCGGGTTGCAGGCTCCCCACGTCGATGTGTCCGTCTTCGCTCGCGGGCTGCTTGACCGTGTGGTGACGCGCGTGTACTTCGACGACGAGCCGGACGCCAACGCGGCCGACCCGGTACTCACCTCCATCGCCGACGAGGCCGCCCAGGCCACGTTGATCGCGCGCTCGGCCCCCGACGGGTACCGGTTCGACATCCGCTTGCAGGGGCGGCATGCCACCGTCTTCTTCGACGTGTGAGCCGGCGGACGTGACCGCAGTCGAAGTGCACCACGTGATCGACGGGCCGGAGGAGGCGCCGGTCGTGGTGCTGTCGAACTCGCTGGGCAGCAACCTGTCCATGTGGCAGCCGCAGGTGGGCCCGCTCGCCGAGCACTTCCGGGTCCTCCGCTACGACCAGCGGGGCCACGGTGCCTCGCTGACGCCACCTGGCCCTTACGGCTTGGCCGACCTGGGCCGTGACGCACTCGCCCTGCTCGATCGGCTGGAGGTGCGGCGCGCCCATTTCTGCGGCCTGTCGCTGGGCGGGATGACCGGCATGTGGCTCGCGGCGAACGCTCCCGAGCGCATCGACCGCCTCGTCCTGCTGTGCACGTCGGCGCGACTGGGCCCGCCCGAGGGGTGGACGGAGCGCGCCAGGACCGTCCGGGCCCACGGGACGCAGGCCGTCGCCGCTGCCGTGGTGCAGCGGTGGTTCACCGAAGCGCTGCGCCGACGCGATCCGGGACTGGTCGCGCGCATGCAAGCCATGGTCGCGGCTACCCCCGCCGAGGGGTACGCGGCCTGTTGCGAAGCGATCGCGGCACTGGACCTCGAGGGCGCCCTGCGGACAATCGGCGCGCCGACGCTGGTCATCGCGGGCGCCGATGACCCCGCCACGCCTCCCGAGCACGCCCATCGCATCGCTACCGCCATTCCCGACGCGCAGGTGGCGGTCCTGGAAGGCGCCGCCCACCTGGCAAACGTGGAGCGCGCCCAGGCGGTGACCGACCTCATGCTGTCCCATCTCACGTCCTCGGAGGGGAACCGCTGATGAACGACGAACGCCACGGCAAGGGCGCGAGCGCCGAAGACGTGCAGGCGCTGGAACGTGGCATGAGCGTCCGGCGCGCCGTTCTCGGCGATGCCCACGTCGACCGAGCGGTCGAGCGCACCAGCGACTTCACCGCCAGCTTCCAGGGCTACATCACGCGCTGCGCCTGGGGCGAGGTGTGGACGCGTCCAGGCCTGGACCGCCGCACCCGCAGCTGCATCACCCTGGGGATCCTCACGGCCCTGCGCTGTGAGGAGGAGATTGCGATGCACGTGCGTGCCGCGGTCCGCAACGGGCTGAGCGCTGAAGAGATCAGCGAGGTGCTGTTGCACAGCGCGGTCTACGCCGGAGTGCCGTCGGCCAACATCGCCTTCGCCGCGGCGCAGCGCGCGCTCGCAGAACTCGGAGACGCCGCCGCGGATCCGCGGCGACGCGGCGGCGACGAGGCGTAGCGCCGGTCCGCGCCGCCGCCACCCTGGAGTACGAGTCTCGGGCCCAGGCCGCCTCGACCTCCTCCCTCCCCCGAATTGCACGCCTGGGTCGCCCGCTTCCGCAACGACCGAGTCGCTCGTGAGGCAACGTGCCCGGCGGCCCCGGCG
>WHTC01000417.1 GCA_009379795.1 Nitriliruptorales bacterium | reverse complement strand
CACGCGCTCACGCCGCACTGGGTCACGACCGAGTCACCGCTCGCCATGAGCGTCACGCTCGCCCACGGCGGGCTCTGCCACCAGGGCCGCCACGCGGACCGCGAGGTCGCGCTGCGCCGCTACTGGGACAAGCACCCCGAGAAAGCCTGGCAGCACGACCTGCGCCACACCCGCTACTGACCCTCAGTTGCCCCGCGCTTACGGGGTGAGGCGGTTCGGCCCGCGGAACAGGAAGGTGGTCTCGCGGATCGACTCCAGCCCGAGCAGCACCATCAGCACACGCCCGAGCCCCATGCCCAGCCCTCCGTGCGGCGGGCAGCCGTACCGGAAGCAGTTCAGATAGTCCTGCAGCGGCTCGGTGCTCATGCCCTTCTCGGCGGCCTGCTTGAGCAGCACGTCGTAGCGGTGCTCGCGCTGGGCACCGGTGGTGACCTCCAGGCCCTTCCACAGCAGGTCGAAGCTCAGCGTCAGGTCGGGCCGGTCGGCGGGGCGCATGTGGTAGAAGGGCCGGATGCTGGTTGGGTAGTGGGTGACGAACACGAAGTCGTGCCCGGTCTCCTCCTTGATGTACGCGGCCACCCCGCGCTCACCCTCCGAGTCGAGGTCTTCCTTCCCAGCCGGGTTCGAGTCTCTGGCGCGCAGGATCTCCTGGGCCTCGGCCATGGTGATCCGCGGAAAAGGCACCTCGGGGACGACCACCTGGACGCCGAAGTGCTCCTCGATCGCCTCCCCGTGCACCTCCGCGACCTGCCCGAGGGCGTACGCGAGCATGCGCTCCTCGAAGACCATCACGTCCTCAACATCCGTGATCCACGCCAGTTCCACGTCCACCCCGGTGAACTCGGTGGCGTGCCGGGAAGTGAACGACGGCTCGGCCCGGAACACTGGACCGATCTCGAAGACCCTGTCGATGCCGGCCGCGATCGCCATCTGCTTGAAGAACTGCGGCGACTGGGCCAGATAGGCGCTGCGGTCGAAGTAACCGAGCTTGAAAACCTCCGCCCCGGACTCCGAGGCGGTGCCCATCAGCTTCGGCGTGTGCATCTCGGTGCAGCCCTGCGCGTAGACGTACCCGCGCATTCCCTGTTCGAGGGTGGTCTGCACGGCGAACAGCAGCTGCGCGCTGGCCCGCTTGCGTACGTCGAGGAACCGCCAGTCCAGCCGGTGCTCCAGCCCGGTGCGCTCGTCGATGGGCAGCGGTGCCTCGGCCCGGTTCAGTACCTCGACCGACTCCGGCACGATCTCCAGGCCGGCCAGCTTGACCACCGGGTTGTCGACCACCTGGCCGACGATCCGGACGGCGGACTCGGCGGTGAGGTGCTCGAGGTCGGCTTCCAGCGCCTCACCGGTTTCGCCTCGCCTGTGGGTGACCTGCACCATGCCAGTGTGGTCGCGCACGACGACGAACTGCATCTTGCTCTGCAGCCGGAGTGTGTGCACCCAGCCGGAGACCGACACGGTCTCTCCGACATGTTGCGCCAGGTCAGCGACCATTACACGGCTCGTAGAGTGGATCATCAAAGCCCTCCGAGGGACCTCGTCATGATCCCTTGGGGGCGTGGGCGATAAGGGTACTCGCGGTGCCACCACGCCTTTGCCGCCACCAGACGGCGACGGCCTCATTCGGGCCCGGTCACGGGGGCTACCCGGCGGGGCATTGGGCCCAAGGGCCGTTCCTCCCCGCGCTCAAGAGGGTCTTCACCCCGGGGCGCGAGACTGCCTTCTCAGCT
>WHTC01000138.1 GCA_009379795.1 Nitriliruptorales bacterium | reverse complement strand
AGCGATGTTCGAGAAGAACGGTGAGCGGTACTACGTCGTCGACGGCCACATCCACCTGTGGGATGCGAGCCCGGAGAACCAGGCCAACCGCTACGGCGAGGGCTTCATCAACTGCTTCTATGACTACCACCGCAACCTGAGCCCCCAGGACGAGGTCTGGCCGCTGGAGAAGTTCCAGCGCTACAGCCCCGACGACCTCATGCACGACCTGTTCGACGAGGGCTACGTCGACGTGGGCATCTTCCAGCCCACCTACCTCACCGACTTCTACGTCAACGGCTTCAACACCACCGAGCAGAACGCCGTCCTGGCCGAGCAGCATCCGGACCGGTTCATCCTCAACGGCTCGTTCGACCCGCGGCACGGTGAGCCCGGGCTGGAGGAGTTCGAGGCGAAGGCGGAGCGCTACGGGTTCAAGGGCGTGAAGCTGTACACCGCCGAGTGGCACGGCGACTCCCGGGGTTGGGACCTGCGCGACCCCTGGTCGATTCGCTACCTCGAGAAGTGCCGGGAACTCGGCGTCACCAACATCCACGTGCACAAGGGTCCGACGATCTGGCCGTTGAACAAGGACGCCTTCGACGTCACCGATATCGACGAGGTCGCCACGGCCTTCACCGACCTCAACTTCATCGTGGAACACGTCGGCCTGCCACGCCTGGAGGACTTCTGCTGGATCGCCGTGCAGGAGCCCAACGTCTACGGCGGTCTGGCCGTCGCGATGCCGTTCATCCACACCCGCCCGCGGTACTTCCTGCAGGTGATCGGCGAGCTCCTCTACTGGCTCGGCGAGGACCGGATCCTGTTCGCCAGCGACTACGCCATCTGGCGGCCGAAGTGGCTGATCGAGGCGTTCATGGACATCGAGATGCCCGACGACATGGTGGGGGAGTATGCCGGCCTCACACCGACCGCGAAGCGCAAGATCCTCGGCCTGAACGCCGCCAGGCTCTACGGTCTCGACGTGCCCGCCGATCTGCGGCTGCCCGGGGAGGCCGAGACGGGCATGGACGTCGAGCAGAAGCCGGCGGTACCGCCCGAGCAGATCGTGCAGATCTGACATGGTCAGCGCAGCCGCGATCACCGACGCGCTGCGAGCGGTCCGCGACCCGGAACTCGACGAGTCCATCGTCGAACTCGGCTTCGTCGCCTCGCTCTCGGTGGACGGCGGCGACGTCACCCTGCGCCTCCGGCTGCCGACCTACTTCTGCGCCCCTAACTTCGCGTATCTGATGGTCGCGGACGCCCAGGAGGCGATCAGGTCGGTGCCGGGGGTGGCCGGGGCGCGGGTGGAGTTGGACGACCACTGCGCGTCGGAGGAGATCAACCGGGGCGTGGCGCACGCCCGCGGCTTCGACGGGACGTTCCCGGGTCTCGCCGAGGGGTCGGACCTGGAGCAACTGCGCCTGACCTTCCGGCGCAAGGCGCTGATCGTCCGCCAGGATCGGCTCTGCCGGAGCCTTCTGGCCGAGGACAGGACGCCCGAGCAGCTTGCCGGCCTGCGGCTGCGTGACCTGCCGCCCGGCGACGAGCGCGACCGTTACCTGTCACGCCGCGCGGAACTGGGCTACTCGACGGCACCGGAGGCAGCGCTGCTGATCGACGCCGGCGGCCGGGCGGTCCCGCCGGAGCAGGCGCTGCGGCTGCTGCGCATGGGACGCACGACCCGGGTCAGCATCGAGGGAAATGCGGGGTTCTGCCGCGGTCTGCTCGCCACCCGCTACGGGCCCCGGCCAGCGCAACAAGAGAGGGAGTGAGCGCATGAAGGCGGTACGGCTGCACCAGTACGACGAGCGGCCCCGGGTGGAGGACATCGCTGAGCCGGAGGTCACCGGGCCCTTCGACGTGATCGTGCGGATCGGCGGCGCGGGCCTGTGCCGCACCGATCTGCACATCATCGAGGGGCAGTGGGCGGAGAAGTCGGGCGTCGAACTGCCCTACGTGCTCGGTCATGAGAATGCCGGCTGGGTGTCCGCCGTGGGCTCGGCCGTCACCAACGTGGACGTCGGCGACACGGTCATCGTCCACCCGCTGATCACCTGCGGGCTGTGCCGGGCCTGCCGCGACGGCAACGACATGCACTGCGAGAACGGCGCCTTCCCCGGGATCGACAGCGACGGGGGGTTCGCCGAGTACCTGAAGACCGGCGCCCGCTCGGTGGTGAAGCTCGACGCGTCGCTGGCGCCGGCGGACGTGGCGGCGCTCGCGGACGCCGGCCTCACCGCCTACCACGCAGCCAAGAAGGCGGCCAGCCTGCTGTACCCGGGCACCCGTGCCGTGGTCATCGGCGCCGGCGGCCTGGGCCACATCGGCATCCAGTCGCTGCGGGCGCTGACGCCTGCGCAACTGATCGTGGTCGACCGCTCCGAGCAGGCGCTGAAGCTCGCCGAGGAGTGCGGCGCGCACCAGACCGTCGTCGCCGACGGGACCCAGGTGGACCAGGTCCTGGAGCGCACCGGCGGCCACGGCGCCGAGGTGGTCGTGGACTTCGTCGGCGAGGGCGGGGCGCTGGAAGACGCGGTCAAGATGCTGTGCCGCGCCGGCTCGCACTTCGTCATCGGCTACGGCGGGACCGTGCAGGTGTCCGCGATCGACATCATCTCCACGGAGATCAACGTCGTCGGCAACCTGGTCGGCACCTACAACGACCTCGCCGAACTGATGACCCTTGCCGCCGAGGGGCAGGTAACGCTGCACACGCAGACCTATCCCCTGCGGGCGGTTAACGATGCCATCGACGACCTGGACCACGGCCGCGTGCAGGGCCGCGGGATCCTGATCCCCGAGGGTGCCGCCTGAGGTGGCCTCGCCCGCGACGGGACCGGTTCAGCCGGGCTCGACCGGCCTGCCGTACTTGGCCTCGTACAGCCGGCGGGCCTGCTCCACCCAATGCTCGCGCTCGATACGGTCGCCGAACTGCCCGAACTCGGCACCGACCCGCCGCGCCTCCTCCGGGGTGAGCGACGCGATCTGGCGGAACGTGGTGATGCCCAGGCGGCGCAGGGTGCGCTCAAGGACCGGTCCCACACCGTCAATCTGCCCCAGGTCGTCGGGGCCGGCGTCGTCGGGGCCGGTGTCGACGGCGCCCGTGTCGACGGGGCCGGCGGCGGTCTTGGCGGCCCGCACGTGCGCGTCGCCGGACCAGAGTCCCGCCAGTTCCCGCTGGACCGCCGCATGCTCGCCCTCCTCACGGCGCCGTGCCAGCAGCCAGGCCAGCAGTGCTGCGAGGAACAGCGCGGCAAGGGTGAGCAGGGGGAGCGGGTGCCGCCTTCCGCGCTTGCGTTGAGCCATCGATCCCACCCTGGTCGGTTCGCCTGTCGCTTGAGGGTAAAGCCACGCTCACCTCGGGACCAGTGCGCTGCCGCACGGCGACTGCCGGCCCCGGGACCACAGGCCATTAGGATCGGGGGTCAGATCCGCAACCGACCCCCATCCCACGAGGACCCGTCTGTGCCTGAGTACGTCTATGTCATGAAGGGGCTGACCAAGGTCGTCCCGCCCAACAAGGAGATCCTGTCCAACATCTGGCTGTCGTTCCTCCCGGGCGCCAAGATCGGCGTCATCGGCCCGAACGGAGCCGGGAAGTCCAGCCTGCTGAGGATCATGGCCGGCCTGGACGCCGAGTTCGAGGGCGAGGCCTTCGCGGGCAACAGCGTGCGGGTCGGGCACCTGCCCCAGGAGCCGCGGTTGGACGCCGGCAAGGACGTCCGCGGCAACATCATGGACGGCGTCGGTGAGACCGCGCGCCTGCTGGAGCGCTACAACGAATTGACCGCCAGGATGGCAGAGCCGCTCGACGATGACGAGATGGCGGGCGTCTACGAAGAGTTCGGCCAGGTCAGCGACGCGGTCGACGCGGCCAACGCCTGGGATCTGGACCGCACCGTCGAGATTGCCATGGATGCCCTGCGCGTCCCGCCGGGTGACGCGGACGTGTCCACGCTGTCCGGTGGCGAGCGCCGCCGAGTCGCCCTGTGCCGCCTGCTGCTGTCCCGTCCCGACCTGCTGCTGCTCGACGAGCCCACCAACCACCTGGACGCCGAGAGCGTCGCCTGGCTGGAGCGCACGCTGCAGGAGTATCCCGGCACGGTCGTCGCGATCACGCACGACCGCTACTTCCTGGACAACGTCGCGGGCTGGATCCTGGAACTGGACCGCGGCAGGGGCCGCCCGTTCCAGGGCAACTACAGCGGCTGGCTGGAGCAGAAGCGGGCGCGGCTCGCGCAGGAGGAGAATCAGGAGTCGGCCCGCCAGCGGACCCTGCAGCGTGAGCTGGAGTGGGTGCGCATGTCGCCCCGTGCCCGCCAGGCGAAGTCCAAGGCACGCCTGAGCGCCTACGAGTCGCTGCTGGCACAGGGCCCCAGCGAGCAGGTCGGCAGCGCCGAGATCCGCATCGCCCCCGGCCCCCGGCTCGGCGATGTGGTAGTGGACGCCGCGGCCGCGGCAAAGGGCTATGGCGACCGGCTGCTCATGGCCGACCTGACCTTCAGCCTGCCGCCCGGGGGGATCGTCGGGGTGATCGGGCCGAACGGGGCCGGGAAGACCACGCTGTTCCGCATGATCGTCGGCGAGGAGCAGCCCGATGAAGGCGCGCTTACCATCGGCGACACGGTGCAGTTGGCCTACGTCGACCAGTCCCGTGACGCGCTGAGCGCGGACAAGACGGTGTTCGAGGAGATCACCGGCGGCCTCGACGTGCTGCAGGTCGGCACCAGGGAGATGGCCTCGCGCGCCTACGTGGCGGCGTTCAACTTCAAGGGGCCGGACCAGCAGAAGAAGGTCGGGGTGGCCTCCGGCGGCGAGCGCAACCGCATCCACCTGGCCAAGCTGCTGCGCTGCGGGGGCAACCTGCTGCTGCTCGACGAGCCGACCAACGACCTGGACGTGGACACCCTCCGGGCTCTGGAGGACGCGCTGCTGGATTTCGCCGGCTGCGCGGTGGTGATCAGCCACGACCGCTGGTTCCTGGACCGCATCGCCACGCACACGCTGGCCTTCGAGGGCGACAGCCAGGTGGTGTTCTACCCGGGCAACTTCAGCGACTACGAGGCGGACCGGCGAGCCCGCCTCGGCGCCGAGGCCGACCAGCCCCACCGCATCCGCTACAAGCCCCTGGTGCGCCAGTAGGCGCGCCGGGGACGCGGGGCTGTCGTCGCCGGTGAGATTCTCCTCAGAAAAGTACGAGGCCCCCGTGGTCGGGCGGGGGCCTCGTGCGCGCATCGATGGAGTGCGGGCGGGTCCATCTGGCGCTTGCGTTGTGTGTCCACTATATGCCCGTTACTCGGCTGGGAACACCCCCTAGATGGATTCTCCGCAATTTTTTGATCACGGAGCGGATTTTCCACGGGACGGATGGACAATGCGGAAGCCCAGCGCGCGCGCCAACCGCCCCGGACATCCCCGTCTGCGGCCACCATAACCGCCCGTGAACGCCGTCAAGAGCCTGCGGGGGTGTCCGGGTCGTCATGCCTGGCCGCGTGGATCGCCTCGGGGCTGTCGCGGGCCGCGATCAGGAGGCGCCGGCCGCGCGGCAGGCGGCGACCGGTCTCCAGGTGAGGCGGTGGAGCGGGCAGGGCCCCTTGACGGCCAGGGACGCCTGGTGGCCGGGGGAGGGATAGCCCTTGTTGCTGGAGAAGCCGTAGGCGGGGAAGGATGGGCAGGCCTGGGTCATCAGCCGGTCGCGCCATACCTTGGCCACGATCGATGCGGCGGCGATCGAGGCCGACCGGGAGTCGCCCCCGGCCACACGCTGGTTGTGCGTGCCGTAGCCCTCGAGGAAGTCCCACAGCCCGTCCAGCAGACACACATCGGGACGCACGGACAGCCCGTCCACGGCCCGCCGGGCGGCCAGGCGCATCGCCGCGCTCATGCCCACCCGGTCGATCTCGGTGTTGCTGGCGTGCCCGACCGACACATCGAGGGCGAAGCCCAGGATGCGCTCGCTCAACTGCTTCCGGCGCACGGGGTCGAGCATCTTGGAGTCCCGCAGCTTGTACATGCGCCGGCCGCTGGGCAGCACCACGGCCGCGTAGGTGACCGGTCCCGCCCACGCCCCGCGCCCGACTTCGTCGATCCCGCAGACGACCGCGTCCTCTGCCCACCACCGACGTTCGAGACTGATACCGGGGACGTCGGGCAACCGCCGGCGCTTGCCGGCCTTGTACTGCACGTTCTTGCGCTGGCTTACCGGAAGACCCATACGGGAGGCACGTTAGCGCAGTCAACAGTCAACTGGGAGGACAAGGTGGATCTTGGCCTGCAGGGCCAGGGCGTGCTGGTCACCGGCGCGTCGGGAGGCATCGGTGGAGCGGTGACACGCGTGCTGGCGGCAGAGGGGGCGCGGGTCGCGCTGCACTACCACCGCGGGCGCGACGCGGCCGAGGCCCTGGCCGGGGAAGTGGGCGGGGTTGCCCTCGGCGCGGACCTCCGCGCGGAGGCCGAGGCCGACGCGCTGGTTCCCGCGGCCGCCGAGCACCTCGGGCGGTTGGATGCCTGTGTGGCCAGCGCCGGGGTGTGGCCGGCGGAGGACGTGCCGGTGGGCGAGCTGAGCCTGGAGCGATGGCGGGCGACCGTGGAGGCCAACCTGACCGCCACCTTCCTGACCTGCCGTGCCTATCTGCGGCACGTCGCTCGGGTCGGCCACGGGTGCATCGTGCTGGTGGGGTCGACCGCCGGTCTGTTCGGTGAGGCGGGGCACGCGGACTACGCCGCCGCCAAGGCGGCGATCACCGGCGGTCTGCTGCTGAGCCTGAAGAACGAGATCGTGCGGGTCGCACCCCTGGGGAGGATCAACGCGGTCGCGCCGGGCTGGACGTCATCGGCCATGACCACTGACGTCCTGGATGAGGTCACCGTGGGGCGGATCACCGCAACCATGCCGCTGCGCAAGGTGGCGACGGCGAGCGATATCGCGTCCGCGGTCGCCTATCTGTGCTCCTCCACTGCAGCAGGGCACGTCACCGGACAGGTGCTCACCGTCGCGGGTGGCATGGAGGGCCGGGTGCTGCGCTGACGCGCGGCCCGGCCGGCGCAGGGCGGGGACCGTGGCGGTCAGAGGTAGAGGCCCGTGGAGCCCGCGGGACGCTCGCCGCTGGCGACCGCATGAACGTCGCGCTCGCGGACGATCAGGAAGACCTCGCCCCGAACGTCCACCTCAATCGCGGAGTCCGGCAGGAACAGGACGCGGTCGCCGGACTCGATCGTGCGCACGAGCGGCCCGACCTCATTCACCGCGGCCCACACACCCCGCCGGTCGGCTGACTTGGCGGTCGCCGGGATCAGGATGCCGCCCTTGGTCCGGCGATCGGCGTCGCCGGGCGGGGTGCACAGGATGCGATCGCCGGTCACCCGCACCGCGAGCTTGCGCTCATCGCTGCTCGCAAGCGGCTGTGCGCCGCGGCCTGCATCAGCGCCGGGATTCAGGGAAGCATCATCATTCATGGTTGTCGCGAGGATAGCGTGAGGCTCGAGATGAGAAAGACGGTCCGGCTGTTCAGCGAGGTCGGTCCCGAGGAGCGGCTCGGCAGGGCGGTCGCGCTGCTGCCCGGATCGGCGCAGCGTGCGCTGGCCGATGCCGCCGAGCGCGAGGACCTTCCTCTGGTGGCGGGATCATGGCAGGACGGCGAGGGCGGATGCCTCGTGGCCAACGTCATCCGGGCGATAGGGGCGGCCGAGGACGGTGACGGGCAGGCCACGCTGGACCTGCGGATCCTGGAGTTGATGCCGGAGTTGTCCAGCCGTGACCTCAACCGGCTGATCGTGGCCTGGGACGAGGCGGCCGCCCAGGAGGGCCGGCGCTCGGACCCGGCCCTGCGCCGCCTGCTGCGCGGCGGGCTGGCCTGGGCGGGAGTCGGACGCGACAAGGATGGCCGCCCCGGCACCAGCATCCCGCTACCCCTGCGATGGCAGGGTTCCGAAGGCGAACTCGACCTCCTGCTCCTCGCCATCACGGATGAGGGTCAGCGTGCCCCGGTCGTCCGGTGAGAAGCTGCGCACGGCGGACACCAGATCGCCTGACGACGTGACCTCCTGGTCGCCGAGGGCGATGATCACGTCGCCTGGCTGGAGACCCGCGTCGTCGGCGGCGCTGCCGGGCTCGACTTCGGCCACCAGCGCGCCTTCCGCGGAGTCCAGGCCCAACTGACTCGCAACGCCCTGGTTCAGATCCTGGGTGGATACGCCCAGGTAGGCGTACCGCACCTCACCCTGATTGATCAGTTGGTCGGCCACGTCGCGCACGGTGGACACCGGGATCGCGAAGCCGATCCCGCCGCTCTGACCGGTCTGCGACAGGATCGCGGTGTTGATGCCGATCAGCTCACCGCGGTCGTTGACCAGCGCCCCGCCCGAGTTGCCCGGGTTGATCGCCGCGTCAGTCTGCAGCAGCCCCACGAGCGTCACTCCCGGCGCGTTCACATCGCGCTCGGTCGCGCTGACGATCCCTGAGGTCACCGTGCTGTCCAGGCCGAACGGCGAGCCGATGGCGATGGCTGTGTCGCCCGGCCGCGGCTGCTGCGCGGCGAACTGGGGGGGCGTCAGGCGGGTCGGGGTGATCTCCAGGACTGCCAGGTCGCTGGTCGCGTCGGTGCCCACGACCTCCGCGTCGACCACCTGGGTGTCGGGCAGCGTGACGGTGACGTTGGTCGAACCCTCGACCACATGATTGTTGGTGATCAGGTAGCCGTCCTCGCTGTAGACCACCGCCGACCCCGAACCGGATCCGGCGCTGCCGTTCACGTCGACGCGCGCCACCGACGGCAGCACTGATTCGGCGACCTCGGCGACCGAACCGCCGCCCTGCCGCACCCGGGTGGGAGCCGGGTCCCCGGTCGCAGGAGCCTGCTGCCCGGCTGCCGGT